>CALUNB010000028.1 GCA_944321885.1 uncultured Bacteroidales bacterium | reverse complement strand
TAGCCCACCTTGCTTGGACTCTGCCGAGGTGCAGCCAGTCTTCGGCAAAGCCAGATTGCTCATTATGACACACCGCCTCCGTAATCAACCCTGGCGGACAAACGAAATCCTGAAATCGGTCCCGGCGAATCCACCTTTTCAGGATTGCAAGAAATTTCAAACAGCTTCTTAGAGGAAAAATTGGAAGCGAGCACCATGCAGTCGAACGGCATTTCCGTATCGGGTAGCATGGCACTCCCTTGGGAAATAGGCACGCTTCCTCGGATTTCTTCCGATGGTCGGATGAAAAGTTTATTCGGGCAACAGGATTTTGTCGATGGCTTCTTTCAAGGTTTCCTTAGGAAGGGCGCCCCGTGCCATTTGGGGCTGGCCTTTCATCGGAACGAAAAGCAGTGTGGGGATGGATTGGATGCCGAAATCGGCGGCCAGTTCCCTCTCTTGTTCGGTATTGATTTTGTAAATGTAGATTTTCCCTTCGTATTCGGTAGCCAGTTCTTCCAAAACCGGGGCAATCATTTTACAGGGACCACACCAGGAAGCATAAAAGTCGATGATGCAAGGTTTGTCGCCCAAATAGTCCCAAGCATCGGGTTGGGTTTCGTAGTTGACGACTTTTTCCAAAAATTCGGCCTTGGTCAGATGGATGGTCTTTTCCGTTTGGGCGGTTTCCGTCGTACGTCCCTGTTTTTGGTCGTTAGCGGCAATGGCTTGTCCGGATTGGTTCCCGCAAGCGGTAATAAGGACCCCGGCCAGCGCTATGGTCAAGAGCTTTTTCATTGTGTCGTGTTTTTCTTCCCTACGGGTGCAGGTTCTGGAAAAGGAACAAAATAGCAAATTTATGGAAATTAAGCTAATTTTTCCAAGGTAATATCTGGAAATTCTTTCAAGAAGGACAGCAATTGGTTTTCGTCCGTCAGATTCCGGCCATTGAGTACGAGGCTGACCGAATAGCGGGGCGAATTTTCATTTTGGCGGGAAAGTTCATAGCTGATTATCTTGAACTTCATTTTTTCGAACCGGCTGATGACATCGGGGACCTGGTCTACATGGGATGTGGAGAAAACAATGACATAAGGGCGGGTCTCCGAATTCTTGAACGCTTTTTGGAAGACTTCCAAACCGAGCAAGACCAAGATTGTGGCGGCGATGCCCAACGCGTACATGCCGCATCCGACACAGAGGCCGATGCCCGCCGTGGCCCAGATGCCTGCCGCCGTAGTCAACCCTCTGACAAAGTATTTTTGTATCACGATGGAACCGGCACCCAAGAAACCGATACCCGTAACGATTTGGGCCGCTAAACGGCTGGGGTCGATTTGAACCCCGGTTTTCGCCGCATAAGCTTCGAAACCGTAAATGGAAACAAGAGTGAACAAGGCGCTGCCCAACGAAATGAGGAAATGGGTCCTGTAACCGGCTTCCTTGGCTCGGTATTCCCGTTCCATGCCGATGAAGGCCCCAAGGAGACCGGCGACACACAAGCGCAGAATCCATTCCCATTGGAAGTCCATGGCAGTTTCGTTTGCGGTTCGACTTTTTAACGAGCCAGTTCAATCAGGATTTCTCCGCCGGCATTGCTCAGGATTGCTTTGCGGTCGGAAAACTTTTTGAAGGATACCACTTCGGAAAGGGCTTTGAGCAAGGATTGCTCGAGATCCAAGTCCGGGCAGGCCATCATCGTGGTTATACCGGGGCCGATTTTGACCAAGGCAGGTTTTTGGGGGCTGAACTCCAAGGAGGCGTTGTAATTGTTGCAGCCGATTTTGCCATGTACCTGCTTTTGGGCGGAGTTGAAGAAAAGGAAAATCTCGTTTTCCCCTCCTTCCACGAGGCTGTCGTTGATTTTTACAACCGTCCATTTTCCGTCAATGGGCATCATCTTGACCAAAGTCATGACTTCCTGTCCGTTGGAAGTATTGAGCTTGAGGACGGGATGTTCCGGGTCGATTCCGCTTTGGATGGAAAAGGTCTTGATTTCGCTCAGGCTGTTCAGGATTTCGCTTTCCGTTTGCATTTCGGGACAGGCCATACGGGAGGAAGCAAGGGGCTGGAATTCCAATTGTCTCTTCTTTGTCTTGAAATTGAATTTCCCGTGGATATAGTTGCAACCGGCAAATCCGTTCATCTGCTTTTTAAGGCAATCGAAGTTGAGGAAGCAGAGGTTTCCCTTGGCTTCAAGTTTCTGGCCTTTGACATTGGTAATCTGCCACGAGCCTTCCACGGATTTGGCCATCAGTTTCTGGTTCCGGCTTTCAAAACCTTGCAAAGGGGACGAAACCAACAAAATAGCGAAAAAAAAGAAAGGAATGATGCAATGGCCGGAGCTTTTCATTTTATTTTTCTTTTGGGACACGCAGAGGCTTTCTCTCTTTCCGCGAAACGGGAACGGCCTCTAACATTCTGCAAAAATAGCGAAAGGAGAGCGCAGAGACAAATGGAAACGCAGTTTCTAATTTGGCTATGCCGAACCGCATCCTATCTTCGAGGGCGAAGCCCTCAAAAATAGCGAAAGGAGAGCGCAGAGACAAATGGAAACGCAGTTTCCAATTTGGCTATGCCGAACCGCATCCTCTCTTCGAGGGCGAAGCCTTCAAAGATAACGAAAGTCGGGCGGAGGGTGTATCAAAATAGGGATTTGAAATAAAACTCAGGCGGTGTGTCAGAGTGAGTAAGATATGACACACCACCGTGACTTGAATCTGCGCAGACGTATTCGCCATGGGCTTCCCTATGTCCCGGAATCTTCGTATCTTCGCTTTCAAACTTAAAAAATCACAGACATGAAAAAGTACATTTGCGCTATCTGCCAATACGTTTATGATCCTGCCAAGGGTGACCCCGAAGGCGGCATTGCCCCGGGAACCGCATTTGAAGACATTCCCGATACTTGGGTTTGCCCCGTTTGCGGTGTGGGAAAAGAAGATTTTGAACCCTATAACGAATAAAAAAGGGACCATGGCCTATTCCATGGACGGCCCGGTTTCCGGGAAAAGGAGGGAAGTCTTACGGGCTTCCCTTTTTTTAGAAGCTGTTTAGAAGTTGTTTAGAATTTCTTACAATCCTGAGAAGGCTGAATTTTCAGAGACCGGTTTCAGGATTCCGTTCGCCCCTTCCGATGGCCTGAACAAATAAATTTGAACATCTTCTTAATTAAAGTAAACTAAAATGAAACCAGATATTGAAATCGCACGGGAAACCCCGTTGAAAAAAATCGATGAGATTGCCCGGGATTTGGGCATAGACCTTGAAAAGACACATCCTTACGGGCATTATGTGGCCAAAATCGACTGTTCGGAAATCGATGAGGAAAGAATCAAGAAACATCATTTGATTTTGGTCACGGCCATCACACCCAACAAGGCCGGTATCGGGAAAACGACCGTTTCTATCGGTTTGGCATTGGGTTTGAACAAAATAGGAAAGAAAGCCATTGTAGCTTTGCGGGAACCTTCCTTGGGGCCCTGCTTCGGGATGAAGGGAGGCGCCGCCGGGGGTGGTTACGCCCAGGTGCTTCCGATGGAGAACATCAACTTGCACTTCACGGGCGATTTCCATGCCATCACCTCGGCCCACAACATGATTACGGCCATGCTCGACAACTACCTTTACCAGCATCGCGACAGCAACGTGGGCTTGCGTGAGGTGCGTTGGAAACGGGTTTTGGACGTGAATGATCGGAGTTTGCGCCATATCATTACCGGTTTGGGTTCGGCAACCGACGGGATTCCCCAACAGACAGGCTTCGATATCACGGCGGCCTCCGAGTTGATGGCCATTTTGTGTTTGAGCCGGGATTTGGACGATTTGCGGCATCGGATTGAAAACATCCTGCTAGGGTATACTTATTCCGGGGCTGCGTTCACGGTGAAGGATTTGGGTATTGCCGGAGCGATTACGGTACTTTTGAAAGATGCCCTGCTGCCCAATCTGGTGCAGACCACCGAACATACGGCGGCTTTCATCCATGGTGGGCCTTTCGCCAATATCGCGCACGGCTGCAACTCGGTGTTGGCTACCAAGATGGCTTTGACGTTCGGCGACTATGCCATTACGGAAGCCGGTTTCGGTGCCGATTTGGGGGCTGAAAAATTTTTCGACATCAAATGCCGCGAAACGGGTTTGCATCCGGATTTGAGTGTCTTGGTTGTGACTGCCCGCAGTTTGAAGATTCATGGCGGGGTTCCGGAAGCCGGGATGGCCAAGCCGGACATGGATGCCTTGAAGCGAGGTTTTGCCAATTTGGACCGCCATGTGGAAATCCTGAAGAAGTTCAACCAGAGCATCGTGGTGGCTTTCAACCGTTATGGGGATGATACCGAGGAGGAAATCAATGCCTTGCGTGACCATTGCCAAGAACTGGGTGTGGGATTCGCTATCAACGAGGCCTTTGCCAAAGGCGGGGAAGGTGCGGTGGATTTGGCCCGTTTGGTCGTGGATACCATCGACAGGAAACCGTCCGGGGAACTTCGTTACGCCTACGATTGCAAGATGGGGGTCAAGGAAAAAATTACCCGGCTTTGCCAGGACATTTATGGGGCAGGAGAGGTCTCCTATGCCACGGCGGCGGAAAAGAAAATCAAGCAAATCAATGCCTTGGGGGTCGATGATTATCCCATTTGCGTGGCCAAAACCCAGTCTTCCTTCACATCCAATCCCAAGATAACCGGGGCTCCTTCCGGTTTTGAACTCAAGGTCCGTGACATTGAAATCAACCGGGGCGCCAGGATGTTGGTAGTCATCATGGGTGAAATGATGCGGATGCCGGGTCTTCCCGAAAGCCCGCAGGCGATGCGGATTGATTTGGTGGATGGCCGGATTGAAGGTTTGAGCTAAACCGGCTTAAGCCACTTCTTACGCTAACAGAAGCTCTGCGATGCTTTCAGGGTCCATGCCGCAGAGCTTCTGAAGCTCCGCGATACTACCTTGTGGGATGAAACGGTCGGGGATGCCGATGGAGTGGATTTCATTGGTATAATGGTGGCGGACAGCGAATTCGGAAACCGCCGATGCCAGCCCTCCAGCCAAAACCCCGTCTTCGAGGGTGATGATACGCGGATATTTTTCAAAGACTTCTTGCAGCAAGTCCTCGTCCAAGGGCTTGAGATAAATCATGTTATATAGTCCGAACCGTTTTCCGGGATCCCGGTTTCCGGCTTGCTCGATGGCTTGGAGTCCGGTATTGCCGATATGTCCGATGGAGACGATAGCGGCATCCTTCCCTTCTTTCACACAGACGCCTTTGCCGACCGGCTGGATTTCCAAAGGCGTTTTCCAACGCGGGGTAACGCCCCGTCCCCTCGGGTAGCGGATGACGAAAGGCAGTTTGTTGCTTTCTGATTGCGCCGTGTACATGAGGTTCCGCAGTTCCCTTTCGTTCATGGGAGCGCTGATGATGAGGTTGGGTATGGGACGGAAATACGCCAAGTCGAAGGCTCCGTGGTGGGTGGCCCCATCTTCCCCGACCAAACCTGCCCGGTCAAGGCAGAACACGACCGGAATCTTTTGCAGCGCCACATCGTGGATGACTTGGTCGAAGCTCCTTTGCATGAACGAGGAGTAGATGTTGCAGAAGGGAACCATGCCTTCGGCGGCCAAGCCCGCGCTGAACGTGACCGCGTGCTGTTCGGCAATGCCCACATCGAATACCCGTTCGGGCATTTTCTTCATCATCATGCTCAAAGAGCAGCCCGTAGGCATGGCAGGCGTGATTCCTACAATGCGGGGATTGGCCTTGGCCAGTTCGATGATGGTTTTCCCGAAAACATCCTGGTATTTTGGAGCCAAGCTCAGATTGATTTTTGTGGGGATCAATTGCCCGGTGGAAGAATCGAATTTCCCGGGTGCATGGTAGATGGTCGGGTCTTCTTCGGCTTGTTTGAGGCCTTTCCCTTTGACGGTGACGATATGCAGGAGTTTGGGACCTTGTATGGTCTTGAGGTCGGCCAGTACGGCAACCAAGGTGGGAATGTCATGTCCGTCGATCGGTCCGAAATAACGGAAATCCATGGCTTCGAACAGGTTGCTGGTCTTGGGCGAAATCAAGGACCGCATGGCCCCGCTGAGTTTGCTGATGAGGTGCTTGGAATGGCTCTGGCGTTCGGGATTGTCACCGCCCATCATGTCCCACACGCTGTTTTTGAGTTGGTTGTAGGATTTGGAGGCTTTCATCCGCGTGAAATACCGGCTCAAGGCCCCGGTGCTTATGTCGATGGACATGCCGTTGTCGTTGAGAATCACCAGCAAGTTGCTTTTGGAAGCTCCGGCGTTGTTCAGGCCTTCGAATGCCATACCCCCTGTCATGGCCCCGTCTCCGATGACGGCGATATGTTGCCGGTCTTTTTCCCCCTTCAGGTTGGATGCGATGGCCATTCCCAAGGCCGCCGAGATGGAAGTGGACGAATGCCCTGTGCCGAAAGCATCGTATTCGCTTTCGTTGCGCGAGGGGAATCCGCTCAGACCGCCCAAGCAACGGATGGACGCGAACTGCTCCTTGCGTCCGGTCAAAATCTTATGGCCGTAAGCTTGATGCCCCACATCCCAGATGATACGGTCGTAGGGCGTATTGAAAACATAATGCAAGGCCACGGTCAGCTCGACGGTCCCCAAAGAGGCTCCTAAATGGCCCGGATGGTCTGCGATGACCTGGATAATGAATTCCCTCAGCTCGTCCGCCAATTGCGGCAATTGGGAGACCTTCAGTTTCCTCAGGTCTTGGGGCAAATTGATTTGGTCTAAAAGTTTTTCCAAGGTTCAAATACGGGATAGGGCTTCCAGGAGATTGCCGTTCTCAGGCTCTTCTTGGAGGCCATGGAATATGCAAAAAGTGGATAAAAAGAACCTTCCCGCGTTTGGCCGTTGCCGGCCCATCCGGGCAAAGTCTTTTTATCCACCTTCCGGCCTGGGAACCAACCGGCTTATTTGCCGAAGAGTTTGCAGGCCAAGTCGGCCACGCGGTTGGAGTAGCCGAACTCGTTATCGTACCATGCCATGATTTTGACGAAATTGCCATTCATGACTTTGGTCAGTTGGGCATCGAAGATGGATGAATGCGGGTTGCCCACGATGTCGATGCTCACAATCGGGTCTTCCGTATATTCCAGAATGCCTTTCAAGGGGCCTTCGGCAGCTTGTTTCATGGCCGCGTTCACTTCTTCGACCGTCACGTTCCGTTCCAATTCGGCGGTCAAGTCCACGATGGAACCGTCCGGGGTCGGGACACGCATGGCCAAACCATCCATTTTGCCTTGCAGGGCGGGCAGAACCAAGCCGACGGCTTTGGCCGCACCTGTGCTGGTGGGGATGATGGACACGGCAGCGGCCCGTGCACGGCGCAAGTCCTTGTGCGGGGAGTCGAGCACGATTTGGTCGTTGGTGTAGGAATGCACGGTATTCATGAAGCCCCGTTTGATTCCGAAGGTTTCATGCAGCACTTTGGCCACGGGAGCCAAACAGTTGGTGGTGCAGGAGGCGTTGGAAACCAATTGCAGCTCGGGGGTAATCATTTCTTCGTTGACCCCGCATACGATGGTCGCATCCACATCGGAAGCACTCTTGGCCGGGGCGGTCAGGATGACTTTCTTGGCTCCAGCGGCGATATGCTTGTTCAAGAGTTCGCGTGTCTTGAATTTGCCGGTGGCTTCGATGACTACGTCCACATCATGTCGAGCCCAGGGAATGTTGGCTATATCCCGTTCCACATAAAGTGCGATTTGCTTGCCGTTCACAATCAAATGGTCGCCTTCCACTTCCACTTGGCCAGGAAAGATTCCATGGACGGAGTCGTACTTGATCAGGTGGGCGATAGTGGCTGCATCTTTTGTGATGTTGAAAGCTACAACCTCGACATCCGGCTTTTCGAGTAAATTGCGGAAAACGATGCGGCCGATACGGCCCAAGCCACAAATCCCTACTTTGAGCTTAGACATGATGAAATTTTTTATTGTGTGTTTATAAATTAATAATCCTGCACGATCCTGTCCCTGTCTGGATAAAAAGGCAATGCCGGAGGGCAAGTCATGGTTGCGGTCTTCCGGCAAAGCATGCCGCAAAGATACGTTTTTTTTCCATACGAGCTTTGAAACGGGGAAGGGTTCTTTTGGGACAAGGTGCCTTTAGGGCTTTTGTAAGGGCGTTTTTCCGTTTTTCAGGCCTCTTTCATCCCTGCCGTTCCACTTGTTGGGCATGTCCGGCCTGCCAGGCTTCCATGTTTTTGAGAAGTCCGTCCCGTCCGGCCCGGCAAAGCGGGGAATGGCGGAATCTTTTTTGAAAACCTGCTTCGTCCATGGCTGCGAGGCAGGCAGGATGGAGTTCTTTCAAACCGGGTAAGGGCAGGAATGCCGGATCGAAAGGGGATGGGGCTGGATTGGAAGCCTCATTGCTTGTGGATGGGGAAAGCCTCGTTTCGGACGTTGATGGAGCCGGGTTTGCATTGGGGCTTTCTTTCTGGCTTGGGGTTTCACCCCAGGGAATGTGGTTTGCAGGACAGACCGATTGGCAAATATCGCAGCCGAACCAGTACGGGGTCGAGATGGGCGGACGTTCCCCTTGGTTTTCAATGGTCAGGAAAGAGAAACAACGGCGGGCATCGAGGCCTTGGCCGGGTTCAAGGGCTTGACCGGGACAGGCTTGGACGCATTTCAGGCAATCGGAACAAGGATGGGGCGATAGCTTTTGTAGTTCCTCGTGCCGGGAAAGGTTCATGGCCTCGTTTTTCAATCTGGCTTTTTCCGCATCGGGTAAGGCAGGGGTTGGGCTGGAACTTTCTTTGGGGGCGAGCCGGGAACCCTTGTCGAGCCGAAGCCCGGATTCGGGCAGAGGCGTGTCGTACTGGTCGAAACGGTTTGCGGTCAACAGGATACCGATGAAACAAAAACTGCCAAAACGGGGATGAATTAAAAGAGTGTTCCTGCCTATCCAGCCCAAACCAGCCTGGCTTGCCCAGAATTTTTCGAGCAAGGGGGCGGTGTCGCAAAAAGCCCGGAATGGCAGGGACGGTAGCATCTTGGCTAATTGGAAAAGTTTGTCCTTGACCACTTTATGGTAATCTTCCCCTTGGGCGTAGAGGGCGATACGAGGATGGAGCCGGGTGCCTTGGGGTGGGCGGTAGGGACAAAGGATGACGACGAGGCTTTGGCTTCCCGGCAATAGCAAGCCTGGGTCGGCCCGTTTGTCTTGGTTCCGTTCCAAATAGCGCATGCTGGCTTGCTTGCCCTGGGCAAGGTATTGTTGCCAGTAGAGGTTCAAGGCTTCCGGTACGGGGCGCGTTGGGACGATGCCGATGTCGCCGATGCCGGGGATACGCAGGGCGGCGGTTTTGAAGGCATGGGCGTCCACTTCGCCCGCTTGGTTGAGATGAAAGACTGTATGGATGGCCTCGTTTGGCAAGGCGTTTTCCGCAACGGAGGAAATGCCTGTGCATCCGTCGGGAACTTGTCCGGCAGGCTTGAGAGGCAGGGTTCCGTCCATGGCGGGAACTTTCAGGGCGGTCAAAGGTTCCATCTTAGGATTAGTCAAAGAGGGAGGTCTCCCGGCTTTTGGGAATACGTCCCAAGTGTTGGTAGGCCAGCGGGGTCACTTCCCGCCCACGCGGGGTCCGCATCAAGAAGCCTTCCTGGATCAGGTAAGGTTCGTAAACCTCTTCTATCGTACCGGGGTCTTCGCCCACGGCGGTCGCAATCGTATTGACCCCGACCGGGCCGCCTTTGAATTTGTCAATGATGGTCAGTAAGATACGGTTGTCCATTTCGTCCAAACCGTATTTGTCCACGTTCAGGGCGTCCAAGGCATGGCGGGTGATGCCGATTTCGATGTCCCCGTTTCCTTCTACTTGGGCGAAGTCGCGCACGCGGCGCAGCAGCAAGTTGGCGATACGGGGCGTACCACGGCTGCGGCGGGCAATCTCGAAGGCGGCGTCTTCGTGGATTTTGACATGGAGCAGATGGGCCGAACGCTGGATAATCAGGTTCAAGGTCTGGGCATCGTAATAGGTAAGCCGGGCGTTGATGCCGAAACGGGAACGCAAAGGGGAAGTGAGCAGGCCGGAACGGGTTGTGGCACCGATGAGCGTGAACGGGTTGAGGCCGATTTGCACGCTGCGGGCATTGGGACCCGAATCGATCATGATGTCGATTTTGTAGTCCTCCATGGCCGAATACAGGTATTCCTCTACTACGGGAGTAAGCCGGTGGATTTCATCGATGAACAAGACATCGTTGGGTTCGAGGTTGGTCAAAAGACCGGCCAGCTCGCCGGGTTTGTCCAAAACAGGTCCGGAAGTGGTCTTGATGCCTACGCCCAATTCGTTGGCAATGATATAGGAAAGTGTGGTTTTTCCCAGGCCCGGAGGACCGTGCAGGAGAACATGGTCCAAGGCTTCCTTGCGTTGGCGGGCTGCCATGACAAAGACTTTGAGGTTGCCGACCACGCCTTTTTGGCCTTGGAAGCTGTCGAAACCGGAGGGTCGCAGGGCTTTTTCGATTTCTTTATCCGATCCGGAAAGCCGGGACGAATCCGGGTTGAGCAAGTCGTTCATTGTCTAAGGAATATGTTTCTGGTGGCAGGAACTGCATCGGGCGTTTCGAGCCGTTCCGGTATCGCGCAGGATTCGATCCGGGGAAAATCCGGACGGGGTGCAGGCCGGTTCCAAACAGGCAAAGGTAGTAAAAACCCGATTGAGCCGAGGTTCATGCACAAGCATTTTTTTCGTTTGCGTATTACTATTTTTCGTACCTTTGCAGCTGTTTGCAGAGGGGCCGACTGGATTTGACAGCAGGGATAGTGGGAGAGCAAGCACGCCGAGGGTCGGGTATGTACCTCGTTAATATCAGTACTCAAGCCATTAAACGGCAACAATAGCGATTACGCTCTCGCTGCCTAGTACAAGGTACTAAATTCAGCGACGCTTCTTGGAAAAGCCTTGATTGGCGGCTCGTTCCATCCTGAAGTGCAAAACAATCAAAGCCGGTCCTGCGGGAGGTTCGCCTTAGGTCTCCGGCAGTATTCATGAGGATAAGGCCCATGGTTGGAAAGTCTTTCGCCTGCCGGGGCTCGAAAATCAAAGGAAGGGCTAAGCGTGTAGAAAACTTTTTTGCTACTTGTTTGGACGGCGGTTCGATTCCGCCCGGTTCCACAAAGATTCTTGGTATTCTTTTTCATATCTCTAATCCGCTTACATGCCGGTAGACGATGCCGGAAATGCGGGCGATGAGCCGGGTCGTTTCTTCCGGGCTTTCTTCCGAATTTTTTACAAAGACGGCGAGAATATAGTAGCGGCCATCGGGCAGGAAGACGAAGCCTATGTCGTTGATGCCGATGATTTTCCCTTGGGAATTCCGGTCACCGGTCCCTGTCTTGTGGCCAATCCGGGCTTGGGTGGACAATAGGGGTTGGGCCAAACGATCTTGGCCGGTTTGGCATTCTATCATGCTTTCGATGATGAAATCCTGATACTTACGGTTCTGGAACAGTTTTCCTTCAAGGAGCATGCCTATCAGGCGGGCTGCCTCCGAGGGGGAAGTCCGGTTCTGGTAACAGCATTGCAGGTCTTGGTGCATTTGGAACTCGGTCGCGGCAATCCGGGTGTCGGAAAGACCCAAGGATTGGATATAGCGGTCGGCATACCGGAGGCCTTCTTGCGGGTCCCCGTTCCCGAGGAAACCGAAAAGGATGTCACAGGCGTTGTTGTCGCTGTTCTGGAGGCTTTGCAAGAGTAAAGCCTTGATGGGTAGACTGGTATCCTGTTTCAAGGCCTGGCCTTTCGGGCAAAGCTGGTCCCGGAGCGGGCTGTAAGTGTCCGGACGCAAATCCTGGGGATGAATGGGGACAAGAAGGGATAACGGGAGTTCCAGGCTGTCCAAGTAATGGGCGACGGCCAAGGCTTGGTGGAATTTATAAACGCTCAGCATCGGGTAGGAGGCTGAATCATGGAGGAAAAGGCCGTCTTGTCCCGGCAGGATGAAGGCGATGCCGGTTTCCGCCTTTGCTTTCCCGATACAGGCGGAAAGTTCCGCTTGCAACTTGCTCGTTTCTATCTTGGAAAGCTTGGGCGTTCCCCGTTCTGGAACCCGGTCCGTGCCGGGAAGCGCGTGGAGTTGGCATCCAAGGAAAAAGGATATAAAGAGAAGGACCGGGAGAGGTTTCGGGAAAGCTTTCATGGCTTCGGCAAGTTTGAGGGTGGCAGTGAAATCCGCGGGACCGGAACCGGGCCGTATCTCCGTGTTCGTGCCGCGAGAATGGGTCGCAAAAGTAGCGAAATTCGGGAGCCGGGTCAAACGTTGGGATATTCCGGGGGCTCCCGAAGCAAGAGCCTGTATCCTTCCGTATCGGTTCACTCTTTATTCCTGCGGGGAACCGGGATGGAACCGGCAGGCACTTGGCCGGATTGGAGGGCGGTTTTGGCGCAAAAAATGGCACAGAGGCAGCAGAGGATGAAAATCATACCGCTCGTGTACCGCATGTTCCCGATTCCGGTCACAGGAGAGAGGATACCTCCGATAAGGAAGCCCATGAAACCGAGGATGGCGGAAGCGATGCCTGAATGCTGCCTTTCCGTGTCCAAGGCCAGGACAGTGGAAGAGGGGAGGATAAGGCCGAGGAAAATCAGGAAAAACAGGAAGGAAAGTTCGAGCAGTATCCAGGAATTTCCCCATACGAGGATGGCCGCGCAGGAAAGGCTCAGGGCGAAAAGGCCGCAGACCCCGGTCCACAGGGCTTTCCGGGGACTTGGAAATCTGTTTGAAAGCAAACTGCCGCCCATGATGCCTAAGGCGTTGATGCCGAAGCAAAGGCTATAGGTCAGGCTGGACAGGTGGAAATGGTTCTGGAAAATGAAAGGAGAGGCGGAAATATAGGTGAACATGCAGCCCATGGCAAAGGCTTGTGTCAAGGTGAAGAACATGAAGGTTTTGTTCTTCAAGGTAGGGCCGTAGGGGCGGAAGGCTTGACGGAACTTTCCGGCAGCCCTCCGGGAAACCGGCAAGGATTCCTTGAATGCGAAAGAACACAGGAACAGGAGGATTCCCAAGCCAAGCAGAATCCAAAAAATACCTTTCCAAGGGGTTGTCTGGAGCAAGATTCCTCCCAAAACCGGAGCGAATATCGGCGCCAGCCCTTGGATGGAGCTGAGCAGGGCGAAGAAGCGGCTCAAGGCTTTCCCTTGGTAAAGATCCGTGGCGATAGCCCTGGAAATGACCACGCCTCCCGCCCCGGCAATCCCTTGCAGGAAACGGAAAAAGAAGAAACCTTGGATGCCGGTTGCAAAAATGCACCCAGCCGAGGTCAGGCAAAAGAGCAAGAGCGAACCTTGCAGGGGAATTTTGCGTTCGTACTTGTCGCTGAGGGGACCGATGAGGATTTGCCCGATGCCAAGCCCTATCATGCTGAGGGTGAGGCTCAATTGGATTCGGGAAGTCGTACTTTGGAAGTAATCGGCCAAGGCCGGGAGGGCAGGCAGGTAAAAGTCGGTCACAAAAGGGCCGAAAGACGAGATGATGCCGCTGAAAATGAATATGTAAGCGGTTGAATTCCTTTTATTTGTCATTTTTTTGCTTCGTTTTAGGCTCGGCAAAGTTCCGTTTTCAAAGGGAAAGGTTTTGTGCAATCGGGTATTTGAAATGTGCAAATAGTGATATATTTGTCCGGGGATACCTCTTCCTTGAGGATGGTTTTTATATGGATTTGAATCGTTTCTTAGAACAAGAGGGCGCGGACTTTTCCATTTGGGGGACTGTCTCAGGTCCGGGCTTGTTCTTCCTTGGCAAAGGCTTGGTCAAGAACCGGCACAAGGGCGTTTTTTTCTTGTTGTGCCGTTCCGGGTCTGGCACTTGGCTCCTCAATGGACAGACCTATGCTTGTAGCTCCGGTTGCATGCTTTGCGTCCGGCCCGGCCACTTGTTCCGCTTGCTCCAGGCTTCGGAGGATTTTTCCTTGTCGGTCTTGTTTTTCGGTTTTGATTTTCTAGTGGGAATCCCGTTTGTATTGGGTCTGGAGGTGTCCGAGGAAATGGAAAGGCTCCCGTTCTTGGCCTTGGAACCGGCGGGAGCCTCCTGTTTGTCGGCCTATATGGATTTCATGGACACCCGTTACCGGCAGGGAAGCGGGACCTTGGTCATGAAGGGATTGGTGTTTTCTTTTATCTTGGAAGTCAATCGCCTCTATGCGGGAAAATCGGAGGAACCCTTTGTTTCCCGTTCCAAGGAATTGGTAGAGGGGTTCCTGGGGCTTTTGCTCCGGTATTACAAAAAGGAAAAGAAGGTCGCGTTTTATGCCTTCCGGCTCCATGTGAGCGAAAAACATCTGTTGCGGTGCATCCGGGAGACCACGGGGCAGACTTTCCATGAATGGCTTTCTATCTTTATCTTGAAGGAAGCCAAACTTTTGCTGCGATCTACGACTTGGGACATCGAGGAAATAGCGGACAATTTGGGATTTGTGACAGCCTCTGCCTTTTCCCGCTTTTTCAAGCATGGGATGGACGGTCTTACCCCTTCGGCCTATAGGCGAGGAGTCGGCACGAACCCGTCGGGTTCCCGGGATTTGCTGATTTGAAGTCTTGAACCTTAGGGGGAGCGCGTTCTCTTCGTGGGAACCCCAAGCCAAAAGCTTGGCAGTGGTTCGTGCATCCGGGAGCTGGAATCTTGAAGAGCCGCAGGGCCTAATCTTTGTGTTCCAAGGGATGGTAAAGATGGATGGTGTCTTGGAGGTAGCGGCGGTCAAGATGGGTGTAAATCTCCGTGGTAGTGATGGATTCGTGGCCTAACATGTCTTGGACGGCTCTCAGGTCGGCGCCGCCTTCGATGAGGTGGGTGGCGAAACTGTGCCGGAAAGTGTGGGGACTTACCGACTTTTGGATTCCGGCATCGGCTACTGTTTTTTTGATAATCTTGAAAACCATGACCCTCGAAAGCCCTTTGCCGTAACGGTTCAGGAAAACCGTGTCCTCGAAGCCTTTCTGGATATCGAGATGGCAGCGGTCGGCTTCGATGTAACGCAGGACCTGGTCCAAAGCGGTTTTCCCGATGGGGACGATGCGTTCCTTGTCGCCTTTGCCGACAATCCGGACGAAACCTTCGGCAGGGTAGAGCATGGAAATCCGGAGCGAAACCAATTCGGAGACCCGCAAGCCGCAGGCATAGAGCGTTTCTATCATGGCCCGGTTCCGGCGGCCTTCCCTCGTGGACATGTCGATGGACTGGAGAATCGAAAGAATCTCTTGATAAGACAGTACGTCGGGCAGGTGTCTCCGCGTCTTCGGGGTTTCCACGAGCTCGGCAGGAGACTGTTCGATGACTTTTTCTAAAACCAGGTAGTTGAAGAAGCTCCGCAACCCGGAAAGGATGCGGGCTTGGGATGTGGCGTTCATGCCGATGTCAAGCAGGAAGGTGATAAAAGCTTCAATGTCAGTGTATTGGATTTTGGCAAAGAATGAATCTTTGTTGGCCGGGTCTTCCGCTTCGGCAGCGGTGTTTTCCCCCATGAACTGGAGGAACAGGCACACATCGTGTAGGTAAGCTTCGATGCTGGCGTCGGAAAGATGCCGTTCCAGTTGCAAGAAAGCTTTGTAGCCACGGAGGTAGGAGGGGGTTGCCTGCATATTGTTGTTTTTTGCTTTGAGGCGGTGTGTGATAATGGATAGAATGTCGTTTCAAAAAGAAGAATCCCTGTCAGAAAGGGTTCTGGCAAGGATTCTTTTCAAAAGAAGCGCGTATGGCTTCTCCTTTGCAGGCTGTATCCGGAAGGCAGGCAGGATGCCGGATGGAGCTTATGCCGGGTTGGCCGGTTGGGCAGCCGTTTCACCGCCTGCGTTCCCTTCGTTCTGGAGCGCGGCAGCCTTACGGGTATCGTCGTTCTTGATGAAAGTCTGGATTTGGCGGGTCGCCGTGCGGGGGTTGGCAATCGAGGCGCAACCGTTCACGCAACCGCCTTGGCACATCATGAACTCGATCAAGTTGGGCTGGTCGGGACCTCCGCAGGTCTGTTCGATGGTACGCAGGCTCTTGATGACCGCCTTGTCGATACCGTCGATATAATACGGACGGATGGCTTCCGGTTGCTTGGCGTAGTGTTTCACCGCATCGGTAACCCCTTTGGTATAAGGGAAAGCCCTTCCAGCATTGTCCATTTCGGCCAAAGGTTCTTCCTCGCACTTGAGTACGTCGATTCCCGCCGCGATGAACATGGCGCTCAACTCCTCATAGGACAGCACCAAGTCTATGTTCTTGGCCACCATCGACTCATGGCGTTTGGCCAAGCAAGGGGCGAAGAAGACCGTCACGCAATCCGGGTCGCGGCGTTTGGCGAAACCAGCCGTGTAGACTACTGGCGTGGGCGTGTGGGAAACATAGGGCTCGAGGTATTTGAGATGCTTGTGGACCAATTCGGTATAAGCATGGCAGCAGGAAGTGGTCATGAACTTCTGCCCTTCTTCCACCACGCGTTTCTCGAATTCGAAAGCTTCGTGTTTGGCGGTCATGTTGGCGCCTTCGGCTACCTCGACCACTTCGTCGAAGCCCAATTCCTTGATGGCCTTGAACAGCTTGCCGGGTGCGGCAGGGAACTGTCCGAGGATGGAGGGGGCGACCAAGGCTACCACCTTCTTGTCCGAACGCAGAGCCTGGTAGATCTGGGTCAGATAGGTCTTTTCCATGATGGCCCCGTAAGGGCAGGCTTCACGGCAGCGACCGCAATAGATGCATTTTTCATCGTTGATATGTTCCACGCCGTGTTCGTCCTTCGAAATGGCGTTGACGGGGCAGGATTGTTCGCAAGGAACGGCCTGGTAAATGATGGCATTGAAGGGACAAGCCTTCATGCAGAGCCCGCAGCTGACACACTTGGAGGGGTCGATATAAGCTTGATGGTGGATGCTGATGGCGTTTTTGTGGCAGGCGAAAGTACAGGGATGCCCGACACAACCGTGGCACATGTTCGTGACCACGTAGTTGGACTGCACGCAGGAACTGCAAGCCAAATCCACGACCGTCAAAATCGTGGTATTCTGGACCGTCCTTTCCTCGGCCATGCGTGCGTATTCGGAAACCGGGGTCAGCTCATCCTTCTCGTCCCGTATATCGTAGCCAAGGATGGCCATGAGCCGGTACTTGATGACGGCCCGGTCCTTGTAAATACAGCAACGGGTCACGTCCTTGCTATATCGGGGACGCATGATGAGGGGAATCCGGTCTATTTCGGAACGCAGTTTACCACTGTGGATTAGTTTGCAGACACGGGTGAGCAAATCCCGGCGGATCAGCATCGCTTCATTGTAGGCCATGGCGTTAAGTCGTATTGTGTTGTTTTTTACAGGATAAAGTTCGAGGAGGCTTTGTCGGAAGCCGCCAAAAGGGCTGCAAAGTTAAGCATCTGTTTAAAATTCTACAAAGCCGGAAAAATTTTCGAAATCTTTCCGGGGCTTTCCGGGGCTTGTTTTGAAAAGTGATATCCCGGCCCGGTTCGCAGGATACATCTCCGGACACTTTGCAAGACAGGCGGTAAGTCTCGTCGGTTTCGGGGAAAAGGAGGACAGGGGCTATTGCAAAAAATCATTAACTTCGCAAGACGGAATAGGAATCCTGCCGTTTCCTGTGTCGGATCCGGGAAAGACAGGTTTCGTCCCATTGTAAAGAAAATCTGAAAATGGAACAAAGCTTTTTGCAAATCATGGAAGAAAGCGTGAAGCGGAATTGGGAGCTTCCCGCTTTGACCGATTATAAAGGAACCACCTTCCAATACAAGGAAATCGCTCGGAAAATCGCCAAACTACATATCCTTTTCGAAGCCGCCGGCATCCAAAAAGGCGACAAAATCGCCCTTATCGGGAAAAATTCTTCCAACTGGGCCGTTGTTTTCATGGCCACTTTGAGCTACGGGGCCGTGGTTGTGCCGATTTTGCATGAGTTCAAGCCCGAAACGGTACATCATATTGTGAACCATTGCGAGGCCAAGCTTTTGTTTTCGGGAGAAGTGGTCTGGGAAAACCTGGTTCCCAACAGCATGATTCATATCGGGGCGGCATATTCGATTGACAATTTCGAGTTGCTTTATACCACCGATGAACGAAACCGCCATGCAATCGAGAACCTGAACAAGCTTTTCGGGGAACGCTATCCCAAGTCCTTCGGCAAGGAGGATGTGAAATTCCATGTGGACAGTCCCGACGAACTGGCTTTGATCAGTTACACTTCGGGGACGACCAGCAACAGCAAGGGTGTCATGTTGCCTTACCGCACGCTTTGGTCCAATTACAAGTTTGCCGAAGAGGTGCTTTCGGGGCTTGTGGCAGGTTCCAACGTGGTGAGCCTGTTGCCGATGGCCCATATGTACGGCATGGCTTTCGAATTCATTTACGAGTTCGGGCGGGGATGCCATATCTATTTCCTGACACGGACCCCTTCGCCCAAGGTGATTTTCGAGGCTTTCCAGGAAATCAGGCCCAATGTGATCATTGCGGTCCCCTTGATTGTGGAGAAAATTTACCGGAAACAGATTCAGCCGGTTATCGAACGTTCGGCGGTCAAGGCCCTGTTGAAGTTGCCGATGATCGACTCGGTGATTACCGACCGTATCCGTTCTACCTTGGTGGATGCTTTCGGGGGAAATTTCATCGAGGTGATTATCGGCGGGGCGCCTTTCAACCGGGAAACCGAGGATTTCTTCAAGCGGATGAAATTCCCCTACACGGTGGGTTACGGGATGACCGAATGTGGTCCTATCATCAGTTACGCGCCTTGGGCTTCGCATTGCCTGCACTCCTGCGGGAAGGCGGCCCCGCGTATGGAAATCCGCATCGATTCTTCCGACCCGGCCAATGTCCCGGGCGAAATCCAGGTGAAGGGTATGAACGTGATGTTGGGGTATTACAAGAACGAGGCGGCTACCGAGGCGGCTTTTACCGAAGACGGTTGGATGAAGACCGGGGACATGGGCGTATTGGACGAGGAAGGGAATTTGTTCATCAAGGGTCGTTGCAAGACGATGATCCTCGGGCCGAGCGGCCAGAATATCTATCCGGAAGAGATTGAAGACCAGATGAACACGATGAATTTGGTGTCGGAATCCTTGGTAATCGATGCGGGTAACGGGCGCCTGGAAGCTTTGGTTTACCCGGATTTCGAGGCGGTGGACAAGGCGGGTATCCCGATGGAACAGCTCCACAGCATCATGGAGCAGAACCGCGTGGCCTTGAATGCGTCCTTGCCGGCTTACAGTCAGATTACCAAGGTCAAGATTCTGACCGAAGAGTTCGAGAAGACCCCCAAGAAGAGCATCAAGCGTTTCTTGTACCAGGTAAAAGAATAGGACGGAACCTGTGTGTTTGTTCGGTTTGGGGATGTTTGTTTTGATGCCGGGAGGCCTGTCCGGGGAATGTCCGTTCCGGGTGGATTGGGTGGAACCCCTGTCTAATCGATGTGCCGGCATTTTGAACCGGACCGGCATTCGATTCAACGGGATAGGTTTTGGATTTTTTTGATAAACGATTTAAAAAATACAAGGAGGTAGCCATGTTGTTGACAACGACGAATTCAGTAGAAGGCCGGCGTATCATCCAGTACTACGGCATTGTTTCGGGGGAAGCCATCATCGGGGCCAATGTGTTCCGGGACTTCTTTGCGGGTATCCGCGATATCGTGGGTGGGCGTTCCATGGCCTACGAGAAAGTTTTGCGCGAAGCCAAGGATAACGCTTTGCAGGAAATGAGCGAAGCGGCGGAACGTATGGGTGCCAATGCGGTCGTCGGAATCGATTTGGATTATGAGACCGTGAACGGCAGCATGTTGATGGTGACGGCCAGTGGGACGGCGGTGCGTTTGGAATAGGGGGAATAGGTTTGTCATAACGGGCAATCTGCTTCGTTGCTTTGGTGTCACCGAAAACAGGCTGCACCTCGGCCAAACTCAAACCTACCGGTTTGGTTCGGCGCTCGGTTTGCACTGTTTTTCGAGTCTCGAACTCAGTCACGAACCGCAGTGCGAGCCGAACGCAGAGGGCAAGTTTACTTGCACGCTGCTGAGGCGAAGCCTGCGTTCGCTGCAAGGCAGCAACAGTACGCTCCTTCGTTCTCGCTCTCAGCGCCTTGCATCTCACCCATTCTGGCAAACCTCCCAAAAAGTTATAAATTTTGTTTTGATATAGCCCTTTCGTTTGTCTGGCGGACTCTGAACCATTGCAATCATGTGTTTTGAAGGAATCTTGGTGGGCTTGGTGACGTTTTTGATTATCGGCCTTTTCCATCCTTTGGTCATTAAAGCTGAATATCATTTCGGGACGCGTTCCTGGTGGGCTTTCCTGTTGTCGGGCTTGGTTGCCGCTGCCTGCTCCATTGGGTTGGTCCGGGGCTTTTGGTCCATCGTCTTGGGTGTGGTGGCGTTTTCTTCGTTTTGGTCCATCAAGGAAGTTTTCGACCAGAAGAAGCGGGTGGAGAAGGGGTGGTTTCCCAAGAAAGAGAAAAAGAAATAGGTGGGGGATGCCGGATGGGGTTCCTCAAAAAAAATCCTGGAACAGGGGTGTGAAATTTCCCGTCCCAGGAGTGTAAAGAGAATCAAAACCATTTCTTAAAGATTCTACCGGCTCGGTTTAGTTGTTCTGGCGCTGGCGAATCAGTTGGGCCACGATTTGCACCGCGTTCGTGGCAGCCCCTTTGCGGATATTGTCGGAAACAATCCAAAGGTTCATGCCGTTTTCGATGGAGTAATCCCGGCGGATACGTCCCACGAAGACTTCGTTCTTGTCATAGGCATAGAGGGGCATGGGATAGAGGTTGCGTGCCGGGTCGTCCACGACCACTACGCCGGGCATGGCAGCCAAAATCTTCCTTACGTCTTCGATTTCAAAGGCTTGGCGGGTTTCCACATTGACCGCTTCCGAATGACCTCCCGAAACAGGCACCCTTACCACGGTAGCCGTGACTTGGATGTCCGGGTCGCGGAGAATCTTGCGGGTTTCGTTGACCAATTTCATTTCTTCGGTCGTGTATCCCTGTTCGTCGAAATCTCCTCCGTGGGGAATGATGTTGTGGTGGATAGGATAGGGATAGGCTTTCACCGGGCTTTCGATGCCTTTTTCTTCATTCTCCATTTGTTGGAGCCCTTTGATGCCCGAACCGCTTACCGATTGGTAGGTGGCGATAACCAAACGTTTGATACCGTATTTTTTATGGATAGGACAAAGTGCCAAGACCATTTGGATGGTACTGCAATTGGGGTTGGCGATAATCCGGTCTTGGGGCTTGATGGCATCCATGTTGACTTCGGGAACGACCAAAGGAACTTGGGTGTCCATGCGCCAAGCCGAGGAGTTGTCCACCACGGTACAGTCTTTTTCGGCAAAGAGCGGGGCGTATTTCTTCGAGGTCGAGGCCCCGGCGGAAAAAATGGCATAATCCGGACGGGCGGCAATGGCATCTTCCACCGAAATGACCTTGTAGGGTTTCCCGGCGAAGCGGATTTCTTTCCCGATGGAACGTTCGGAAGCGGCGGGCAGGAGTTCCACATCCGTAAGCCCGTATTCTTCCATCAGTTGGAGCATTTTCGAGCCGACTAAACCCGTGGCTCCGACAACAGCGATTTTCATAGTAGTTTCTGTGTTTTGGCGGAAACGGTCTGGTCCATAGACGGGATTCCCTGCCGTCTGTTCGGGAATTCCGGACGGGTGGAACCGTTCCCTTGTTGTTGATAAGTTTTTCTTCTTGTTTTTCTGTGACATAGGGCTGAGTCCGTGGCAGAGGCTTCGATAAAAAAGCATTCAAAGCGTATGGATGGAAAGGGATTTTCCAAAGGGAGCCAAGGCTTTCCCTGATGCCGTGCCGGAGGGAATGGGCCTTTTCCGGCAACAAAAGACAAATTTATAAAAAGGCGGGCGCTTTGGCAAATCGGCTCATCCCGGAAATCGTCCCTTGGTGGTTTCATGTTCGGGTAGTAATGGCTTGGGAACGCTTTGGACCCCTTTGGACAGGAATTCAAAAGTTTTATCAAAATCCGGAAGCTCATGGAAAAAAGGCAAACATTACAGCTTAATGCGGCAAGCAAGGCAAGTTCAGGAGGCTTTTCCCGTATGGGAAAACGGTTCCGGAGCGCTGTCTTTACCCGTTTTTACATGGGATTCATTCTGTTGTTGGTTCCTGGGTTTTCGTTTGTCAGGGCCCAGTGGGTGGAGGATTTCGAACAGGCGGATTTTCCGGCTTGGCAAGGAACGAGGTCGTATTTTGTCGTGGAAGACGGTTTTTTGAGGAGTCGGGGGCCGGAAAGTTCTGCTTCGTTGGTCTTGACAAGGGAATTTGCACCGGCGGGAACCGGAGATATGGATTTCTACCAAGGCGTCATGTTGGGCGACTCGGTTTTTTGTTTGGAGTTCGGGGTTTCCTTGGGTTTTGTGCCTTCCAGTACGAACCAATTGCGTTTGTACCTGTTCTCCCGCGATTCGCATCCGGGGGATTCGACTTACGCTTATTATCTGCAATTGGGGCAGACGGGGAGTAAGAACTATTGGCAATTGTATTGTTCCGCACCCGATACGACGGTGTTGTTATGGCAGGGGAAACATTTGTATTCCAAGCAGGGCGATATGGATTTCCGTTTCCGGGTGGTTTATTCGCCTTGGAAGGGAGGGGAGGATGCCGGGAAAAATCGAAACGGGAATGAGGATAGAGGGGCGGTGGTGGCGTTCCCGGGCAAAAGTTTCTTCCGTCCGGGGATTTTCCGGTTTTACCGGGCTGGCGGTTTGGAGGCGGACGGGGTTTGGGAACAGGACGGGGACAGTGTGTTTGCAAATGCCTTGGAACATGTTTTGGAGCGGCCGTCTTCCCGTTTCCATGTGGGGTTGATGGCGCGTTACCGGACGGTTTCGCGGGCTAATCTCTATGCTTTCGACTATGTGCGGGCTGGACCTTTGCCTATGCCGGAGGAACAGCCAGGCAGGGATACAATACCCTCTTTTGGTCCTGTTCGGGGAATGATTCCGGATTCCGGCTATTTGAAAATCAATGAAATCCTGTTCAATCCGGGGACGGGGCAAAGCCGGTTCGTGGAGATTTGCAATACTTCGGATTCGGTGCTGGGCTTGCCGGGTTTGTATTTGGCCATTCCCGGAGAAAAGGGGGCGTGGCGATATTACGAGTTGGGCAGGGATTCGGCCCTGTTGCTTTATCCGGGGGAATATTGGGCGGCTGCCAAAGACGCGCAGGCGTTGCCGCCAAGGGTTTCGGCTTGCCGGGAAAGGGTCTTTACCGCCAAGGCTTTCCCTTCTTTGGATGAGAGTGCGGGTTGTTTGCGTTTGGTTTGGATTGGGGAGCGTGCGGGACTGGGTTCGGGGAAAGGGAGGTCTCGGCATGAGGCTGCATCGGAGGATTCCGGGAAGACGGAATTGGGAGTCCAGGGTGGTTCTGACGGTTTGGATAACCGCCTTTGTACCTATGTGTTACGGGAAAAGGAGGCGGAAGTCCGGGATACCCTTGTTTTGGACGAGGTGCTTTATGACGAGGCTTGGCATCATTGGTTGTTACCCGATGTCGAGGGCGTGTCCTTGGAGCGCTTGGATTTGGAAAAGGCGGGAACCTTGGCGGAGAATTGGTTTTCAGCGGCGGAAACTTCGGGCTATGCCACGCCGGGCTGCGAAAATTCCCATGTTTGGAACGGGCGAGAGGGGGTGGAAGAAGAGGATTGGTTTTGGTTCGAACCGGAAGTGGTGACACCGGACAACGACGGAAGGAATGATTTCACGGTCCTTCGTTGGAATCCGGCCCTGTCCGGTTTCTTGTGTTCGATAACGGTTTATGACGAACGGGGTCGGAAAATGTGTTCACTCTGCACCGAAATGTTGTTAGGTTCGCGGGGAAACTTGCGTTACGATGCCGTGGACGATACGGGAAGGATACTCCGTCCGGGTTTGTATGTGGTCTTTGTCGAACTCCTGAAGCCTGACGGGAAGCGGAAACGGTTACGGTATCCTTTGGGGGTAGGCTAAAAAGCGGTGCGTGATAATGGGCAATATCTCACCCATGCAGACGCACCGCTAAAGATGTCGCCAGAAGCATTGCCTTTCTCTATTTCTTGTCCGTGGGCTTTTCGGTTTCGTCGATGGAGGTGTTCATGCCTTCTTTGAAGCTACGGACACCTTTGCCCAAGCCTTTCATCAATTCAGGGATTTTCTTGCCGCCGAAGAACAGCAGGATGACCAAGCCGATAAGCAGGACTTCCTGCATCCCGATACCACCGATAAACAAAGGAATTATCATCTTATTTGCGGATTATGTGGTTAATGACAAGCCAACCGCCTACAATTTGCAGCAACATGCCCGGCAGGCCGATTCTGAAATCCTGGATGGCGGCGTAGAACGAACCGCAGAGGGCCCATTCACCCAAGGTTCCTACGATTTGGTAGAAAGCCACGACCCCGGCAAGCAAAGCCAAGGACGCTTTTTGGAATCGGGCGGCAGCATAACTGGCACCCAGGACCAAAAGGCTCGATTTGAGGAGGATGGCAGGAAGGACGTTGGCTGCCGGCATCCCGAAAAGGAGGTGGTTGAGCAGGGGCGAGGCCAAAGCCGTCAAAAGACCCACTTTCCAACCATACTTATAGGCTCCGACCAAGGTGAAGAAATAAATGGGCAGGAAACGCAGCCCGCCTTGGGGTACCAAGTGGCACAGTTGGGGCAGCAGGATGTTGCCAGCTATGAAAGCGGCGGCGAAGAGATAGGTTTTGGCGTTGCTGTAATCCAATGCGTACAGCTGGGCGCTTGTTTTTGTCGTTTGCATGTTTTCCAGTGTTGGGCGTTGTTTGTCTTGTCCGGGCTTGCTCCCGTATCCGGGAAGGCTCGAATCCGGAAGCTCCGGTTCCTTAGGCGGTTCGTTTCCAGAAAGGCTTTTCCCGGATAAGGTTCCGGAAATGTCCGTTGAGTCACCCGGTGGAGGCTTGTTCTCTCCGAGTGGGTAATAAGCCTGCTCGGATGGCCATTAGTAGTCCGTTGAGTCACCCGGTAGAGGCTTGCTCTCTCCGGGCGTTCTCGGATAATGTCCCGGAAAAGTCCGTGGAACCGCTTTGGGATTCCGGTTGCAAAGGTAAGACAATCTGGAAATCCCTGTGTTACCCGGATTACAGTAGGCCTTGCATAAATTACAGTTGCGACGCTACGTTTTGGGGACCCGAAGCGTTTCTATGAATCCCGAGGGCTTGTGATGCCTTGCAGTCTAAGCCGCTTGATCTTGTTCGATGGTATCGACCCGGTTTTTAGCCTTTGGTCGAGGCGCTTCGGTGCGAGGCTTGCTCTTGTTTAAGGATGTTGGTTTGGTCCCCAGCTTTGTCCAATGGACTTCAGCGCAAGCCGCTTAGCTTCGTTCGACGGTATCGACCCGGTACAATTTGTCGCCCCGGTGTACTTCCCGGTAAGTCTGGATGGAGCAGGAGGTGCCTTGGACGGTTTCCTGGACCGCTTGGTCGTCCATCCGGATTTCCTTGGCCGTATCCTCGTAAACCCCGGTCGTGTTCCCGATAATCACGTAACGGTCCCCGATTTTGAGGTTGGAGGCTTCCACCTTGAGTTCGGCCACGCTGAGCCGGTCGAAGAAATTGGTGATTTTACCCACGTAGGTTTTTCTTGTCGTGGCGCTGGAACCGTATTTGGGAGCCCATTCCCCCATCTTTTGCCCCAAATAGTAGCCGCTCCAGAAACCCCGGTTGTACACGCTGAGCAGTTCCTGGTTCCATTTTTCGAGCTTTTCCCGATTGTATTCCCCCTTTTCCCAGGCAAGGACGGCTTCCTTGTAGACCTTGGTCACGGTTTTCACGTAATCTGCCGAGCGACCCCGGCCCTCGATTTTGAGCACGCTGACCCCGGCTTGCAGGATTTTGTCCAAGAAGTCGATGGTTTTGAGGTCTTTGGGTGAAAGCAGGTATTCATGGTCGACCTCGATTTCCACGTCCTTCTCCCCGTCGCTTTGGCTGAGTTTGTAGGGGCGGCGGCAAAGTTGGAGACAGGAACCCCGGTTTGCCGAGGAATTATAGTAGTCGAGGCTGAGGTAGCATTTACCCGAAACGGCCATGCAAAGGGCTCCGTGGGCGAAGATTTCAATCTGGACAAGCTTCCCGGAGGGGCCGCAGATGTTTTCTTCCCGGATTTGCCGGACGATTTCAGCGACTTGGTCCAGACGGAGTTCCCGGGCTGTTACCATGACATCCGCAAAACGGGCGTAGAATTTCACGGCCTCGATGTTGCTGACATTGCACTGGGTGGAAATATGGACTTCCAAACCGATTTCCCGGGCATAGGTTATGACAGCCCAGTCGGAGGCGATGACGGCGTTGATGCCGCTTTCCTTTGCCGCTTGCAACACTTGGCGGTATTCCTCTTTCTCCTCGTCGTAAACGACCGTGTTGAGGGTGAGATAGGTTCGAACCCCGTTTTCCCGGCAAATCCGGCAAATATCGGGCAGGTCTTCCATTTGGAAGTTCAAGGCTGCCCGGGCCCGCATATTGAGTTTCCCGACCCCGAAATAGATGGCGTCCGCACCGGCTTCGATGGCCGCATGGAGGGCGGGGTAGGAACCTACCGGCGCCATGATTTCAATGGGGTGTTTTTGTTGTATTTCCATTCGTGATGATGCTAAGGGTGTTTGTTTTTCATTTATTTGTGTTGTTTTCGGCTGGGTCTGTACTGAGCTTCCGGACAAAGAATTGGGCGTTTTCAAAGCGCATGATGCGGACCCTTTGCCCGCGTTCCACATACCCGGCTTCCGAGGTGGCATCGTACAAATCGGTTCCAATCCGGATTTTGCCCGAAGGCCGCAGCACGCTTTCTGCCACCGCTTCGTTCCCCACCAAGGCTTGGTAGGAGGAGAGGTTGGAAACCGAGACATAGCCTTCTTCCCGCTTTTGTTCGCTGTCGAGAGCGAGCGCATGCCCCCGGACCCGTCTGCCGAAAAGGCGGAGGCTTAGTTTGTAACCGATAATCAAGGTGAGTACCGTGCTGACCACGACCACGGCGGCCGCTTCGAGGAACTTCATCGGGTTGACGAATCGGAAATGCAGCCCCCAATTGTCAATCAGGGCGAGCGTGAGCCCGGCACAGACCAGGAAAATGCCGCTGATTCCCGCTACTCCGAAACCGGGTGTGACAAAGATTTCCACGATAATCAACACGATACCGATAAGGAAAATCAGGATTTCCCAATGGCTGGCCAAGCCTTCCATGTAATGGGGCGCGAAATAGAGGAGGCAACCTAAAATGGAGATGGCCAAGGCGAACCCGATACCGGGAGTTTGGAGTTCGAAATAGATACCCCCGATAATCATCATGATCAGGATTCCGCTCACAAACGGATTGACCAAGAAGTTGATAATCTTGTCGGACGCTTTCAATTCCTGACGGATTTGAGGCGCTTGGTCCAAGCCCAAGGCCTGCAATGTGCTTTCGGCATCGGGGTAAATCCCTTGGCAATACTGGTGTTGCAGGGCTTCCTTGGCGGTGAATGTCAGGACTTTGCCGCTGTCGCTGATGCCGGGGACATGGATGCGTTCGTCCACCATGGCTTCGGCAATCCGGGGATTCCGCCCTGTGGCTTCGGCAGTGGCCCGCATCATGGCCCGCATATAGGATTGGTATTTGTCGGCTTGGATTTCCCCGTTGGCATCCACCACGGTAGCCGCTCCGATGCTTCCGGCAGGGTTCATGTAGATGCTGTCGCAGGCAATGGAAATCAGCGCACCGGCGGAAGCAGCGTTGATATTGATATAGACCAAGGTAGGAATGGGGCATTCCAAAAGCAGGGTGCGGATTTCGTCGGCTTCCTTGAGTGTCCCGCCGAAGGTGTTGAGTTCGAAGAAAATGCGGCTGGCCTTGGCTTCTTCCGCTTCCTGCAAGGCTTTGGTCACGATACGGGCCGCTGCCGGACCGATGTCGTCGTCAAGGACGAAACGGTAGAGTGTTTCTTGGGAAGCTTTGGCCGAGGAGTTTCCGCTTGAGGAAGTTTCCGTTGCGAGCGGTTCTGTCACAGGAGACCCGGCTGTGGGAGCTTCCGTAGTGGAAATCTCGGTTGTGGGGGCTTCGGCGAGGGTATCGTAGAGGATTCCGCTCTCGTTTTCGTTCCGGATTTCCGTGCTGGATTCGGTTTCAAAGGCTTGGAACCCGCATTCCATGGCTTGGGCAGCGTTCAAGGGCAGCAGGAAGGAAAGGCATAGGCAGAGGGTGGGTAGAAAGTGGCTTGGTACGAACTTTTGCAACATTTTGAGGAATTTAGGAAGGATGCCCGGGTTCCCGCAAACGATTTCACGTCCATGCAGGTAATGGTTCCCGCCGGCGAAATCGCAAACTTTTCCACCCGCCTGTTTGACAAGGAATTGCCCGGCTGCCACGTCCCAAGGTTTGAGCCCGTATTCAAAGAAGGCTTCGCTCCGTCCAGCTGCCACGGCGGCTAAGTCAAGGGCGGCAGAACCTAAGCGGCGCAACCCGGCGGTGGAGCGCATGCTCTCCTGCAACAGTTGCATGTAGCCGTCCAAGCGTTCAAAGTCGTAGTAAGGAAATCCGGTGACAATCAGGCTGGTGTCCAGGTCTTGCATGGGACTTGTCCGGATGGGTTTCCCGTTGAGCCGTGCCGGTTCACCCCAAATGGCATGGAATTTTTCGTCCATGCTGATATGATGGACCAATCCGAGGATGATTTCCCCTTCGGGAATGGCTTTAGAGGTAATGGAGGGCAGGTTTCCGGCTTCCTTTGCAGGCGAATCCGAGGGGGACGGATTCTTTTCGGGCAGGTTCTGTTCGGGAGAATTTGGTTCGGACGAGTCCTGTTCGGAGGAGTTCGGGTTCCCAGGCTCTTGTTGGCCGTCGGCATAAGGGTTGGGCGGAAGCTCCCGGGCCAGTTTGTCTTGCAAGGCTATACTGATGCAGTAGAAAGGGATGCCATGGATGAAATTGGTGGTCCCGTCCAGAGGATCCACAATCCAGTTATAGCGTTCTCCCTCTTGTTTTTCCGTGCCTTCTTCCGCGATGAACCCGGCCTGGGGAAGGATGCGTTTGAGGCCTTCCACGAGCATCTTTTCGGAGGTCTTGTCCACATAGGTCACATAGTCGTGGCTGCCTTTGATTTCAACATCCTCGGCACTGATTTTTTGTGCTTGCTCGCGGATGAAAGCGGCGGCTTTGTCGCTGATAGCCAATACTTCCTGCTCGATGGTGTGCAGGTCGATTCCGGGTTGGTATGCCATAAGGGGTGTTTTTAGCTTTAAACAGCTTCTTGGTTTGCAAGACAAGACTTTAGGCTTGCCTGTAGGGTCCTGGAAAATTTTGTAAAATTACAGAATGCCGTGGAATTGGAGAATATTCCAAAGGACCCTTTGTCGAGCGCAGCTTCAAGTCGCTTGGCAAGTCCAAACTTTCAACGCTGACAGAATGCTTCCAGAAGACAAAATGGAGTTTGCTTCGTTGACTTCTTTGTATCTTAGCTACGGTTTTGCCGGGTGTTCCCTCCGGTATAAAAATCCTTTATATGGAACTCCGTCAGCAATTTTTAGATTACATACAGGCCGAAAGACGGTATTCGCCTTGCACGGTCAAGGCCTACATGGCGGATTTGGATGAATTCGAGCGTTATCTGAAAGAGCATTACGATTGTGGTCTTTTGGAGGTCGGGACGGATGAACTCCGTTCCTATGTTGTTGACTTGGTGGAGCAAGGCTTTTCGGCTTCGAGCATCCACCGCAAGGCTTCGAGCTTGAAGTCTTTTTACAAGTATGCCTTGAAGCGCTCGTGGATCCGGGTCAATCCGACGACCTACCTGCCTTTGCCCAAGATGCCCAAGCGTTTGCCGGTCTTTGTGGAGGAAAGCCGGATGGCGGCCATCGGCAAGCAGGAGGTGGACGGAGATGATTTCGAGGCCTATCGCAACTATCTGATTGTGGAGCTTTTCTATGGAACCGGGATACGTTTGGCCGAATTAATCGGTTTGCGGGACTCGGATGTGGATACGGCTTCGGGGCGAATCAAGGTTCTTGGGAAACGGAACAAGGAGAGGATTGTCCCGATTGCTTCCGCCTTGTTGGAAGAAATCAGGCATTACCGTCGTTTGAGGGATGCGTTGAAGGAGACGGGGAATGTAGAACGGGGGATACCGGGAGCCGTCTTGGAGAAGGTTGTGGATGGAGGGGAGGGATTGATGGATGGGAGACTTCGGCCAACGGATTGGGAATCCGGGTTAACGGATGGTGGACTCCGAGCAACGGAGGGGGAATCCGGATTAACGGATGGTGGACCTGAACCGGCTACGAACCGCTCTCCGGAGCCTTTGTTTTCCCGTTTTTTCGTTACGGAGAAAGGCTTGCCCATGCCTCGTACCACGGTTTACTACATTGTCAAGAAGTGCCTGCATCTTTATACGAACCTGTCGAAATGCAGCCCGCATGTGTTGCGGCATACGTTCGCCACGCATTTGTTGAACGAGGGAGCGGATTTGAACGCGGTCAAGGAGCTGTTGGGGCATGGCTCCTTGGCTTCGACCCAAGTTTATACGCATAATACGATAGAAAAACTGAAGAAATCCTACCAGAAGGCGCATCCGAGGGCATAGGGATTGGGTTCCCCTGTTAACAAACGTTAAAAACCGGGCGGGATGCCGGACGTACCGGAAAAAATCGTAACTTTAGGCAAGATTTGGGGCGGTATCCGAGGGATGCCTCTCTCTAAAGTCTTCGCAACTAATAATAACCGTTTCCAAGGAGGCGGGAAAGGCAAGATGGCCGGGAAAAAAAGACCGGCAGAAATCCCGGTCCGGGTTATACGCCATGCGGACTTGAAGGATTCGGGACCCCGGTTTTCGGCTTTTGTCTTTTACGTCTTGTTGGAAGCAAAAAAAACTGAGTCATGGAAGTGTCTGTAAATGCGGTTAAATTTAAACCGACGAGTGCGTTGTTGGAATTTATCGACAAAAAGGTAAAGAAGGTGGAAACACTTCTCCCACAGGCCATCAAGGCGGATGTCACCTTGAAGGTGGACAAGGATCACGATGTTTGTAACAAGGTTGCCGATGTCCGGGTTGTCATTGCCGGTGACGATTTGTTCGCTTCCAAGCAATGCGACACCTTTGAAGAGGCGGTCGACCAATGCGTGGACGCCTTGAAGAAGCAAGTGGACAAACTCAAGGACAAATGGCATAAATAAAAGGAAGTTGGCCTTTGTCGTTTGTCCGGGCTTCGGGTGGAAACCGGTGGGGCGTCTCAGGAGGCTTGGTCGGGGGTGACTCTGGCAAGTATTTGGGTGGCGCGTGTTGGACCGGGTTCCGGATGAATGCACAGGGCAAGAGGCTGTTTGTACGGCTGGAATGAAAGAGCGGCTTGGTCAGGGTCCTGATGAAGCCGCTCTTTTGTGTCTTTTTGTTTTTAGTTGTATGGGAGGGTGCGCCGAAGCAAGTCTTTGAGCGGGACTCCGGCATGCCCACGATGTTGTGTAAAACGAATTTGTATAGGCGGGCGACCCGAAGCAAGTTTTTTGAGCGGGACTCCGGCATGCCCACGATATTGTGTAAAGCAGATTTGTAGGCGGACGACCCGGAAGGAGGTTTTTTGAGGACAAATCCTCGCTGGAGTTGGATTATCCCTTTTGTTTGGGGAGGCTTCCCTTTTTGGGGAGGCTTCCCTTTTGAGAATGGGCTATTGCGTTCCATGGAAAAACAATCAATCATGCAAGTAGATACGATTTGTGCGCCTGCGACACCGGCGGGCAAGGGCGGGGTTTCGATGGTCCGGGTGAGCGGGCCGTCGGCTTTGGTGGCTGCGGCTTCCTTGGGGGGCGCTTCGGTGGCCCGGATGGGGTCGCACACTTTGAAACTGAGTACGTTGAAGGACGAGGAAGGGATTATAGACCAGGCGGTTGTGGCTTATTACAAGGCGCCTCGTTCCTATACGGGGGAGGATGTGGTGGAGTTCGCGGTGCATGGTTCGCCTTATATCGTGCAACGCTTGATGCGGGCTTTGTCGGTCTTGGGGGTACGTTTGGCCGAGGCAGGGGAGTTCACCAAGCGGGCGTTTTTGAACGGGCGCATGGATTTGAGCCAGGCGGAAGCGGTCGCGGATTTGATAGCGGGCGAGACCAAGGCGGCTCATGATTTGGCTTTGCGGCAGTTGCGTGGCGGTTTTTCTTCGGAAATTGAAAACCTGAGGTTGAAGTTGCTCGATTTTGCAAGCCTTGTCGAGTTGGAATTGGATTTCGGGGAGGAAGATGTGGAGTTTGCCGACCGTACCCGTTTGCGGGAACTTTTGCGGGAAATCGGGTCGAAGGTGGATGCGATGCGGGCTTCTTTCCGTTTGGGAAATGCGATCAAGGAGGGGATTCCGGTGGCGATTATCGGCAAGCCGAACGCGGGTAAAAGTACTTTGTTGAACGCTTTGCTGCATGAGGAAAGGGCTTTGGTCAGTGATGTGCCGGGTACGACTCGGGATACGATTGAGGAGGTTTGGCAGGTGGAGGGCATGAAGTTCCGTTTCATCGACACGGCGGGTTTGAGGCAAAGTCCGGATGAGGTGGAACGCATGGGGATTGAACGGACTTTGAGGAAAATGGGGCAGGCGAGGGTCTGGTTTTATTTGTTCGATGCCGGGACGATGGGCGTGGAGGAAGCGCGTGAGGAGGTGGCCGGGTATCTGGCTTCGCTTGCCGGAGTGGGTGAGCCGGGGCGGGAAGCCGGTCAGGATGGTTTGGAACTGCCGTCGGTCGTTTTGGTGGCAAACAAGATTGACAAGGCGGGGTTGTCCGTAGGCCGAGAGGGGGATGTGTTGTACATTTCTGCCAAGCAAGGTCTTGGTCTGGACTTGTTGGAGGATGCTTTGCGGGAGTTGATGCCGGTTTTGCCGGATGAGAACACGCTGGTAGTGAGCAATGCCCGCCATGACGAGGCTTTGGGGTTGGTACAGGCCGATTTACGGAAGGTGGAAGAGGGGCTTGACATGGAGATTCCGGGCGACCTGCTGGCCATGGATATCCGTTCCGCCATCGAGCATTTGGGCCGGATTACCGGCAAGATTTTGGCCGACGATATTCTGGGCAATGTGTTTTCGCGGTTTTGTATAGGGAAGTGATATATCGCAATTAACTGCAACGAATTAGAACCAACTATAATGAAGCCGCTGATTTTCAGCGGTTTTTTATTTGTCCAAAATCCGGCTATGTGCAGTCGGATATAGTTGTCCACCATATTTTTCTACCGTATTTCTACCGCGGAACATTTTCGGGATTTGCCCCGATGTCACGATGACGCAGTAGTTGACGTGTGTTGACAATGGTTTACGTGAGTAGACAAAAAGGGAAATAAAAACGCAGTCTTTATTACTGGTCGCAAAGGCTGAAATTACCCGAACAACGAAAGTTCATGTTTGACGAAAATATGGAGGACAAACAAAATGGAAGTAAAAAGAATCTGCCAGTGGTGCGGCAAGCCTTTCATGGCAAAAAAGACTACCACAAATTATTGCAGCCCGCAATGCTCCAAAAGAGGCTATAAACACCGGATGAAGGAGCGCAGAATGGAACTCAGGGAAATTCAGGAAATGCTTGAGTTAAAGAGAAAGCTGGAAAGTCAGGAATACTTTACTTTTTCTCAAGCCGCCAGACTGATGGGTGTTTCTCGCCAATATGTCTATAAGCTGGTGAAGGAAGACAAACTGATAAAGACCTTTATCTACAAGCTATGGAGCGAAGCCCAATCAACGATTTGGAACTTCGTGTATTGCTCCAACCCGCGCTGACCGACAAGGTCAATGACCGAGAAGTTATCTTCAAAGGGATTGAGCAATCGTATTATTATGAAGGTTACAGCAAAAAATAAAATGATTATCCGAATAAGATGTTCTTCCTATAACCGATGAGTGAAAGAGGGTTTAATGCAAGCGGCAGCAATCATCAATTATAATAACATACAATATGAAAACCCTAAAATTCATTGCCTTGAGACTGTAAGCTAAAGTGTGTCAAGAAAAGGAAAAGAGATTAACTTTACAGACACACTTTTTAATTATGAGCAA
>CALUNB010000027.1 GCA_944321885.1 uncultured Bacteroidales bacterium | reverse complement strand
TCTCGCTCTCAGCGCCTTGCATCTTACTCACTCTGACACACCGCCTGAGATTTATTTCAAATCCCTATTTTGATACATCCTCCTGTCGAAAACGGGCTTTTGGGTCATCCCCTGTCATTGACAATGGTTTGAATCTTAGTCTTGTTCGTAGGTGATGTTGAACGTCCAGCTTTCACCGGCATCGTTGCTCATGCGCAATCCTGTCACGTAGCCGTTTTCATCCAAGGTGTGTTCCACTTGGTAATTGTAGACGGCATCTTCGTCCGCCGGGTCGCCATAACCGTAATCGGGACCTGTCTGGAGGCGGAAAGAAGAAATCAGGTTGGTGCTCCAATAGGGCATGTAACCGCCTAAGAACAAGGAAGAAAAAGAACTGGTTGGCAGGGCGTTGTCCACGCACAAGAGCAACAAGGCATTGGGGTCGATATTGCTCAGGATGCTGCCGTCACCCTCTTTGTTATACAGGAACACATCGGAATACATGTAATCGAAGACGGCGGACACGCCTTCATAGTCGCCCACGGAAACGGAGCCGTTGTAGGAATGGTTCGTAATGCAATAGGTTTCGTACTGCATTCCTGTCAAGGAAATCTTCCACGTGATTGTAATCTCCTTGGCAATACCAGACCGCGTCCTCCCTCGGAAGATCGGGGTCGTAGTTCTCGTGGAAGCTTTTCTCCACGTAAAAACGTTCCAGGAAATCCCGGTTGTTCATATCCATGCCGAAATGGGCATCGAACATGGTATTTTCACCATAACCAAGCACGGCCGAACGCCCGTAGCCATGTTCCAGGTCGAAATAGTTCAGGGTAATCCACCAAGGTTTCCCGGCTATGTCGTATTCCGCGTTCCCGCGTACTTCCAGGTTGGTGTACGAACCGCCTTCGTCCACGGTATAATAAATGTCCGTTCCCGGCCCGCTGACATGGGAAACAAAATGCTGTTCGTCGTATGTGTAGAGGTAGGCTCCTTGCGCGTCTCCTTCCGGACCTGAATACGCATAGTCAATCCGGCTTACATAGCGTTTTTCCCGTTCGTCCATCGGGCGGGAGACCGGTTCATTTCCTTCGCTTCCTTCCGTGGCCAGTTGCACGATTTCTATTGTTTTCCGCGAGTCGCCGCAATAGATGTCAATCCGGGCGGAACGGTCATAACCGGTATTGTTGTTTTCCAAATCCACCTGCATGGTGTAAGTCCCGGCCGAGGGACCTGTTTCGGGGTCGATGCTTATCCATTCCAAGGAGAGGTTCTTTGCCATGGCAGCCTGTTTGGTCATTGGTTCGTCCGGCTCTCCGTCTCCGTTCTCATCCTCGGACCCGGGCATGGGAACTTCCACTTCGTCCCCGCTGCCTCCGCTCTCTCCGTTGCCGGGCAGTTCGGAATCCCCGATGGTCTGTTCTCCCACGGTCAGTGTGGCGGTCCAAGCCCCGGTGGTCGTAAAGGTGATGCCAGCACCGTCTCCTACCGATGTTTCATTGGCATACAATCGATAGGAATCGTAGGAACCTTCCCCTAAGCGGATATCCTTGTTTTCCTCCCGCTCGCAGGACGATAAGGACAACAGGGAAATACCCGTAAACACGATAGAAAAAGTAAAACGCATAGACATATCTGTTGTTTTTAATGGTTTGTTTTTTACACTTCGCCCCGGCAGGGACGTGAAAACTTCCGCCCTGGCATCATCATCCACTCTCGGCACTTCTGGCACGCGAAAGTATTTCGTCTTCGCCCCGGCAGGGACGTGGAATCTTCCGCCTTGGCATCATCATCCGCTCTCGACACTTCTGGTACGCGAAAATTTCCCCCGGCCTCACGCAAAAGGGCGGGAAAACGCTTTTCGCAGGTCCGCCGGGAACGGCAATCTGTTTGAGCAGGCGGAGCCTGCGAGTTTTTGCCGTTCCCGGCTTTCCCTGGACCTGCGGGAAGCGTCCGCCCGCGTGGGCCGAAGTTTCTTTTGGTTCGTTTTCTTTTTAAAAGAAAATGAACTACGAATGAACACATTCCCCATACGCCGCCTCCACTGCTTCCAGGAAGCTTTCCGAAAGGGTCGGGTGGGGGTGTACCGCATGGATGATGTCGTGGGCCGTGAGCTTCTGCTGGCGGACCATGACCGCTTCGGCAATCATTTCCGTCACGTTTTCACCCACCATGTGGCAACCCAGGAGCAGTCCCGTCTTGGCATCGAAAATCACTTTGACAAAGCCGTCGCGGCTGCCCATGGCCGTAGCCTTGCCCGAAGCTGTGAACGGGATCCGGCCTACCTTGAGTTCGTATCCGGCTTCCAAAGCCTTCTTTTCGCTCAAACCCACCGAAGCGATTTCCGGCGAGGTATAGGTGCAACCCGGGATATTGGTATAATCCACCGGAACCGGATCCAGGCCGGCGATTTTTTCCACGCAGACCTTGGCTTCCCGCGATGCCACATGCGCCAAGGCCGGCCCGGGCGTGATGTCCCCGATGGCGTAGATGCCTTCCACATTGGTCCGGCAGAACGCATCGGTGACGATTTTTCCCCTTTCGGTCTGGATTCCGAGTTCCTCGATGCCGAGGTTCTCCAGGTTCGGCACCACGCCGACCGCCGAAAGCACGATATCGCACTCGTGCACTTCTTCCCCTTTTTTGGTCTTGATGTACACCTTGCATTTTTCGCCCGTCGTGTCCACCCTTTCTACCGAAGAATCCACCAGCACCTTCATGCCGTTCTTGCGGAAGCTCCGGCTCAGCTGGGACGAGGAATCGGCATCTTCCACCGGGACGATGCCCGGCATGAATTCCACCAAGGTGACCTTGGTCCCGATGCTTTGGTAGAAGTGGGCGAATTCGGAACCGATGGCCCCCGAACCTACCACGACCATGCTTTCCGGCTGTTCCGGCAAGTTCATGGCCTGGCGGTAGCCGATGATTTTCTTTCCGTCTTGCGGCAGGTTGGGCAGCACTTTGCTGCGCGAACCGGTGGCCAGGATGATATGCTTGGCGCTGAACTCTTTCAGGCTTCCGTCCTCGTTCATTTTGACGCAAACCGTCTTGGCATCTTTCAGCCTGGCTTCGCCCGCGATGATTTCCACCTTGTATTTGTTGAGCAGGAATTGCACCCCTTTGCCCATGGTTTCGGCCACGCCCCGGCTCCGGGCCACGATGGCCTTGAAATCGGGTTTGATTTCTCCTTCGATGCCGATACCGTAATTGGCTGCGTGTTTGGCATATTGGTAGACTTGCGCGCTTTTGAGCAGGGCCTTGGTCGGGATGCAGCCCCAGTTGAGGCAGATTCCGCCCAATTCAGCCCTTTCCACGACGGCGGTCTTCAGGCCCAATTGGGAGGCCCGGATGGCGGCCACGTAACCTCCAGGACCGCTTCCGATTACAATTACATCAAAATCCATTGTTCGTTTCGGTTTTTATTGTTTTTCTTTTGCTGGAATTTTTTAAGAAGCTGTTTAAAATTTCTTACAATCCTGAAAAAGCTGAATTTTCAGGGACCGATTTCAGGATTTTGTTTGCCCATCGGGGGCTATTTCGGGTCTGGCTTGCCTTTTTCACGTCAGATAGCTCGGCTATCCTCCTTTGAAAAACGCCGCGCCATCCCTCCAAATCCCCTCCCGATGGCCTAAACAAATAAATTTAAACAGCTTCTAAGAGGGGGACCCGACAGCCGGTGTTCCGGAAGAGAAGCCACGCCAAAGGGTTCCTGTCGAAGGTTCTCCATCAAAGTCGAAAGGCAAGCTTCGGGGTCGCCCTCCCGTTTTCTTAGCGGACAAGGGCCATCGTGTCTTGGGCGATTACTTTTTCCTCGTCGGTACCTACGGCAACCACCTTGACCTTGGAATCCGGGGCTGAAAGCACCGCATCCACGCCCCGCAGGCCTTCGTTCCGCTTGGCATCGAAATGTACCCCCATGAACTCCAGTCCCTTGCAAACTTCTTCGCGGACTTTGAAGTCGTTTTCCCCGATACCGCCAGTGAAGAGGATCAAATCCACGCCCCCCATGGCCGCCGCATAGGCTCCCACGTATTTCTTGACACGGTAGCAGAACATGGCAATAGCCGTGGCCGCTTGCGCGTTACCTTCTTCCGCGGCCTTGTGCAGGTCGCGCATGTCGGACGAAACCCCCGAAAAGCCTTGCAAACCGCATTGCTTGCTGAAGTAGGCGTTGGCCTGGGCCGGTGTCAGGTTTTCTTTTTCCATGATGGCCATGGCGGCCCCCAAATCCAAGTCCCCGCAACGGGTTCCCATCATCAAGCCTTCCACCGGTGTATAACCCATCGAAGTATCCACGCTCTTGCCGTTGAGGACGGCTGCCACCGAAGCCCCGTTGCCCAAGTGGCAGGAAACGATGCGGCTGTGTTCCGGGTCCAAACCGGCCAGCGCGGCCGCTTTCCGGAAAACGAATTTGTGGCTGGTCCCGTGGAAACCGTAACGGCGCATGCGGTCTTGTTCATAGAATTTGTAGGGGACGGCGTACATGTAAGCGTAATCAGGCATGCTTTGGTGGAAGGAGGTGTCGAACACGGCTACCTGGGGTACGCCGGGCAGCAAGGCTTGCATGGATTCTATTCCCTTGATGTTGGCCGGGTTGTGCAGGGGAGCCAACGGAATGCAGGCTTCCAAGTCCCGCATTACCTCATCGTCGATCAACACGCTGTCCTTGAAAGTTTCCCCACCGTGGACCACCCGGTGTCCCACCGCTTCGATTTCTTTCAAGTCCTTGATGACCCCGTATTGCGGATGCACCAAGTATTCCAGTACCCAGTTGATACCCGTCTGATGGTCAGGTACCGGCTTGCTGGCGTGCAGTTTGTCCCCGCCCCAGGCTTGGTGGGTGAGCTCGCCTTGCGGCAGGCCGATTTTCTCTACCAGCCCCTTGGCCATGACTTCAGCGTCCTTGTCCATGTCGATCAGTTGGTATTTGATCGAGGAGCTGCCGCAATTCAATACTAAGATTTTCATTGTATGAGTGGTTTATATTAATTACCAACCGTTTTCCGTTTTTTTTCGAGGCAATCCGGGTTTCTTTTCCCGTTTTCCCGAGGCATCCCGGGCAAGGCTTCCTTGACTTCCTTGGTTTTGCCAAGGCGCTTCCCTTCCTTGCCGTGTCCCCCGGTTTGCGGGGCGGGCCGTTTATTTGTGGTCGATCCGGTTCACTTTTTCCACCCCGTCCACTTGGCCAACCTTGTCCATCATGTCCTGCAAATGGGACGTATTGTTGATGTAGAGCATGATTTGCCCCTCGAAAATGCCTTCTGCCGATTTCATCGAGATGGACCGGATGTTGATTTGGGGGTCTTCGTTTACCTTGCCCAATATATCCCGCGCCATGCCGGGACGGTCGAAGCCGGAAATGGTGATACCCGTCAGGAAGCCGATTTTCTCGTTCTTCTTCCATTTGGCCTTGACAATCCGGTTCCCGTATTGCGACATCAGCTCGATGGCTTTGGGGCAATTGGTCCGGTGGACCTCGATGCCTTTGTTGGGAATGATGATACCGATGACGTCGTCGCCCGGGATAGGGTTGCAGCATTCGGGGATGATGTAGTTCAGGTTCTTGACATCGTTGCCGAGCAGGAGGCTTTCGGGTTTGTTTTCCACCTGGGCCTGGATGGCGTCTTGCAAATTGAGGTTGCTGGATTGCTTGTCGGTACGGTTGTTCCCGCTTGCGGAGGCGTTGTTGGACGAACTGCCGCGCCGGAACATCTGCCAGAACCAGTTTTCATGCTTTTCCTCGGCTTGCTTGAACAAAGGTTTGATGTCCTTTTCCTCGATTTTGTGCATGGCCACGTCGTAGAACAGTTCCGATTTGTTCTTGCGCGAGAACGCGTTTTGGACCATCCGGATGTTCTCTTCGGTGAAAGGCACGGAAAAAGTGGTCATGATTTGCTGGAGCGCGTCCCGTCCTTGGTTGTAGTAACGGGCGTGTTCTTCGCGCAGCCATTGCCGTATCTTGGACTTGGCCCGGGACGAAACCACGTAGTTGACCCAGTTTTCGTTGGGTTTCTGGGTCTTGGAGGTGATGATTTCCACTTGGTCCCCGTTCTTGAGCTTCTGGTTGATGGGGACGAGCTTGTGGTTCACCTTGGCCCCGATGACCGTGAAGCCGATTTCGGAATGGATATGGAAGGCGAAATCCAGGACCGTGGAGCCTGCCGGCAGGCTTTTGACTTCGCCGGTGGGCGTGTACACGTAGATTTCCCCGTTGAAGAAGTTCTGCCGGAAATCGTTGAGGAAACTCAGGGAGTTGTCCGAGGCCGAATGTTCCAGCATCTCTTTGATTTTGCTCAGCCAAAGGTCGAGCCCGGTTTCCCCGTCGGGATTGATGCCCTCGTTTTTATAACGCCAATGGGCGGCATAACCCCGTTCGGCGATTTCGTCCATGCGTTTGGAACGGATCTGGACCTCGATCCAGCGGCCCGTGTTGCTCATGACCGTCGTGTGCAGGGCTTCGTACCCGTTGGACTTGGGAATGGCAATCCAGTCGCGCAGCCGGTCGGGATTGGCCCGGTAGAGGCTGTTGACGATGGCGTAGACCCGGTAACAATCGGCCTTTTCGGTTTCCACGGGCGAATCCAGGACAATCCGGATGGCGAACAAATCGTAGACTTCCTCGAAGGGGATGCCTTTCTTCTTCATTTTGCCCCAGATGGAGCAAATCGACTTGACCCGGCCCGAAATGGAGAACTTGAGGCATTCGTTGTCGAGCTTCTTCCGGATGGGTTCGATGAAGTTGTTGATCAGGTCTTCCCGTTCCGGTTCGCTCTGCTTGATTTTCTCGGAAATGAAGTTGTAGATGTCCGGCTCGGTGTATTTCAAGGAAAGGTCTTCGAGTTCGCTCTTGATGGAAAAAAGCCCGAGGCGGTGCGCCAAAGGGGCGTAGATGTTGATGGTTTCCGAGGCGATTTTGAGCTGCTTGTCGCGCGGCATGGAGTCGAGCGTGCGCATGTTGTGAAGCCGGTCGGCCAACTTGATAAGGATGACCCGCACGTCGTCCGAAAGGGAAAAAAGCAGTTTTTTGAAATTTTCCGCTTGGATGGAAAAGGATTGGTTCTGGTCGAAAATGGCATCGATTTTGGTCAAGCCGTCCACGATGCGGGCCACGGTCGGGCCGAAACCGTTCTCGATGTCGCTCAAGGTATATTCGGTGTCCTCCACCACGTCGTGCAGCAGGGCGCAGACCACGGCGGTCGGTCCCAGGCCGATGTCTTCCACCACGATATGGGCCACTTCGAGGGGATGGTAGATGTAGGGTTCACCCGATTTGCGGCGGGTATGTTCGTGGGCGGAAACCGCCAGGACGAAGGCCTTGTGGATGGCTTCGTGTTCCTCTTGGCTGATTTCCCGTTTGAACGACTTGAAAATGAGCCTGTATCTTCTCAGGATTTCTTTTTTTTCCTGTGCTTCGTCGATTTTGTACATGGTTTCGTCCTTTGTTTTTTTGCCGGGGCTTATGCGGGGAAACCGGCATTTTTGTTCAAAGCGGCCCTGTCCAGGTCGAAAACTTCCAGGTTGGACAGTTGTTTCCTGTCCAGGTCGAGTCTCAGGGCGGTGATATGGCTGTGGAATCCTTTGTTTCCTGCGGCTCCAGGGTTGAAGTGCATGATTCCCAGCTTTCTGTCGGGCATGACTTTAAGGATGTGCGAATGCCCGGAAACGAAGATGTCGGGTTTTTCGTTTTGCAACCAAGGCAGGATGCCGGGAGCGTAATGGCCTGGATATCCGCCGATATGGGTCATGGCTACCTTGAAACCCTCGCATTCGAAGACGAGCTTTTCCCGGGTCGAAAGCCGGGTGAGGTAGTCGTCGATATTTCCGTAGACCGCCCGGGTGGGACGGAAGGCCGACAAACGGTCCAGGAGGGGCAGTCCGCCCAAATCGCCTGCATGCCAGATTTGCTGGCAGGGTTCCAGGAAGCGGAGGATTTGCGGAAGCAGTTCCCCGTGGGTGTCGGAAAGGATGCCTATCTTGGTCATGATGGAGGAATTGTTGGAATTAGCCAATCTCTCACCTGCCGGGCCGGTGGGACCGGTCTTAACGGAGCCGGTCGGCGGAACGCACCAAGGCTTCGTCTTTCTTGATGGCCCGGGATGCCAGGTTGGTCAATATCAGCGATCCGAAAGGCAAGAAGCAAAGCCAGCGGTAAGAAACGAGCCGGTTGGCTTCCTTGAGGGTGGGCTCGATATGGGAGGCCATGATGTCCGGACCGAGGAAAAGGAGTCCCAGCAGGATGATATTGAGGAAAAAGGCGGTGGCGCAGAGTTTGATTTGGCGGGGACGGTTCTTGTAGGAGAACAAGGCCACGGCCAAGATGACGACGAGGGCTGCCGCCAGAATGGTCAGGATGGGGAACCAGTAGGCCCCGGCCACGGCGTTGTAGGCTTTCCCGTCCCCGGCAAAACCGCCCAGGTTCATCATGTATTCGGTCCCCCGGATGTCGAACGTGGCTACCGGTCCAGCGAAGAGACTGGCGGTCAATAACATGGATAAGAAAAGAAATACCGATTGGATTCTTTGGATCATGGCGTATGGATGCGTTTAAGGTTTTGGGAATCCGTGTCGTCGCACGCACTTCCACGCGCTTGTGGTTGGCAGGGGCGGGCAGCGGCCCGGATTCGGGATAAATGAAACAACAAAGGTACAAAAAAACTTTGCCTTGGGCTTGTGAGCCGGTTCTTTTTCCTGCGCCATGGTTATATTGGTGGCTTAATCCGTAAAATGGGTGTAGGCGGGCATCGGGAGTACTGTAATTTTGCAAAAAAAGATGTCAGAAGCTTTATTTTTGACAGCTTCTTATGGCCGTCAAGGGCTTTTGGTGGTTGAAGACAATCCGATAATAAAAAAAACGATGTATCCTTATATCCTTTGCCATGTCATGGGTTCGGTGGATGGCCGGATCCTGACCGGACGTTGGTCGCTTCCTTTCGACGGGAAGGATAAGGGCGACCTCATGAAATCTTATGCCGAAAGCGGGAAGAGGTTGGAAACCGATGCCTGGATGTTCGGCAAGAATACCTTGGTGGAAAGTTTCTTCAAGGAAAAGTTCGTGGATGAGCCCCGGGTCGGGGGTGGATTGGTTCCGGAACTGCCTCGGGAAAGCTACAAGGCACTCCGTGCTTCGGAACGTTTGTTCGTGGTGGCTGATCCCGATGCCGATATCCGTTATACGGCTTCCCAGGTCCGGGGAGATGATATTTTGGTCATTTTGCCGGAAACGGCTCCGGATGCTTATTTGGCGTATTTGCGGGAAAGGGGGATTTCCTATCTCTTTGCCGGTCCCCAGGGGGACGACCTCCCTTTGGCCATGCGCAAGCTCCATGCGGATTTCGGTGTCCGGCGTTTGTCCTTGCAGGGCGGAGGGATTATCGACGGGGCTTTCCTTGCAGCGGGTCTGCTTTCGGAATTGAGCCTGCTGGTATATCCGGGGCTCGACGGTTCGGCTTCGTCCCCTTCCATTTTCGAACATGCGGGGGAACCGGTGCCGCCTTCGACGGGCCAGAGCTTGGAATTGGTTTCGGTGGAACGCTTGCCCGGGGGCATGCTTTGGTTGCGTTATAAATTCCATCGGGAATTCTGAATGGAATCCGGCGGGTTCCCGCCAAGCGCTTACCTTTGCAGGAGAATCGGGCCGCTTGGTCCGTTTCCGGAGGCCGGGTTGGAACCGGATGGGAATCCAAGGAAAAGGAGGAAGACCATGGAAAATAAAGAGAAAAACGATTTGAGTCGGAGGGATTTCCTCAAGGTGGCGGGTGCTGCCGGTTTGGCAACGGCGGGTTTGACGGCCTGCAAGCCGGGTGAAGGGCAGGGTACGCCTTCGGGCGAAGTCCCGGAAGGGGCGATGAGCTACCGGGAATTGACGGGCGATAGGGTGTCGCTCTTGGGCTACGGTTGCATGCGTTGGCCCATGAAGCCTTCTCCGGACGGGAAAGGGGATGTGGTGGACCAGGAGGCTGTGAATGCCTTGGTGGATTACGCGCTCGCGCACGGGATCAACTATTTCGATACGGCGCCCCCTTATTGCCAAGGGCTTTCGGAAGCGGCCACGGGCACGGCATTGGCCCGCCATCCCCGGGACAAATATTTCCTTGCCACCAAGATGTCGAACCACCGTCTGTACGGACAAGGTTTACGGGGTAAGGAGCTGTACGATGCCTCGGTGGCCATGTACCGGAACTCTTTCAAGGATTTGCGGACGGACTACATCGACTATTACTTGTTCCATATCCTTGGAACCGGGGCGGGCATGGAAGAAATGCGGGGCCGTTTGTACGATTGTGGGGTGGCGGATTTCGTCTTGAAGGAAAAGGAGGCCGGGCGGATCCGGAAACTGGGTTTTTCGTTCCACGGGGATGTCCGGGTGTTCGATTACATGTTGCAGGAATCGGGCATTCCTTGGGATTTTGTCCAGATACAGCTCAATTATTTGGATTGGAACCACGCCACGGGTTTCAACGTGGATGCCGAATACCTCTACGGGGAACTGGCCGAACGGAAGATTCCGGCGGTCATCATGGAGCCTTTGTTGGGCGGTCGTTTGTCGAAGGTGCACGACCATGTCGTGGCCAAGTTGAAGCAGCGTGAACCGGAACGGAGCGTGGCTTCCTGGGCGTTCCGTTTCGCGGGTTCTTTCCCGGATGTGCTGACGGTCTTGAGCGGCATGACCTATATGGAACACTTGCAGGACAATATCCGGACTTATTCTCCTTTGCAGCCTCTGAGTACCGAGGAGTTCGCTTTCCTGGAAGAAACGGCCCGTTTGATGATGCAGTATCCGACTGTGCCTTGCAACGACTGTAAGTACTGCATGCCTTGTCCTTACGGTTTGGATATCCCGGGCGTGTTACTGCATTACAACAAATGCGTGAACGAGGGGCGTTTGCCGCGTGGGAGCCGGGACGAGGGCTATCGGAAGGCTCGCCGTGCTTTCTTGGTCGGGTACGACCGCAGCGTGCCGCGCTTGCGCCAGGCGGATCACTGCATCGGATGCAACCAATGCAACCCGCATTGCCCGCAAGGCATCGACATACCGAAGGAAATGCAGCGAATCAACAAGTTCGTGGAGGATTTGAAGCAGGGCCGGGGAGAGATGTAGGGGCGTCCGTTCAAGGAAAAAACGGTAAAAAACGGAAAATGGTTTTCCGTTTGCCCGAAAGTTGTATATTTGCAGCGTTTTTGGAAGCGGGACCTGCTTTTGTTTCCAATGGCAGGGCTTCGCACCAGGAACGTCCAAGGGGCATTAGCTCATCTGGTAGAGCGTTTGGTTCGCAATCAAAAGGTAGTGGGTTCGAGTCCCATATGCTCCACAAATTGCATTGGTTCCCATGGTTTTAAATAGAAAAGGGACGGGAAAAGGACTATTAGTCTTCTTCCTGTCCCTTTTTCCATTGGAACGGATGTTGCCTGCCGGTTCCACCTCCGGGGGAAAACCTGGGCTCAGACGGATTCCTGGAAGGCGTTTTGCGCCCGGTACTCGTTGGGGTTGCAGCCGGTCACTTTCTTGAACATCCGGCTCAGGTGGTGGGGGTACTGGAATCCTGTCTCGTAGGCGATTTCGCTGATGGTCTTGTTGGTTTCTGCCAATTGGTCCTTGACTTTCTCGATGATGGCCAAGTGGATGTATTCGATGGCCGATTTCCCGGTTTCTTTCTTGATGAGGTCGCCGAAATAGTTGGGCGAGAAATGCAGCTGGTCGGCGCAATACGCCACGGTGGGCAGTCCGGTTTGCTGGGCTTTCCCGGATTCGAAGTAGTTGGAAAGCAGGTTCTCGAAACGAATCAAGACATCCTTGTTGATGACTTTGCGCGTGACGAATTGGCGGTCGTAAAACCGCAGGCAGTGGTTGAGCAGGACCTCGATATTGGCTGCGATGATGGCTTTGCTGTGTTTGTCGATGTTATGCTGGAGTTCTTCCTCGATGCCCAGGAAGCAGCCACGGATGATTTCCTTTTCGCGCTCGGTCATGTGCAGGGCCTCGTTCGATTCGTAGGAAAAGAAAGTGTATTCCTTCATTTTGTGCGCCAAAGGCGTGTTGCGCAGCAGGTCGGGATGGAACATGAGCGCGTAGCCGCAAGGTTCGGGGGTTTCCCCGCCATCATCCACCCCGGCGACCTGGCTGGGAGCCACGAAGAGCAAGGTCCCTTCCTGGTAGTCGTATTTGTTCCGTCCGTAAGTAATGTCCCCGCAAAGCTTCATCTTGTAGAAAATGGTGTAAAACTCGAATCGTTTCCGGCGGTGCGGGATGCTTTTGATTTTGGAAAAATCGGTCATGCTGACCAAGGGGTGGAGTGTTTCCACGCCCAGGAAAGAGTTGTAGTCGTCAATCGTGTTCAGAACCAGGATTTCGCTCATGTCGGGAACGTTTTGAAAAGTATATGGGATTCTGTTTAGGAATCGGTTCGCCCGCCGGGAACGGAAAATCCGGATTCCCGGAAGCCAGAAGCGAAGTTACGTAATTTCTTGTTTTTCCCAAGGGCTTTTTCCCCGGGCCGGTGATATTGGTAGTCGGAACCGTAATCCGGGTGCAAGCCTCCGCTTTCCAAGGGCGTTCCTTCCCTTTTTGCCGTAAAAAATGTGCTGGAAACCGTAATCCGGGTAGCTGAAGGGCTTTATTCCGGTCCTACCTTTGTCTCCACATTGGCAGACCGGTTTCCCGTAGTTTTCCGGCAAGGCAAGCTGGAAACGTCTCCGCTAGGGGGAGCGCCGGTAATCCTGTCCTTATTTTCTGAAGCATGATTGTTTCGATAGAGCAATATAACAGGTTTTCCAAGCAGTCCACCTTGCATCCCTTGGTGACTTTGATCCGGCCCACGGAAAACGGGAAAGACATGGCAGCCCCGGTCACCGGCAAGGAACGGATGTGCGCCCACGAGGACACGGAGGAGGGGAAGGATCGGATTCCCTTGGCCTGTGCTACCGGATCGTCTTTGCAGGAAATGCAGCCCGAAGCTTGCTACGCCCTCTTTTTCCCTGCCTCTTGGTGCGGGGATACACGTTACGGGCGGAGGTGTTTTGATTTCCAATATGCGACCCTGAGCTTCAAATTGCCCGGTTCTCCTTTCGAGGTTTCGTTTTCGGGCAACGGGGACCGCTTCGCCGGGCTGTTGTTCAAGGCGGAATTGTTCCGAGACCCGGCTTTGGCGGCCAAGAAGTCTTCCTATACGTTCTTCTCCTACAAGGAAAACGAGGCCTTGCATCTTTCCGAAAGGGAATACCGGGTAGTGCAGGATTGTCTGGAACGTATCCACGGGGAACTGGATTACGGTATCGATGCTTTCAGCATGGGACTGCTGGCCTCCCATACCGGATTGTTGCTGGATTATTGCCGGCGGTTTTACGAACGCCAGTTCATCGTGCGCAGTGATATCGGAAAAGCGGCCTTGCATCGCTTCGAGGATTGTTTGCAGGCTTATTGGCAACGTCCGGGCCGGAAGACTTGGAGCGGCGCGATACGGCATGTGAAGGCTTCCATGGATTTTTCCCCCGCTTATCTGGATGATTTCCTCCGTTTTGAAACCGGCAAAAAACTCTCGGAGGCGGTTTTGGTACGGTTGTTCCAAGTGGTGATGCGTGAAATCGGGCAACCGGCTAAATCCTTGGAAGCGATTGCCGCGGAATTCGGTTTCGAAGACATAGGGACTTTCCGTTGCGTTTGCAGGAAAGTGACCGGCAAAACCCCCGAAGAATGGAGGGCGCAATCTATACCATGTCGTTCCCGCCTTTCATGGGTTTGACTTTCACGGTCTTACGGAATGGAATAAAGATACAGGCGATGCCGACCACCAGGGAGGCAATCAAGAGGATTCCGAAAATGTATTTGATGGCCAACAGAAGGCTTTGCTGGTTAAGCGTATTGTTCAGCGAAGTGCTTGCCATGGCAAGGGCCTCGTCGAAACCATGGCCTGAAGCGAGGGACTGTTGCATGCTTTGGCTGTATCGGGCTTCCGCCAAGCTGTCCGCTGCGCCCAGGTTCCCGGACAGTTTGGTATAAAACACGTTCTGTAGGCGGTACATGGCGTTGTTGTAAAACGAAAGGGCTATGCTGGGCGCTAAGACCGAACGCGAGGAAATCAAGAAAAAAGAATTGGACATCAAAAGTTTGGGGTCCAAGCTCTCGACCCCGTAAATCCCGAAGGAAATCAAGAGTACCATCATGGCGGTTCCCCGCAGGAAAGTGGGGAAGAACAGCATGGAATAAGTGCTTTCCGGGCTGATGCCGAAATAAAGGAAGGCCATGTAGACGGCGAAACAGAGGAAGCCGGCGGCAATCAGGTAGCGCAGCCTCCAAGGTTGGAGACGGAACCACCAGAAACAGAAGAAGGCTCCGAGGGCGAAACCGGGTATCAGCCAGAGGGAAAGCGTATTGGTTCGCACGCTGTCTACTTGGAGGATACGGTTCAGGTAGGACGAGACCAAGGTACTGGAAGAACTCAGGAACATGACGAACATCATGAACAGCTGGGCTATGCGGGTCTTCCGGTTCTGAAGGACTTTGATGCTTGCCAAGGGCGTTTCGGACCGGCTTTGCTCCCAAAGGAAGACCCCTGCCAGAACCGGGATGGCCATCATGAGAAAGCGCAAGCGGGGCGAGGCGAACCAGTCGAGGGTCCTGCCGTAGGTGAACAGGTAAATGCTCATCAGCAGGAAGCATCCTGCTACCAACATGCTCTTGAAATTGATTTGCTGGAAAGGAATCGAGATGGTTTTGGGAACATAGCGGAAGCAAACCAGGACAAAGACAATGCCGGTGAGCAGGAGCAGCATCATGAAATAATACATGTGGGTCCAGTCGTAATAATAGGCCAGCTGGGCGGTGAGGGCCATGGAAAGTTGGCCGCCGCTGAAGACAATCGGGTAGAAGTAGGCGTAAACTTCACTTCTTATGTTGCGGGGACTGAAAAAGAACTTGATGTGCGAGATGAACCAGGCCATCAGGAAAGCCTTGAGCATGCCAATCAGGAAGCTGGCTGTCAAGATGATGCCGATGCTGCCGCTTTTGGCGCAGAGAAGGCTGAGCAGGACTTGCAGGATCAGGTCGGCCAGCAGCAGGGTCTTCTGCGGGATGGCGGCAATGATTTTGTATACGACAGGGTACACCACGGCCATGCCTGCCGAAGTGGCATAATAGCAGAGCGTGATATCTTCGCTCATGATTCCCAAAGTATTGGAAATCTCTATCATGCTTCCGGTATAAGCCCCGTTGAGCAGGGTGACGGGCAGGATGACCACGAAGACGGCCAGGATGCCAAACCAGCGCGGGACCCATTTCCGGGTCGGGATGTCGAGCGTATGGTGCATGGGGCAAAGCTTGTCAAAGGGGGTGTTCCGTTCCTTGGCCGGACCCGGGCTTGTCCGGACTGCCTTGGAGCCCTTTGGGGGCGGGGCCGGATTTTTTCACGACTTCTGTAACGGCCATCATGCCTGCCCGCAAAAGTTCCATCTCTTCCGGGCTGGCGTCCTCGATTTCAATCCGGACCGGGATACGTTGCTGCACTTTGACGAAATTGCCTGCCGCGTTGTCGGTAGGGACCAAGGCGTATTTGGAACCGGTGGCCTGGGAGATAGCCGAAATCCTGCCATGGAAGACCCGGTGCTTGAAGGCATCGACATGGATCCGGACGGTTTGGCCCGGTTCGAGGCCGGCAATCTGGGTTTCCCGGTAATTGGCCGTAATCCATTTGCCCTCTTGGCGGACGATGTACGAAAGGGTCTGCCCGCCTTGCACGTATTGCCCGGGTTCGAGTGTCCTGCGGCCCATGTAGCCGTCGTAAGGGGCCGTGACCACGGTATAGGAGAGATTGAGTTCGGCCATTTCAAGGTTCGCCTGCATGCGCAGGATACCGGCTTGGGCCTTTTCCTGGCGCTTCCGGCTTTCATCCGCGCTCCATTGGGCGGCTTGTTCCTGCTGTTGCAGGGCGGCATGCCGCGAAAGCGCCGCCTCGTATTCCGAACGGGCTTGTTCGTACTGCTGTTTTGAAACCGATGCTTCTTCGTAGAGATGGGCGTAGCGGTGGTAGTCCTGTTCGCTCTGCCAGAGCCGGGATTTAGCTTCGGCGATGTTGGCTTGTTCCACGGCCACCCTCGATTGGGAGGACCCTAAACCGGCGGCGATGATGTCCTGGTCTGCCAAGGCGTCCAGCAGGTCGGCTTGGGCCTGTTCCAGGCGGATTTGGTACTCGCGTTCATCCAGAAGTAGCAAGGTGTCGCCTTTTTTCACTTTCTGGTGTTCGGTAAAGCGGACTTCCTTGATGAATCCCGGTATCCGGATGCTGATCGGGGCCACGTATTGGTCCACATAGGCATCGTTGGTGATTTCGTAACGGATATGCCGGTAGAAGAAATGGGAAAGCCAAAGGATTCCGGCAAGGACGATGGAAAAACTCAAGGTGTTCATGACGATTTTCCTCGTCTTGAGCTGGTGGAAGCGTTTTTCCCTGGCTCCGCCGTGTTTCCTGCCATGCTTTCCGGTCTTTTCCTGTTTTGCGTTCCCTTGGGGAGGGATGCTTATGTTTCCTGTGTTGTTCGTGTTTTCCGGATTCATTTCCCGTCCGTTCATAGTTGGCCGCAGAGCCGTTGGAGCTTGAACCAGGTATAGACCACCCGCGTCTTGGCATCGGTAAGCTGGAGTTCCACGTCCAGGCAGAGGTGGTTGGCATCGAGCAGGTCGATCAGGATGGCCAGTTGGCTCATATAGCGGTTTTGCATGATTCTGAAGTTTTCCTTGGCCTGCAAGACCGAGAGGCGCAGGGCTTCCACTTCTTGCAGGGCCTCGTAATGGTGGAGGTATGCCGTCCGGACGTCGTTCTTGAGCTGGAGCAGGCGTTCGTTTTCACGGGTCTGGTTCAAACGGATGTTTTCCCGGCTTGCCTTGACCCGGTCACCATTGGTGTAAAGGCTGGAGAGTTCGTAGGAAAGGCTGAGGCCGATTCCGTAGTTGTAGTTGTAAAGGTCTTCCAACGAAGAGGAAAGGGGACGGGCCAAGGTGCTGCTGGCATAGGCGCTCAGACGGGGAAAATAGCCTGTCTTTTCTATCCGGTACCCGATTTTGGAAAATTCGGTCTGTTTCCGGGCCAAGTTGAGGTCGGGGTCGTTGGCCACGGCCATTTCCATATAGTCAGGGTATCCGAGCAGAGGCAGGCTTTGTTCCAGCAGGGAGGTGTCGGGCGAAATCAGGAGGTCTTCGGGTAGACCGAGGAGCAGGTCGAGCCTTTGGTTGAGCAGTTCCCATTCATGCCGGGCTTCGCTCAGGGCCAGTTTGTCGCGGGTCAGCTGCATCTGGCTCCGCAGCACGTCGTTGGCCGTCACGATACCCTCTTCCTGGAGTTGCATGATGTCGTGCAAGCGGATTTCGGATTGGCGGATGTTGTCCTCCATCAGCTGGCATTGCTTTTGGACATAGAAAAGGTCGAGGTAGCTGTCCAAAAGATGGAGTTTCAAGGCGGATTGGTCGCCTTGGGTCTGCAGTTGCCGGATGGCTTGGTTGAGTTTGGCTTGTAGGGATTGGAGATGCAGCCGCCCGCCTTGGTAAAGGGGTTGGTCGATGTTGGCGCTGTAATCCTGGCGCGTGGGACCCGCGTCGGGCCGGGTGGGATGGCTCAGACCTTGCTGGAAGACGAGGGGCTGCCCGAGATAACCGAAACGGGCATCGATTTGGATTCGGGGAAGTTGTGCCTTGCGGGTTTCCTGGCTTTGGTAACGGGCAATTTCTTCTTCTATCCTGTCGGCCTGCAAGCTGGGGCTATTCTGGATTCCTTTGGCGAAAAGTTCGTCCAAGGAAAGGGGCAGGGTGTCCGAATAAAGCGGGAAAGGAAGAAGGAACGAGGAAGTGTCTTGGGAGCTGTTTCCGGAAATGGGGGCATGTTGCGAGCCAAAGGCTTGGAATCCAGGCGCTGCGGCAGGTGTACCGGCAAAGCAGGCAGGCAACAGGAGTACCCATAGGATGAAGACACAATATTTCATGGAACGAAGCTCGTTTTCTGCGGATTTTCCGGAACTCCAAGGCATGGAATCCCGATTGGGGCGCAAAAGTAGGGAAATTCCCGGAAAAAAAGAGGTTCGAACAAACAGATTCTTATCTTTGCTTTCCGGACCGCCAAAACAAAAAACGTGTATGCTTGATTCGGACACTTCGGGAAAAGGAAAGAACGTCCGGTTCTTTACCGACAAGATGCTTTGGGCGCTTTTCCTGCCTCTGATGGCCGAGCAGTTCCTCAAGTACACGGTAGGGATAGCCGATTCCATGATGGTGTCGGGCATCGGGGAGGCTGCCATATCCGGGGTATCCCTGATTGATTTTGTCATTTCCTTGTTCAACAGTTTGTTCACGGCCTTGGCCATCGGCGGATCGGTGGTCGTGAGCCAGTATATCGGCAAAGGTTTGCCGGGGCAGGCGGGCAGGGCTTCCCTCCAACTGCTTTGGCTCAACGCCTTGTTGTCGCTTCTGGTCATGCTGGGGCTTTACCTTTTGCGCCCTTTCATCTTGGGCTGCCTTTTCGGTAATTTGGACGCCGATGTGGAATCCCATGCGCGGGTTTATTTGGATATCACGGCTTTGTCCTTGCCGTTTTTGGCGGTTTACAGTGCCGGGGCTGCCATTTTCCGTTGTGCCGGCAACACGGTCCTGCCCATGAAAATCATGTTGGGAATGAATCTTCTCAATGTGGTCGGGAATGCCGTGTTCATCTACGGGCTGGATATGGAAACGGCGGGGGCGGCTTGGTCTACCTTGTTTTCCCGTTCCCTTTCGGCGGTTTTGGTCTGTTTTTGTCTTTTCCGGGCCCGTTTGCCTTTCATGCAGGTCTTGAAACCGGTGCCGGACTCGGAAGAACGGTATCGGGAAGAGGCTTGGAGAGGACTTGGCTCTGGAAACCCGGCTTGGATCGGATCGAGTCCCGGGGCCGGATCCGGGCAAAAGTTCCGGAAGGGTAAGAAGAAAATCGCAGATGCAAGCATTTTGGGAAAAATCCTGAAAGTGGGCTTTCCTTACGGTTTCGAGAATTGTATGTTCTATATGGGACGTATTTTGGTTTTGGGCATGGTGGCTTCTTTTGGTACTTCGTCTATTGCCGCCAATTCGGTGGCAGGGAGCATTGTGCTTTTCCAGGTGTTGCCTGGCATGGCCATCGTGGCAGGGATGCCGGTGGTCATTGCCCGTTGCGTGGGAGCCGGGGATTACGCGCAGGCCAAGTTCTACAACCGGAAAATCATAGGCTATACATATTTATGCCATATTGTCAGTTGCCTTTTGGTCTTGTTGCTGCTCCCTTTGGTCCTTCGGGTTTACGGTTTGTCGGATGTCACGGCTCTTTTGACACGGCGGATTGTATGGCTGCATGCCTTGTTCACGCTCTTGCTTTGGCCGCTTTGCTACGTTTTGCCGACCACTTTCCGGGCTTCGGGCGATGTGAGGTTCCCGATGTGGGTCAGCATTTTGTCTATGATTTTTTGCCGTTTGCTGTTTTCATGGATTTTCGGCATCGTCCTGGGCGGAGGCGTTGTCGGAATCTGGTTGGGTATGTTTGTGGACTGGTTTGCCAAGGGGGTGGTTTCCCTCTGGCGCTACTTTAGTGGGAAATGGATGGAGTTCAGGTTATTGCACGATGAACAACAGGCTGTCAAGGCGCAGGTGGCTACCGAAGGGGAATCCTTTTGAGAATCGGGCCGTCGCCTTTCCGGTTCGATTCTTTCGGACTTGGGATTGTTTGGCATGCCTGGAAGCGTATCCCGTCTTCCATGCGCGCGGGGCAGGGTTGGAAGGCTTCTTGACGTCTTTCGGGAGGACAAGTTCCGGTAGGGTTTGGGAAAGGGGCTTCAGGGGGCGTTCTGTCTTTTTTGCCGGTCGTGGATTTACGGTTTTTTGCCCGTCGTTTGTTTTGGGTCCCTTGCCAAGGCCGCCACTATCCGGCAAGCTGTTTCCAAACTTATTTTCGAGGTGTTGATTACCAAGTCGTACAATTTCGGATTTCCCCATTTCCCACCGGTATAATATTCGTAATGGGCGGCCCGTTTGCGGTTCAGCCTTTTTATTTCTTCTTCGGCTTTGGCAGCTGGGACATGGTAGTCTTCCACGCAACGTTTGTACGCGGTCGGGGTATCGGAAAGGCAGAAAACCCGGATTAAGGGAGCATGGTCGCGCAGGATGAAATCGGCACACCTGCCCACAATCACGCAATCGTCTTTCCGGGCGGCTTCCTCGATGACTTTGCTTTCGGCCAGGAACAGCACGTCTTCGCGATCCATGCCCGGTCCGATTGTGTTCTTGTTTTGGGCGAAAATGCATTTGAGCCAGAAGGAAGGCAGGTTTTGTTCGTTTTTCCGTATGTAGTCTTCATCCATGCCGCTTTCCTTTGCGGCCAGGTGGATGAGTTCTTCGTCGTAAAGTTTGAATCCCAGTTCTTTGGCAATCATTTGCCCTAACAGGTGTCCGCCGCTCCCGTACTCCCGGGCGATGGTAATGACGGTATGCCGTGGTTGGGGAACCGGGGGCATTCCCGCCCGTTTTTCCCCGAGGAATTTGTCAAAAACATGGAACCAAGGGCTGATGAAATGGACGATGGGTCCTACGATGACGGCAGCCACCACGGTTCCTTCCCTTACGCCGTGTATGCCGGACATGGCAACATAGGAAACGATGCAGGAGAGGGCCACCAAGGAGGTGTCGAAGCCCAGTTTGGTGAAACCGAAGTCGGTCCGGAAACGTTTGGAGATTACCTTGACGAAATATTCGCCTGCGGCCATGGCTACGTTGGCTTTGACTTCCAGGGCGATGCCTATGGCCAGGATGATGCATCCGGCCGAAAGACCGAGAATCTTGAAAGGGTAACGGAGCGGGTTGAACCAGGAGAGGGCTTCCATCGAAAGATCGATGAAGAAACCGAACAAAAGGGTCGTGGGGATTTGCAGCAAATAGCATATCCGGTCTGCTTTGAGGAAATCCTTGCTCATGAAAGGCAGTTCCAGCAAAACGAACAGCAGGTTGAGTACGATGGTCCATTGGCCTATGCTCAAGGGGGTGAACATGCTCATGACGTAGGTGATGCTGGTGATGGGGGATGTCCCCAGTGCGGCCCGGGTAATGAAAGCGATTCCAAAGGCGTTGATAGCCAAGGCTATGATAAAGAGAATGTAGGCACGGGGATTGCGTGTGTCCATGGTTCGGGTTTGAAACCGCGAATTTCGGATGTTTTTTTGATATTTAGGGCGGCCGGTTGGAAAACATATTCCGCAGATTCAAGCCACCCGTGCGGCTTCCTTGTTCCAGAGACCGGAGGGAAGCCCGGTCCCGGGGCGGCTCGTTCACGAAGTTTCATGAACCCGGATTTGATTACCTTTGTATGCCGATTCTTTACGGCTATGTGGAAGTATTATGCACTTTTGTCGGCATTTTTTGCTTCTTTGACGGCCATTTTTGCAAAAGTGGGTGTCAAGGATGTGAATTCGGACCTCGCCACGGCCATCCGCACGACGGTCATCCTGTGCATCACCTGGGGTATTGTTTTTTTTCGGACATCATCTTCCCGAAATCAAGGAGATACCGCGCCATGCCTGGGTTTTCCTGCTGCTGTCGGGTGTGGCCACGGGCTTGTCGTGGCTCTTTTATTTCAAGGCTTTGCAGACGGGCGAGGTGTCGCGGGTGGCTCCGATTGACAAACTCAGTGTCGTCATCACGATTTGCCTTTCGTTCCTTTTCCTGAAGGAGCCTGTCAGTCCGAGGGTGGTTTTGGGGGCTTTGCTGATTACTGCCGGGAGTATTGTGATGCTTGTGAAGTAAGCTTTTGCGGCGGGGTGCGATAATGGGAATCCTTGGATACGGTTTTGTCTGAGGCTTGCCCTTTTTGTCAGTATCGTTCCGGTTTCCCTGTAAAATTGTCAGATTTTTTGTTTTGGCACACTTTATGCCAAGGAAGGATTTGTCCGTTCCGGAAACGGCATCCCCGCCAAACAAAGAGGATGTGTCCCGGTCGAAGGACGAAGCTCTGGCGGTATGTCGCCGGACAAGCGGGCAAAAGTTTGAAAATAAATAAAAGAAAAGGAGATAAGTCATGTCTAAAGTAACAATCAAACCCTTAGCAGATCGTGTATTGGTTGAACCCATGGAAGCCGAACAGAAGACGGCGGCCGGTATCATCATTCCTGACACGGCAAAGGAAAAACCCCAACAAGGTGTCGTCGTGGCCGTAGGTCCGGGTAAGAAGGACGAACCGATGACGGTGAAGGAAGGTGACAAAGTGCTGTATGGCAAGTATTCCGGTTCCGAGTTGACGATTGACGGGGTCCACTATTTGATCATGCGCGAAAGCGATATTTTCGCCATCCTTTAAGCCAAGGGAATACGGACGGGCTTCCGGCAGCCTGCGGATAAGGGAAAGGTTCCGCGAAAGGTCGGAAAAAGGGCGGGGCTTCCGCGGGAGGGGCTATGGGGCCCCCCGAAAAAGCCCAAAAGCAATGTTTAATAATAAAATTCGATAAAGCAATGGCTGCTAAAGAAATTCTCTTCGACCAAGAAGCAAAGAACCGCCTCAAGAAAGGGGTGGACGCATTGTGCGATGCTGTCAAGGTAACCTTGGGTCCCAAGGGTCGTAATGTGATTATTGATAGGAAATTCGGTGCTCCCCATGTAACGAAGGACGGGGTGAGCGTTGCCAAGGAAGTGGAATTGAAGGACACGGTGGAAAACATGGGTGCCCAGATGGTGAAGGAAGTGGCTTCCAAAACCAATGATTTGGCCGGTGACGGTACCACCACGGCCACGATTCTGGCCCAGTCTATCGTACGGACGGGTTTGAAGAACGTGACGGCCGGTGCGAACCCGATGGATTTGAAGCGTGGTATCGACAAGGCGGTTGCCGAAGTGGTTGCCCAACTCAAGAAGATGAGTACCAACGTGGGCGACAGCACCGAAAAAATCGAACAAGTGGCTACGATTTCGGCCAACAACGACAATACAATCGGGAAGTTGATTGCCGAAGCCATGCGCCAGGTGAAGAAGGAAGGTGTTATCACGATTGAAGAAGCCAAGGGTATCGAAACCAATGTGAAAGTGGTGGAAGGTATGCAGTTCGACCGTGGCTATATTTCGCCGTATTTCGTAACCGATACCGAAAAGATGGAAGCTGTCATGGAAAGTCCTTTCGTGTTGCTGTACGACAAGAAGATTTCCGTGATGAAGGATTTCCTGCCGATTTTGGAAAAGACCGTGCAGACCGGCCGTCCTTTGGTCGTGATTGCCGAAGACATCGACGGGGAAGCTTTGGCTACCTTGGTTGTGAACCGTCTGCGTGGTTCGTTGAAGATTGCCGCCGTGAAGGCTCCCGGCTTTGGTGACCGCCGCAAGGAAATGATGGAAGACATCGCCGCTTTGACGGGTGCCACCGTGGTTTCGGAAGAAAAGGGCTTGAAGTTGGAAGACATCGACCTTTCTTTCCTCGGTCAGGCTGAAAAAATCACGATTGACAAGGAAAACACCACGATTGTGAACGGCAAGGGCCGCAAGGAAGATATCCAGGACCGTGTCAACATGATCAAGGCCCAGTTGGAAAAGACCACTTCCGATTACGACCGTGAAAAACTCCAGGAACGTCTGGCCAAATTGGCCGGTGGGGTGGCCGTCATTTACGTGGGTGCTGCTTCCGAAGTGGAAATGAAGGAAAAGAAGGATCGTTTCGACGATGCCTTGCATGCAACCCGTGCCGCCGTTGAAGAAGGTATCGTACCGGGTGGCGGTGTGGCTTACCTGCGTTGCTTGCCGGCTTTGGAAAGCATGAAGGTGGACAACGAGGACGAAAAGGTCGGGGTGGAAATCATCCGTCGCGCCTTGGAAGAACCCTTGCGCCAGATTGTGGAAAATGCCGGTCTGGACGGTTCGGTCATCGTGGACAAGGTGAAGAGCGGCAAGGACGATTTCGGTTTCAACGCCCGTACCGAAACCTACGAAAACCTCTTGTCTACCGGGGTTATCGACCCTGCCAAGGTGGCTCGTGTCGCTCTTGAAAACGCCGCTTCGATTGCCGGCATGCTGCTGACCACCGAATGTGTCTTGGCTGAAATCAAGGAAGAAAAGCCTGCGGCTCCGGCCATGCCCAACGGAATGGACGGCATGTATTAATCGGAAATTCTTCCGAAAGGAAACGGATGAAAAAAGCCACCTGGAAGGGTGGCTTTTTTGTTTTTCCCCGCAGCCTGAGCTTGGAGCTCCAGAATGTTCCGATGGACCATCCCTGCAAAGCAGGAGGATTCCTTGCTTGGGAAAAGCTTCTTTGTGTTAAACCCAAATCGGTCATCAGACACGCCGTGTCCGCTTCCGATGGGGAAAATGAGGCTTTCGGGCATCTTGCCCGCTTCTGTCCGCACCCTGTTTCTCGCTACGCCTCGACGTAGCCCGCTACGCCTTCGGCTAGGCGAGAAGCATGTTGCATGACACAAGCGGGCAATCTCCCCAAAGTCTAATGACCGATTTGTGTTAAAGTTAATAATTGGTTTTAAGTTTATTAAAATAAATTAGGGCGTGGGCGGCTTGGACGGGCCGGGGTACAGGATGTACCGGATATCCGGGAAGGGGGTACTGCCATTTCCGGCAAAGCAAAGCGTGATAATCAAATCTCCGGGATGCGCTGCCCGCTCGTCGAAAGCCATGACCCCATTGGAGACGTTGAAAATCATGGAATTGAAAACCAATTCCTGGTTTTGGTAGCGGCCATGGGGGAGAAGTTTCCCCACAGCATCCTTCCGGGAAAGGACCGGATGGAGGCGCATTTCCGCCCCCAGACCGCAACCGATGTATTTCAGGATACTTTCCTTGCAGGTCCAAAGCCGGATGAACTGGGCTAAACGGACTTCCGGGCTGGCTTCTTCTTGGACCAATTCCCGTTCTTCGGGCAGGAACCAGCGCTCCAGAAGCGGGTCGAACGCCCTTTCCCGGATTTTTTCGATGTCGATGCCGATGGGGCTGCCGTGCGTGGCCACCGCCATGTATTCGCCGGAATCGCTTTGGTTGAAATGCAGGCCGGGATGGTCGGGCAGGTAGGGTTTCCCCTGCTCCTGGCGGGCTATCCGCAAGGGGGCTTCCGGACCGAGCCGTAGCTCTTGGCGGAGGATGGCCTGGCAGATGCCGTCCCTCAGTCTTTTTCGTTCTTCCCGTTTTTCCAGACGGGAATCCCGGTACAGGAATACGGGAATCATGGCATCTCCTTTCCTTGGTCGGGAAGACTGCTTCCTTTTTCCTTGTTTTTTTTGAGCCAATCTTCGTTGGATTCATCTTCGGGGCTTCCGGAGGGTTTGCCGTTGGCTCCTTCGGCTTCCTCGCCGGGATGGAAATGCCGGTAAACGATGCCGGCTTTGGCTTTCCCGACCACTTTTTGCAAATCTTCCAGACTGGCTTCGCCCGTTTTCTTGGCGGAATGGAAGTTTTGGAGAAGCAACAGGGCCGTTTCTTTCCCTATGCCTTTTATATCGGTCAATTCGGTCTTCACCAAGCCTTTCAGGTGCCGTTTCCTGTAATGGGTGATGCCGAAACGGTGCACTTCGTCCCGTAACAGGATGATGTGTTTGAGCGCTTCCGAACGCTTGTCGAGAATCAGGGGATGGGGGTCGCCCACCTTGTAAAGCTCTTCCAAGCGTTCGGCTATCCCGATCAGGAAAATACGCTTTTCCAAGCCCAATTCCTTGAGGACCTTGTAGGCCGACGACAATTGGCCTTTCCCTCCGTCCACGATGACCAATTGGGGCAGGGGCTGGTTTTCAGCCAGGAGCCTGCCGTAATGCCGGCTGAAGACTTCTTCCATGGTGGCGTAGTCGTTGGGACCGCTCACGGTACGTATGTTGAAGTGCCGGTAATCCTTTTTCGACAATTTCCCGTTTTTGCTCACGGTCATGGCGCCCACCGGATAGGCGCCTTCGAAGTTCGAGTTGTCGAAGCATTCGATATGCACGGGCAGGCGGTCCATGCCCAGCGCCTTTTGCAATTGGTGCAGCATTTCCTTGCTGCGGCGGTCCGGGTCCACCAAGTCCATGCGCTTGGATTTCTCCAAAATGAAATATTGGATGTTTTGCTGGGAGAGTTCCAGCAATTTCTTCTTTTCCCCGGCTTGGGGCACGGTGCATTTGAGCCCTTCGGGGACGAAGTCGGGTTCCAAGGGCAATACGGCTTCCTTGGCATCGCTTTTGAAGCGTTCGCGGAATTCCAGGAGCGCTTGCCCGATCAGGTCCGCCGGGCTTTCGTCCAGTTTTTTCTTGACCTCCAAGGTGTGGCTTTGGACGACCCGGCCGTCCACCACACGCAAGTAATTGAAATAGATGTTGTCGGTTTCTTCGAACGCGCCCATGACATCGAGGTCGGCCAAGGAGGCGTTGACCACGGTGGATTTGCTTTGGTAGTTTTGGAGCAGTTCGTATTTGACTTTGAGGGATTGGGCCTTTTTGAAATCGAGCTGTGCGGCGGCCTCCAGCATTTGTTCGTGCAGCTGTTGGAGGACGGGTTTGATATGCCCTTTGATCAGGCTTTTGATTTGGGCTATTTGCACTTGGTATTCTTCCCGGCTTTGGAGGCCTTGGCAAGGACCGGCGCAACGCTTCATCTGGTATTCAAGGCAGAGCCGGATTTTTTTTGAATCCAAGGTTTTCTGGTCCAAGCGGTGGCGGCAGGTACGGAGCGGGTAGATGTCATGGATCAGTTCCAGCAGGGTGTGCATGGTCCTGACCGAAGGATAAGGGCCGAAATAGGAAGAACCGTCCTGCACGTACCGCCTCGTGTAGAAGAGACGGGGGAATTCCTCGTTCGAGATGCAAAGCCAGGGATAGGTCTTGTCGTCCTTCAACATGACATTGTACCGGGGCTTGTGCAGTTTTATCAAGTTGTTTTCCAACAGCAAGGCATCGGCCTCGGTATCGACCACGATGTATTCCAGATGGTCTATTTTCCGGACCAAGGCCAGCACTTTCCCTTCCTGGTCCTTGTTGAAATACGAGTTGACCCGGCGCTTGAGGTTCTTGGCCTTGCCCACATAGATGATTTGGTTTTCGGCATTGAAATATTGGTAAACTCCGGGCTTTTCAGGAAGCAGGGAGAGTACGGGCTTGACTTTCGGTGGTGTTACGGGTAGCATGGATGGCTTTTTGGAGCGGGAAACGGGTTCTTGCCCGTGGCCGCTTGGAATTACCAGCCTGCAAGATTACAAAAAATATACGCTCCGCTGTATCTTTGCAGCGCTTTCCGGGTTCGGGAAGTTTCTGAAAATACAAGGAGAAATGGACAAGATATTCGAAGAAATGGACGTGGCCATCACGGTTTGCAAGAAAGATGGCGAAATCATTGAAATGAATCGGAAATCCCGGCAGACTTTCCTCAAGCCCGGCCGGGAAAACCTCATTGGCAAGAATGTGCTGGATTGCCATCCTTCCCCTGCCAAGGAGAAATTGGAATCCATGTTGAAGGACCCGCACAGCAACGCGTACACGATTGAGAAGAACGGGATCAAGAAGTTGATTTTCCAGACCCCTTGGTACGAAAACGGGGAATTCATGGGCTTGGTTGAGTTTTCCATGGTCATCCCGGAGAACCTTCCGCATTATATAAGGAAGTAGGAGGTCCGGTTTCCCGGCTGGGTGTCAGGCTCCATTTGTTTAGGTGGAGCCTGGTTCCCGGAATCTCGGAAGATTTTTCTACAACAGGATAATCTTCAGGTTTTGTGCGGAAGCTTCATGGTTCCCGTAGCGGAGGATGAAGACTCCTTTTTCCCGGAGGCGGATGGGGTGCGGGCCTTTTTCGAGCTTCTTGGAAAAGACGCATTTCCCATCGAGATTGAGGATGCGGACTTGGCAACGGAAAGGCAAATGGAGTATGAAACCGCTTTTGGAGGGGTTGGGGTGGACCGAGGCTGCCGGTCCCGTGCTTTCGTCGTGCCGGAGCCGGATGCCGCTTTCTTGTAGGGTGACGAAGGATTCCCCGACCGTATAGAGGCTGGTGTCAGCGTTGTTGCAAATGCTGGCGACCTCCCACCAGTAGAGCATCCCCGGTTCCAAATCCGGGATGCGCACGGATGTGGAGGTAGTGATTTCTTCATGGATGATGGAAAAGAGGTTCCCGACCCGGAGATGGAAGAGGGGCGCGGAGGATTCCCATTGCAAGTCCGCATGATAACTGGCGACTTCGGACACCATGGCAGATGCCGGCGCTTGGCAGCTTGTGTCTTCGGGCAAGGGTTCGGGTTGGCTGCCCGGCCGGGCATGGACCGGGATTTCTTTTAACAGGTTTTCCCCATGGTATAAATGCAAGAAGTAGGAGGTCGGGATGGAAGGGATGCGGGATTGCACTTGGACAGGAATCCTTTGCCCTTGCAAATCACTCGCTTGTATCAAGACCGGGAAAACCTGGATGTTCTGGTCCGGGCCCGTGATTTGCAGGCGGATATTCTGGTACAGGTTACGGCCCTCTAACCAAAGGCTGTCTTGCTGTTCCGAGCCGGTTTCCCCAAAAAAGAGGAGGCTGTCGGGTTGGACATGCACGGCCGGATTTCCATCATCATCATCATCATCATTACCATTTTCCTCTTGGAGCAGGAAAACTTGGAAGTGGTCCAAAAAGTTCTGGTCCCCGGCCAGGGCGGTCACGACCAATTCCAAGGAGGAGATGGGGATGCGGTCCGGGTTTACCCATCGCAGGGTATCGCAAGAAGCGAAACCCTCGTCCTGGGTCATGGAATCATATTGCCGGAAAGGTTCGGAGTCTTTGTTTTTATAAAAAGAGGAAAAGTGCAAGGTGTCGTCGAGCAAGGTGTCCCCTTGGACCAAGAGGAGGCAGGGCAGCAGGGAAGGTTTGACACTGTCGTAACGGGCACCTCTGAAAACCAGCTCGATACTTCCGGAAACGGATTCGATACCTATTTGTTGGCGGAGTTCGCCGCTATGGCTGGAAGAGGCCATCTTGATACTTCTCCGGGCCCGGTAGACATTTCCTTGGAAGCTTAGTCCCGGGTAAGGGCTTTCGGCCGCTTTGGAGCTGTTCCAGGCATTGTCGGACCAATTGAAATCCTCTTCGAGGAGCAATTCCTTGGCAGGTTGGGCTTGTGCGATGCTGGCCCAAAGCGAAACAAGCAGGAAAATGGGGCAAAGGAGAGGGAAAGGAATCCAGGAAAAGTTCCGTTTGGAATGTTTCCGTTTCGGAAGGACCGGGAAATGCCTTGAAAAGCTGCCTTTGGGTAAATTGTGTGTTTCCATGGTGCGGGGTGTTTTGAAATACTACGATTGAAAAAGGAATTATCGTTTTTTGCCATTCTAATAGATTGGTTTCTATATTGATAATTTTAAGAGGTGGTTTAAGAATCTGTTTAAAATTTCATACAATCTTGAAAAGGCTGGATTTTCAGGGACCGGGTTCAGGATTTTGTTTGCCCATCGGGGGCTATTTCGGGTCTAGGTTGAGCGATGCTCGAAGAGGGTGACCCAAAGATGAATTTTCGATAAAGAATCCTCGATAGAACACATTCTAATGCGGATTCTCTTTTGGAAAGCTGACTTTTGGGTCACCCTCGTTTGCGTTTTTCAGGTCCGATAGCTTGGCTATCCTCCTTTGAAAAACGCGGCGCCATCCCTCCAAATCCCCTCCCGATGGCCTAAACAAATAAATTTAAACAGCTTCTAAGTTGCCTTGCAATCCCGGAAAAAACGATACGATGGAAGCCCGTTCCAGGCTGGGTGGTCCGGAAAAAGAAAAACGGTATGCCGGACGGGCATCCACCCATTCCGGCATACCGCTGGAAAAGCTGTCCAAGAGGTTGTCAAACCTATTGTTTTCCTCCGAAATATTTCATGAACTGGGTACGTTCAAAGATATTGGCCTTTTCCAAATCCTTGGCTTTCATGCGGCCTTTGAAGTCGTTGACCGAGGCGAACCGGTGGCGTTCCATCCAAGCTTTGAGTTCGTCGAGCATGGTCCCAAGACGTTTTTCCCCGTCTTTGTAGAGCGCGCTGCAGACTTCCACGGCAGAGGCTCCGGCCAGCAGGCTTTTGACGATGCCAGCCCCGTCGGACACCCCGCCCGAAGCCGCATAGTCCATGCAGGGAACGGCAGCCGAAGCCAAACCGATCCAACGCAAGGCATGGGCCAGTTCCGAAGCTTCGCTCAAAACCTGCCCGCTGCAATATTCCATCTTCTCGATGTCGATGTCGGTCTGGTAGAAGCGGTTGAACATCACCACCGCCTTGGCCCCGTTGGCATGGAGCATGTTGATAAGGGCGAGGGGATTGGTCAGGTTGTTCCCGATTTTGGCAATGACGGGAATTTTGACCTGGGAGGCTACATGCCGGACAATGCCCGCCAGCTTTTGTTCGAAAGACCCGTATTCGTATTTCAACCCGGTCTGGATGGCCATCAGGTTGAGTTCGATGGCATCAGCTCCGGCTTCTTGGATCAAGACGGCGAATTTTTCCCATTCCTGGTCGGTGTAGCAGTTGATGCTGGCAATGACGGGAATGCTGCATTTCTGCTTGCTTTCCTTCACGAGCCGGGTGTATTCGTCCAGGTAGTGCGCCCTGAGGTAGCCTTGGAAATAGTCGCCCGCGTCAGGGTGTTCCTCGGTCATGATATGGGAGCTTTCCCAAAGGATTTGTTCTTCAAAAAGCGATTTCAAAACAATGGCACCGGCACCGGCTTGTTCCCAAGCGAGGTTCTTTTCGGCACTGTTGGTGAGGTTTGAACTGCTCACGATGAATGGATTTTTTAATTCCAAACCTGCGAAGGTTGTTTTCAATTCGCTCATAATATAGGATTGTTTGTAGTTAGTAATTTGCCATTCGGCCTGCAAATGTACGTATTATTTCGGTTTCCCGGACTCGTCGTGGCATGGTCCGTTTTTGTCGTCCGAGGGAAGCGGGAAGGTGGATAAAAGAAAATGCTTATTTTTGAAAAGCTGTTTGTCCGGGGAACGATTCCCGTAGGTATTCCTGGAAAGCGGATCCGGCCTCTTTGTCTCGGGAAGACGGAAAATCCCAAGCCGCTTCCGGGGAATCTGGGCGTTTCCGGACAGCGAGGAAGAATATTTGACAATGAAAATAGGAACAATCCCCGCTTGTTGCTTGTTTTTGTCTCTTTCTGTCTTGGTTTCCTGCGGCCGGTCGGCCAAATCACGGCAGAAAGACGAAAAGACCTTGGTGGAGTTCATCAGCCATCATGAAGCGAAGGTCCAGCCTTTGGACAAGGCGATACAAGCCGCCCGTTGGAGTTACGACGAAAGCGGTTCAAGGGAAGACTTGGAACGTTTGGATTCCTTGAAAAGGCAGCGTTCCAGGCTCCTGCATGATGAACGGGCCTTTTCTTACCTGGAAGGGCTCAGGACTTCGGGAAACATCCATGACCCTTACCTGCAACGGCAGGTGGAATGCCTGTACCGGGAATACTTGCCATGCCAGGCACCTTTGGCTTTGCAGGACAGCATCCTGACATTGGAACTGTCGTTGAAGTCGCAGACTTTGAACCGCATCGTCGACCCGGAGATGCGCCATGCCGATGATGTGTTGAGGAATTCGACCCGGGAAAAAGAATTGCAAGAAGCATGGCAATATGTCAAATCCTCCGGGAAGGAAATGGGAGATGCGCTGGCCGTTTTGGTCCGTTTGCGCAACGAAAGCGCGCGTTTCCTGGGCTTCTCCAACTATTTCGACATGACCCTTTTCCTGGAAGAACAGGACGGGGTCTGCTTGGACAGCCTGTTTTCCGAACTGGAGCAAGGGACGGAAGCCGCTTATTTGTCCATGCGCAGGCGGATGGACAGTATCTGGTTCCAAGGAAAGGTGTTCGATACGGCTTCTTTGCGCCCGTGGCATTTGCGGGGAAAGTTTTTCCGTTTGGGCCAAAGGTCTTACGGCACGGCCAGGGACAAGTATTACCAGTATGTGAGCATGGAGAATGTCGTGATGCGTTTCTTTTCCAGCATCAACTTGGATTTGAGCGATGTGTTGGGCCGGAGCCGGGTGTCCGGGGAAATGGTTTTCCTGCCTTTTTTGGATTGTATCGACATGGACCGGAACCGTGATGTCCGTATCATCGGACATCTTTCCGGTACGGAGAATGATATGCAGATGCTTTTGGCCATGGTAGGAGAGGCCGCTTATTATAAGAATATATCCAATACTTTGCCTTACCTGCTCCGGGCCCCGGCTTCCCCTGCGCTCGTTTGCGGGGTGGGATCCTTTTTCGCCCGGATGGCCGCTTATCCGAACTGGGTCCTTTCCATGGGAATCTTTTCGGCTGGACAGGCTTGCGACATACGGGGGACGACCCTCCGGGCCATGCGCCAGGACCAGCTTTTCACTTGTCGTTGGTGGATGACGGTTTATTATTTCGAGAAACGGATGTATGAAGACCCGGATGTGGATTTGGATTCCTTATGGCAGGAATTGTTTTTCCGCTTTCTCCGGATTGAACCGGGGAAAGACCGGATCGGGCATTCGGATTGGGCCATGGAGAACTATTTCTCTTTCCATGCGGTCCAAGCCCATAATTTCGTGTTGGGGGAACTTTGGGCTTCCCAAGTTCTGGCACATCTCTGCCAGGACGACCCGCGCATGGGCCGGGATTCGAATCCCAACGTGGTGGGGAACGGCCGGATGGGGACTTATTTCAAAAAATATGTCTTTCAGCCCGGCGCCAGCTTGTCTTGGCAGGAACTGACGGTTTCCTGCACGGGAAAACCGCTTTCGTGCGAAGCTTTCCTGCATCAGTTCGCGGAATAAGCGCTTGGGCGTTATGGGGAAGCCTGGCCCCCTCTTCCGGTGAGGGCGATGGTAAAAACGGCCCGGGGAAAACCGGTCCCTGGAAATTCAGTCTTTTCAGGATTGCAAGAAATTTTAAACAGTTTCTAAGTGTGTTAATTAAACAGAACGTGACGTAATGGTTTCTTGGCTGATTGTTGTTGTATTCGTTGCCTATACGGCTTTGTTGTTCCTTATTTCTTTCCTGACGGGTCGGAAGGCCACGGACGATGCTTATTACCGGGGGAACCGGCGTTCCCCCTGGTTGGTGGTGGCATACGGGATGGTCGGCGCCTCTTTGTCCGGGGTCACCTTCATGTCGGTGCCGGGGAACGTGTTGAGGGAGAATTTCTATTATATGCCCTTGGTGTTCGGGTTCGTGGCCGGTTATTTCGTCATAGCCAAAGTCCTGCTTCCTATTTATTACCGTCTGGACTTGACGTCTATTTACGGTTACCTGGAACGGAGGTTCGGGATGCGCTCCTATAAGTCGGGCGCTGCTTATTTTTTGATATCCAGGGCTTTGGGTGCAACCTTGAGGATGTTCCTGGTCGTCAGCGTGCTTCACCACTTCGTGTTCCAGGCGATGGGTGTTCCTTTCTGGGTCGCCGCATTGGTTTTCATATTACTGATATTGGGATATACGTTCCAAGGGGGCATCCGGACCATCGTCTGGACCGATACCTTGCAGACCACGTTCATGTTGCTATCCGTCTTCCTTTCTATTTATTGCATCGCTTCCGGCATGGGATGGAGTTTTTCCGACATGTTCCGGGAAGTCGGGCAGAGCCCGTACTCGAGCATGTGGGATACCGACCCGATGAGTCCCCGTTTCTGGGTCAAGCAATTCCTGAGCGGGATGTTCATCACTATTTCCATGACCGGACTGGACCAGGATATGATGCAGAAGAACTTGAGTTGCCGGAGCTTGAAGGATGCGCAGAAGAACATGCTCACCTTGAGTGGCATTTTGGTGGTCGTGAATCTCCTGTTCTTGTTTTTGGGTGCCTTGCTGGCCTTGTACGCGCAATCCCATGGCATCGAGGTGGCCGATACGGACCAGCTTTTCCCGACCATCGCGATCCAATACCTTTCCCCTTTGGCCGGCCTGACCTTCATCATCGGGGTGTTGTCGGCTGCCTATTCCAGCGCTGACGGGGCCTTGACCGCCGTGACGACCAGCTTCACCATCGATATCCTGGGCGTGGAGAGGCGGAATTTGCCGGAGCAACGAAGGAAGGGTATACGGTATAAGGTCCATTTCGCGATGGCCTTCGTCTTTTTGCTTTTGATCATCCTGTTCAATGCCGTCAAGAACGATTCGGTCATCAACATGGTGTACGATATTGCTTCCTATACCTACGGGCCTTTGTTGGGGCTTTTTGTTTTCGGCATTTGTACCCGTTGGGGCATCAAGGACAAATACGCACCTTGGGTGGTCATTTTGTCTCCGGTACTTTGTTTCCTTATCGTGCGTTTTTGCAAATGGGCTTTCGGCTACGCTTTCGGGTTCGAATTGCTTCTTTTGAACGGCTTGCTGACATTCGCCGGTTTGTTCTTGCTCCGGGAAAAACGTCCGGGAACCCTTTCCCCCGGTATCACCCGGGAAAAAATCCAAAAATGAACGCTGGATTTTTATCTTGATTGTAAGATGGTTACTTCTCTTTCGAAAAAAAAGACGACAAAATCTTTCCTAAAAACTTTGTGGTAATGAAAATTGTTGTACTTTTGCACTCCCGTTCGGACGGCAGGGGTGCCGGAACGAAAGGGGAACAGGGATGGGAAAGCTGAGGTTTTCTTATCTTGCACGAGGCCGGAGGCCGGCCGGGGTAACCCGGGGGCCGGAGGCCGGGAGAGTACAATGACAAGGCTGGGGAACAGAGGAAAGAGCACGGCGCGTGCGGGAGCGCGTGCCGGATACCAGGAAAACGAGAAGGGCGCACGGGGGATGCCTGTGGCTCTCGGAGGCGAGGAAGGACGTGACAAG
>CALUNB010000026.1 GCA_944321885.1 uncultured Bacteroidales bacterium | reverse complement strand
TTGTTCACCCGGATTATCGGGAAAATCAGCGCCCTCACCATCCTACAATACATTAACTACAAAAACAACAAGCCCATTGGCAGGGTCAAGCATGCGCTGATTTAATTCCGCCAACGGGTGTTTGATTAATATGGAGCAGCATTAACAATGCGTAGTTGATTATGATTTCTTACGCAAAATTGTAGCATATTTTAAAGGTCATGCCGCTTTGTCCTCTGTGTCCCGTTTTGGCATATTCCCCGACTACCTTTGCCCCGTACAAACCACGGGACGACGATGAGGAACATAGTGAAAATCCGGGATTTGGTTTTTGACAAGGATTTGTTTGTGAATTACTTGTCGGGAACCGTCTTAGACCGTCTGCTTTGCAGCTACGACGGGCTTCCGAAAGGGGTGAACTATATGATTATAGGCGATCCCGGGGTCGGCAAGACAACGATTATCCTCGACTTGATGGCCAATATCCAACGTATGCAGCCTTCGGCGCGCATGCTTTTCGTGAGCGCCGAGATGAACGAGATAGACTTGTCCATTTACGTACAGCGCTATCCGAAATTTGGTAATCTAGATATCATGTTCGTGGAAGCCGAGTTCGATTCAGCCTCGCATGCTTTGGAAAATTTTGCGGAAACGCTCCAGGAAGGATGGGATATCGTTGCCATCGACTCCTTCTACGAGCTGCAAGGCATCGTGAAAGAAGAGGAGGACATCACCTTGAAGAAGTCGGAAAGCCTGTTGCTTGCCATCATGAAGAAACAGAACAAAGCCGACAACAGGCGAGGTGTTCATACCTCATTCCTGACTATCCAACAGGTCACCAAAAGTGGAGCTTTTGTGGGCAGCAACCGTCTCAAGCACATGATTACGGCCATGATGGAACTTCGGCTCGATAATCCGAAGAACATTTATTCAGACCGCTACATAACGTTTTCAAAGCACCGTCGTGGGGATGTCGGGGTGAAGCTGTATTACAATTTGAGTCAAACTGGAGATGTGTTTTTTGACGAAGAACGTTTCTACAATGACAGGAAGCTCAGGAAACTCCAGAATGAGGTCAGCGTGCAGCTTCATGGATATGCGGACAGATTCAACAAACTTTTTAATGATATTGCAAATGATGACAACTGAAGATTACGTTTCCACGCGCGAAACGCTCTTGCAGAAGCAGAAACCGTTTATTGTGCTGGAAAAAGAGGAGTTGGTGGCCGAAGGCGGGCGTTATTACCGAGTAGGCGATATGCTGTTTTCAGTCACTCCCGAAGCACAGCGTTATCTCGATAGGCAGATAGGGTTAAATTCCAAGCAGCAAGAAGGTTTCAAGGAAGCCTACGGCGAGAAGGCTCTCGCCCATTTGCGGAACAGTTTTTCCATGGCCGATTGCGTGCGGAATCCAAGCCGTTTTGCCTTGATAGCCAATCCGGAAGAATGTGTTGTGGATGCTGTCGTCCCGCTTGTGGAAGAGGTGGTTCCGATGCGTTCTTTTTTCGACATCGTGGAACTGTTTGCCGACAAGCATGCTTACGAGGTGGCGAAGATTTACAGCTATGAAAATGGCATTCATGGCATTACCGTGGAACTCAGGCCCGTGCATCCTCAGTACGATACGTTCGGGGCTAGTGATGAATTCATTACTAATGGGTTGTACATGAAATGGACTTTGAGCGGGATAGAACTTGGAAACTACTATCTCCGCCTTGTGTGCACGAACGGATCGATGCAAATCTCCCAAAACTCGTTGAGTAAAATACACCAAGTATCGACCGATGGGGTGTCTAAAATACTTGCTCCGCAGTGTTTGAATGAGATGATGATCCGTAATTTGGAAACCTTCAAGACGGCGGCCATGATTGCCCGCGATACCCCGGCATCCTTGTCGGAAGTCTATTGCGGCAAAAGGTTGTTGTTGCGGCATGGTTCGCCGGAAAACTTGGCAGAAACCTTGATGCCGTATACTGAGCTTTTGGAAAAGTGCAACGAATTGGGTGGGCATATTCCTGCTACACAGGTCAAAAGTAATATCAAGATGTGGGATTTGTTCAACCGTTTGACGGATTTTGCATCGCATGCGGATTTGTGGGACAGGAATCTTTCAGTCAAGCCGAATGTGGAACCAAGCTTGCTTGAGCATGGCCGAGGTGGAGAAAGCTGCGCGAAAGCGAACCTTCCGGTAAAGCCGGGTGCAGGGACAAAGCTTTCCTTGGGTGGTAAAAGTTTGGCGAAAGCCACCGACATCCGGGCAGCCTCTCTTATGCAGCAGAGCATGAGCCTGCTATTGCGGAAAAGGGATATCCAAACGTACTATGACATTTTCTCTTGAACCCGCTTCTACCAGCTGGGTAGGACTAAGCCGAAGCCTTGATGCTCCCCTCAAAGAAAGAAGGAAAATAGACCCCGGAATCCCGATGGCTATCCGGAGTTGGACCAACCAAAAGCATGGCACGGTATGATACGATTCATTTCCGACACGGAACATTACGATATAGTCTTGAACTTGGTGGCACAAGCCCGGCGTTCCGTCTGGCTCGGCACAGCGGATATCAAAGACTTGTATGTCAGGCAAGGAGAAAGGAGTAAGCCATTCTTAGGACTTTTGGCAGGTTTGATTAAGAACGGTGTCAACATACGCTTGCTTCATGCCAAGGAACCCGGCCAGCCTTTTCGCGATGATTTCGACCGGTATCCCCTGTTGGCGCAGTGCTTGGAACGAGCCATGTGCCCCCGGGTCCATTTCAAGATTATCCTTATCGATTCCGTTCTATGCTATCTGGGCAGTGCCAATCTGACAGGGGCAGGGATGGGAATGAAGTCGCCGCATCGACGGAACTTCGAGGCGGGCATCCTTACGGATGAAGCCGGTCTGGTCAATGCGGCGAGGGAAGAGTTCGATAAGGTTTGGCGTGGTTCAGAATGTCAGAAATGCCAAAGGAAGCAATTTTGCCAAGATCCGATTCAAGGTGTTTTATCTTGATTTATGCGGGACGTTTGCTGCCGGATGCCGGTGCTGGGGCGAGGGTTCTTGCTATGCGTGAACCTGCATCCGCTTCATGAACACCGCAGGTTCAACCCGGCAAGCAGCGTATCCGGTTTGAAATTGAAAACCGCGTTCATTTCCCCCGCCATGCAAAGGCCGCAATCCTCGCAGATACCCGCCTGTTGCCCGGCGCAAAGGGAGCGCGTATGGTCGGCGTAAATGAAGTTCGTGACCCAGCAATGCCGCTTGAAACGGTTGTGTTTCATAAGTTTGAGCCCGGATACGGAATTCATGATAGGATAACCGGCTTTTTTCATGGCAATCACCTTGTCGATGACCTCGATACGTTTTTCCTTGCTAATCATCAGGTTTTCCGAACCGGGAAAAGGAGTGTAGAAATTTATCGAGATACTTTTGATTGCCGGATTCCCCTTGACATAACGGATGGTCTCTTCCACGGCATCGCAATTGTATTTGTTGACCACCATATTGACGCTCAAATGCTTGTGCCTGCATTCGGCAATATTTTTTTCCAAACGGGCAAAAGTGCCTTCCCCCCGCACCATCTCGTGGTATTTGCCGTAACCGTCCAGGCTCACCCAAATGCTGTCGGCATGGCTTCCGGCAAAGGGAAGCTGGGCATTGGTCGTTATCGTGACCGAAAAGAAACCGACCTCCTTGGCCAAATCAATGACATCGTTGATCCGGTAATCCCCATCCTTCCAAAGCATGACTTCCCCGCCTTCCAAGTCCACGAAACGCGACCCAAGACGGTACGAATATTCCAGCTCCTTCCGTATCTCTTCATAGGTCATGATATTGGGCTTCTCTTTTGCATAGACGGCACAATGCTTGCATTTGAGGTTGCATTGGTCGGAAATGAAAAGCACGGTTTGCAAGGGACGTTTCCGACCCAGGAACCTGGCACCGGTAAACCATGAAGCGAGATAAGTAAGTTGTTTGATTTTCATTATTTTTTACTTTGAAAAAAGAGAGAAGGCCTTGAAAGACCGCAAGCGCATCAAAAGGAAGTGCAAATTTTCAGGACGACACTTACAACCAAAAGGATAAGTCCGAAGAAAGACATCAGGTTCCGCGCCAAAAGCCAGCGCAGCATGAACCAGTCGATTCCGGCTTTCCGGTAGGCAGGAAAATTGCCCATCGGCCCCATCCAAGGCTTCAAGACAATATCCGTATGCATCCCGTCCACGAAATCCTTGAGCGAACGCCACAGATAGACAGCAATCGGGAAAACGAGGAAGACAGCGAGGTAAGCCGGATGCAGCATGCCTAAGACTGTTCCCATGAGAATCAAGACAAAGGGCAGGAAGTTGAACACCGCCGAGGCGAAAAGGATGGCCCCCCTTTTGTCCAAGAGCAAGGCCAAGGTCGTCTTGTCCATCCGGGCATCGGCCTGACGGTCCAAAACCGAATGGGAGTAAAGGATATTGGTGACCAAAAGCCCCATCGCCGTGCTGGTCAATAGAATCCGCGCATCCAGTACACCGCAGGCTGCATATTGCACCCCTATCATCAACAGGGGTCCGAACATGAGCCCCACGACAAGTTCCCCCAAGCCGTGGTAGGCCAAACGGAACGGCCAACCCGAATAGGAAATGCCGAGGAACGCCCCCACCAAAGCGATGTACAACGGAAAGGTTCCCCGGCCATAAACGATGACGGCTCCCGCCACCATGGAAACACCCAAGAACGAGACAATAGCCATCTTCAGCTCTTTCAACGAAGCCTCTCCCGAACTCAGGTAAGGGTATTTGGCAATCCGGGCCCGCATGCCTTCGGAGGCCATCCGGACCCGTTTTTCACCGCTGCCAATCTGATAGTCGAAATAATCGTCCGCCAAGTTCATGCCCAAGTGGGCAGCCATCACACCGAACAGCGCCACCAAGGCGAACCCGACGGAAAAGCCCTCGTATTGCAAAGCCATGCCGATAGCGACGATACCCGGCAACATGCTTTGCGGCAAGGCAATGGAGCGTGCATTATGCAGCCATGTCGCGACGGTGTTCATGACTACAAACCGAGATCTTTAAAAGTTCGCGGGGCGGGTACACCGGGCAACGGCTTGCGGTTCTTCAACTGTTCCAAAGCGGTTTCAATGGCTTTGTCCAATTGCTGGTCGATACCGGCCTGCTCCTTGATAGGATCGTTGTCAAGCAAGATATCGGGGTCGACCCCATGGTTTTCCACAATCCATTGGCCGGTCTTGGCATCGTAATTGGTGAAGAAAGGCACACGGATGTCGGTACCGTCCATGTAGGGCAGCGAACCCGAAATCCCGATGATACCGCCCCAGGTACGGGTCCCGATAACGGTTCCAATCTTGTTGGCCTTGAAACTCCAAGGGAACAAATCCCCGTCCGAACAAGAGTATTTGTTGATTAACAAAATCTTGGGACCGTATTGGGTCGCATCCGGAATCGTCCCGATTTGGTCGGTTCCACGACCCATCGTGAGACGGTAAGGCTGGCGCAACAAGCGTTCGATAATCATCGGCGAAATATTGCCTCCGCCATTGCCCCGGTCGTCGATAATCAAGGCTTCCTTGTCCAATTGGGGGTAGAAATAACGGGCGAACTCGCGCAGACCTTCCGGTCCCATGTCGGGGATATAGATATAACCGACCCGCCCCCCGGTCGCGGCTTCCACCTTCTTGATATTGTTTTGAACCCAATTGTAATGGTAAAGCGGATATTCGTCGGCAATCGGGGTCACGACCACTTTGCGCGAACCCTCGGCCTTGGCCTGGCTGTTAATCGAGAGTTCGGTCATGACACCGGCCTTCCCCGCCAAAAGTTCATAGATGTTATCCACTTCGGTGACAGGTACCCCGTCAATGGCGGTTATGAAATCCCCTTCGGCCACGCCCAAGCCCGGTTCGGTCAAGGGCGAACGCAAGTTCTGGCTGTAAGGAGCGCCGGGAATGATTTTATCGATACGGAAGAAACCGCTCTCGTCGCGGCTCAGCTCCGCGCCGAGCAAGCCCATCGGGATGCGTTCGGGCTTGGCGTATTCACCGGGATTCACATAAGCATGGCCGCAAGCCAGTTCCCCAATCATTTCGCCAATGATATAGTTGAGGTCCAGACGGGTCTTGGCATAGGGAACCAAAACCGAATATTTGTCCTTGATGGCCTTCCAGTCCACTCCGTGCATGTTTTCCAAATAGAAACCATCGCGGAAGGCCCGCCAAGCTTCGTCAAAGATTTGCGCCCATTCCTGTCCGTAATCCACTACAGCCACCATGTCCCCGGTGGGAACCGATTCTTCGAACGACACTTGGGTGGAAGGCATCGGCATCACGTACAAATCGTCCCCCTTGATGAGGACCGCTTTGCTCAAATCGGGTGTGGCTTCCATGAAGGCCCCGGCGGCTATCAGGGCATCTTCTTCGCTTTCAAGGTCGAAAACCCGGGTATCCCCGTTTTGGTTGTACCAAATCTTGGAACCGTCGCAGAAGAAATTCCCGTAGTACCCGGTGGAAAGCGGCAATTTCAGGATACGACCCGGCAGACCCGCCGTGTCGATTTCCACCCTGCCTTCTTCACCGGCTTGGGGAACGGATTTTTGGGGCTTGGTGGATTTCTTGCCCTTTTGTGCCTCTTCGGCAGCGGAGGTGGGGATTTCCACCTCGTCATCCCGGTCTAAGAAGGGAGAAGGCGTATCTTTTTGGAGCAGTGCCATGTATATGCCACCCATGCTGGTGAAGACATGGTTCCATTCCAAACTGCCGTAAATGGGGTTGTAATCGCGGTCGGAATTGAAAATAAGGTATTTTCCATCCTTGCTGAACACAGGGGAATCGGAATTGTACCATTTTTCGGTAATCGGGAATTCCGTCTTGGTCGCAAGATTGTAAACATAGACCACCGACATTTGGTTGGAAGCCGGTTTGGTATAGGTAATCCAGCGGCTGTCGGGCGAAAAGCTGAAATCAAAAAACTCACTGGCAGGGTTTTGCATCAGGGTTTCCTTGCTCTTGGTAGCGACATCCACCAAAACGAGGCGGTTCTTGCGGTCGGAATAAAGAATCTTTTTGCTGTCGGGACTCCAGAGGCATTGGCGGATATAGGTGTCGTTGCCTTCGGTCAGTTGGGTCAATTCCCCGGTTTTCGGGTCTTCCAGGTACAGTTCGGTTTCCCCGCTGCGGTCGGAAATGAAGGCGATATGGCGGCCGTCGGGACTCCAAACGGCATTGCGTTCATGGGCACCGGGTGTGCGGCTGAGGTTACGGGTCACGCCTTCCTGGGCTGGTACGTCAAAAACTTCCCCCCGGGCGGTCAAAGCCAAACGGGAAGCGTCCGGTGCCAAGCTGACGGCTGTAAGATGGCTTGAAACGTCCTTGCGTTCGCGGCGGGCCTGGATATTGTCGCTCGAAAGCCGGATGTCGATTTTCTGGGACTGCCGGGTGGCAGGGTCGAATTTGAACAGGTATCCGCCTTGTTCATAAACGATTATCTTGCCATTACTGCTGGGAAACTTGATATCGTAATCCGTGTACTGGGTCACTTTTTCGGTGGTCTTCGTCTTGGTGTTGTAAACGAAGAGGTTCATGGTCAAATCGCGGTCGGAAAGGAAGAAAATCTCATCCCCGATCCACATGGGAATGATGTCCTGGGCCACATTGTCGGTGATGTTTTCCACGCTGCCGGCTTGGGGATCGTAAATCCAGATGTCGTCGGCCATACCGCCCCGGTAATATTTCCAAGTCCGGAATTCACGGAAAGTGCGGTTGTAAGCCAATTTCGTGCCATCGGGCGAGTAACTGCAAAAACCACCCTCCGGTAGAGGAATGGTTTCGGGCATCCCGCCCTGGGGGGAAACTTTGCAGAGTTTTCCCGGGAACCCGCCCCCGATACGGTTGCGGTAAACGATTTGCTTGCCGTCGGGTGTCCAAGTCATGGTAATGTTGTTGGGCCCCATGCGGTCACCCAGGTCGTCGCGGCTGTTGGTGGAAGTGTAGGTGAGACGGAGCGGTTCACCCCCTTCGGCCGGTATCAGGTAGACTTCGGTGTTCCCGTCGTATTGCCCGGTAAAGGCGATTTGTTTGCCATCGGGCGAATAGCGGGCGAACATTTCGTAACCGATATGTGAAGTCAGGCGGCGAGCCTCCCCTCCGGACAAGGGGGCCGTGTAAAGGTCTCCGGCATAGGAAAATACAATGTCGGTGCCGTTGGTGGACGGAAAGCGGAGCAAACGGGCTTCCTCCGTGTCTGTAGCGGCCAGCACGCTGCAAGCATACAACAGGCCGACAGCCAATAAACTGTGTTTTAAAATCTTCATTATTATGGAATATTTTATCATCCGTACTCCCGGAGCGGGCAAGCCGCATGCCGGATTATGCAGGATTTTCTTTATCGCAAGTTGCAATACAATCTGTCGGTTTGCCGGGCGACATCCCGGAGGAAGTATCTCAAGCTGCAATTACCGCAAGCTGCAATGCAACTCTTTTTGCAAATTGGCCAGGATTTTCTCCATGGTCTTTTCTATTTGCTTGTCGTTGAGTGTTTTTTCGGGGTCTTGCAGGCTGAAGCTGACCGCATAGGATTTCTTGCCTTCGGGCAGGTTCTTGCCTTCGTAAACATCGAAAAGCGAGACTTCCTTGAGCAAATTCTTTTCGCTTTTGCGGGCAATAGCCTCGATTTGTGCGAATTTCACATCCTTGTCCACCAACAGGGCCAAGTCGCGGCGTACATCCGGGAAGCGGTTCACTTCCTTGAACACGGGAGCCTTGTCCGGCAAGGCCGCCAAGATATTGTCCCAAGCGAAATCAGCATAGAAAACAGGTACTTTGATGTCGAATTGCTGGCAAAGCGAGGTTTTTACTTGGCCGAAGCGGACCCCGGTTTTGTTTCCGGGCAGCATGATTTGCAGACCGTAGAGGAATTCGGGACCTTCGGCTTCGAGCATGCGGCAACGTAAGGTATCCAAGCGCAGCAAGTTCCAGATTTTTTGCACATGGGATTTGAGGCTGTAGAAATCGAAAGCCTTGGCCGGAGTTTGCCAAAGTTCCTCGTTTTCATTTCCGCAAAGCAAGAGGCTCAGGTGGTTTTCTTCGCGGAAGCGTTCATCCACACCCGCTTCGGGAGAAGCGTCGGGCACGCAAGCGTAAGTGCGCCCGAATTCGTAGAATTTCAAGTTGTTCTGCTTGTGGTGGAGGTTGAACGCCACGGAAGTCAAGCCTCCGAAAAGCAAGGTGGGTCGCATGATGCTCATTTCCTTGCTCAGCGGATTGAGCATCTTGACCACATTTTCAAGCTGGAATTTTTCAATGTAAGTCTCCGAACACAGGGAGTTGTTCATGATTTCGTAGAATCCGTTGGAACTCAAGAAGTCGGATACTTTGGTCACGATACGTTCCGGTTCCTTGGCTTGGGGGGCGCCCATGCCGTAGTTGATCCGGTGGGTAGACTCGATGCGGTTGTAGCCGTAAATCCTCAGGAATTCCTCGGCCACGTCGGCAGGCCGGGTCACGTCGGTCTTGTTCAAAGGAATCGTTACCTTGTAGCGGATTTGCGCGGGTGTGGCGGTTTGGATTTCGGGCGAACCGGCTTCCGGCTTCATTTCCACCTGCATTTCCAAGGCTTCCAGCACCCGTTTCACTTCTTGGGCAGGGAAGGACTGGCCGATGAGTTTGTCAATGTATTCCAAGTTGAACTCCGCCACGGGACGGGGAATCGGATGGGGGTAAACATCCGTGATTTTGGAGGCCACCTCGCCTTGGGCGACTTCTTGCAGCAAGAGGGCGGCCCGTTTGAGGGCGTAGAGGCAGATTTCGGGGTCGGCTCCCCTTTCGTAACGGAAAGAGGCATCGGTGTTCAAGCCGTGTTCCCGGGCGGTTTTGCGGATGCTGGTCGGGTTGAAATAAGCGCTTTCGAGGAATACATCGGTCGTGGATGCCGAAACCCCGGCTTCTTCACCTCCGAAGACTCCGGCGATGCACATGGGTTCCTCAGCGTTGCAAATCATTAAGTTGCGGGTGGAAAGTTTGCGGTCCACGCCATCCAGGGTAACCAGGTGTTCGCCTTCTTTGGCCGGCCGGACAACAATTTGATTCCCTTTTATCTTGGCCATGTCGAAAGCGTGCATGGGTTGCCCCGTTTCCATAAGGATGAAATTGGTCACGTCCACCACGTTGTTGATGGGGCGGAGCCCCACGGAAACAAGCCGTTTTTGGAGCCATTCGGGGGAGTCCTGCACTTTGACGTTCTTGATGCACAGCCCGGCATAACGGGGGCAGGCTTCCGGGTCTTCCACTTTGATGTCCACCGAAAGGCCTTCTCCATCCCTATAGGCATCCACCGAGGGATATTCCAATTTTATGGAGCGGTTTTTGCGTATGTTTTCCAAGGCTACCAAATCCCGGGCGACCCCGATATGCGAAGTTGCATCGGAACGGTTCGGGGTCAAACCTATTTCAAAAACGGTTTCGCTTTCCAAATGGAAATAAGTGGCGGCAGGCATGCCTACCGGGGTGTCAGGCGGGAGGACCATGATTCCATCGTGGCTGTCTCCGACCCCGATTTCATCTTCCGCGCAAATCATACCGTGGGATTCGGCTCCGCGCAGCTTGGATTTCTTGATGGTGAAACTCTTGTCCCCGTCATACAGTACGGTTCCAATCGTGGCCACGATGACTTTCTGCCCGGCAGCCACGTTGGCAGCCCCGCAAACGATGGGCAAGGGTTCGTCTTGGCCTATGTCCACCTTGGTCAAGTGCAAGTGGTCCGAATCCGGATGGGCTTCGCAGCTGAGGACTTCCCCTACAACGAGGCCTTTGAGGCCACCGCGTATGTTTTCCACTTCTTCCACGGCATCGATTTCCAAGCCGCAGTCTGTCAGGAGTTTGGACATTTCTTCCACGCTCAAATCAAAGTCAGCGTATTGTTTGAGCCAGCTGTATGCAACTTTCATGGCTTTTTGAAATTACATGTTCGTTAAAAGCGGACCTCGGCTTTGAGCCAGTTGTCCGCTTTGTTTTTCAAAATGGCGAAGATAGTCAAAAATAGTAAATTTGGATTTGCCGTCCATATAGATAAATACTGTCGGTCGGTCTCCGTTGGCAGGACCGTAGGACGGATGCCTTACACGAACTCCAGATAGTTTGCTTTGTTTACCACTTGGAATCCGGCATGGGGGTATGCTTCTTGGAAAGCCTTGGAGATAGAGGGTATTTTGTCTCCCCATTTGAACTCCCATGCGGCCAAGTTGTCAGCATTCTCCTCGATAAGGTCGATTTCCTGTTTGTCGTAAGTGCGCCAAAAGTAAAACCCTTTATACAGGCCTTCATTGAAATTCGTTTTGCGGCGTTCTCCGATAAGGTAATTTTCCCAGAGTGCTCCGACATCCTGCCGGATGGACAGTGGGGAAAAGGCTCCAATGACGGCGTTACGGATGCCATTGTCATAAAAATACCATTTTCCTGCTTTTGTGACTTCTTTGCGCAAGTTGCGTGAATAAGCCCCAAGCCGGTAGATGACAAAAACCTTCTCCAGCAGGTCAAGGTATTTTTCGACTGTCGTTTTGCTCATTCCAAGTTGCTTGCCCAATTCTTCATAGGAGACTTCGCTGCCTAATTGGAACGCGACGAGCCGTAGCAAATCGCGCATCTCTTGTCAGAGTTTCCATGCCTTGGTTTTTCTTTGTGCAAAGGTAATTATTGTTTTTGAACTGGCGATTTTTATGTGAAAAACGTACTGCGTACTGGCGATTTTTTTATAATTTGGTATAGTATCGATGTTTCAAGGATTTGCTGGGTACTTGGCCGTTCGGACCCGTTGTTGAAAAAAGGGGGAAAACTTTGTTTTTTGTCCATAGGAGGGAATCCGGATTCTGCCGTAATTTTGTCCCGTTGCCGGTTCGTGCCGAGGAGCACGAAAAAAGGGAATCCTGTGAAAGTCAGGAACTATCCCCGTAGCTGTAAGTCCCCCTCTTTTAAGGAGGAAGTGTTCGCGAAGGCTAAGCCACTGGAGATTGGGAAGTGTTTGAATCCTGGAAGCTCCGGGAAGGCGTCGCGGACGGGACAAGTCAGAAGACCTGCCGGTAATGCGTTTTTTCGAGCTTTCGGGTGGAAAGGCCGGGGAAAGGATGCCGGGAATGTTTCGTCTTGGAAGGGGACATCGGGTTCCCATGGGATTCTTGGATGGCTTCATTTTCTACCTGTTCTGCTTGAAATCTGGTGTTTTATTTTGTCAGGCTTGTCCGTTGCCGGGCGAGGTATAGGAACGATGCCGTTGCTTGCGTGTCAAGCGCATTGATGTCTTGGATTGGCCTCCGGGCTGGAGCGCTTTCAACGATGGATGAGTCCTATGAAACAGGTCAAAATAAAAATTTTTACGACAAACCGCCTTCGAAACATAGACAATATGGACAGTTCGGAAATTTACATCATCAAAAGGGACGGCAAACCGGAAGCCTTTTCCTTGCAGAAAATCAAGAATGCAATTGCCAAGGCCTTCCTTTCGGTGGGAAGCTTCGCCACGCAGGAAGTCATCACCACGATTTTGAGCCGGGTGGACATCAGGAACGGGACCACGGTGGAAGACATACAGAACCAAGTGGAAACGGCCTTGATGGCGGAACATTATTACGCGGTGGCGAAATCCTATATCCTTTACCGGCAGAAACATTGGGAAGACCGGGAAATCCGGGACAAGTTGAAGTTCCTGATGGATTACTGCAACGCCTCCAATGCGGCCACGGGGAGCAAATACGATGCCAACGCCAATGTGGAGAACAAGAATATCGCGACCTTGACAGGCGAACTTCCCAAGTCGAACTTCATCCGTTTGAACCGCCGCCTGCTGACCGACCGTATCAAGGATATGTATGGAAAAGAGTTGGCAGACAGGTATTTGGAATTGCTCAACAGCCATTTCATATACAAGAACGATGAAACGAGCCTGGCGAATTATTGTGCCAGTATCACGATGTATCCTTGGCTGATCGGCGGTACGCTTTCCATCGGTGGCAATTCCACGGCTCCGACCAACCTCAAATCGTTTTGCGGTGGGTTCGTCAATATGGTTTTCATGGTTTCCAGCATGTTGAGCGGGGCTTGCGCCACACCGGAATTCCTGATGTATATGAATTACTTTATCGGCTTGGAGTACGGGAACGACTACTATTTGCGGTCATCGGAAATCGTGGATTTGTCGAGTCGGAAGCGGACTATCGACAAGGTAATTACCGATTGTTTCGAGCAGATTGTCTATTCGATAAACCAACCCACCGGGGCGCGTAACTTCCAGGCGGTGTTCTGGAATATTTCCTACTATGACCGGTACTATTTCCATAGCCTGTTCGAACATTTCGTGTTCCCCGATGGGAGCAAGCCCCATTGGGAATCGCTCAACTGGCTCCAGAAGCGTTTCATGAAATGGTTCAACAAGGAAAGGACCCGGACGGTGTTGACCTTCCCGGTGGAGACAATGGCTTTGCTTTGCAAGGATGGGGATGTCTTGGACAAGGAATACGGGGATTTCACGGCGGAGATGTATGCCGAGGGGCATTCTTTTTTCACCTACATGAGCGACAATGCCGACTCCTTGAGCAGTTGCTGTCGCTTGCGGAATGAAATACAGGACAATGGGTTCAGCTATACCTTGGGTGCCGGAGGTGTTTCGACCGGTTCCAAAAGCGTGTTGACGATAAACTTGAACCGTTGCATCCAGTATGCGGCCCGGGCGGGGCAGATGTACCCGTTTTTCCTGGAAGAAGTGGTAGATTTGGCCCATAAGGTGCAATTGGCTTATAATGAGAACCTCAAGCACTTCCAATCGAAGGGGATGCTGCCTTTGTTCGATGCCGGTTATATCCATATCGGGCGGCAGTACCTGACCATCGGGGTGAACGGCTTGGTGGAGGCGGCCCAGTTCCTGGGAATCGGGATAAACGATAACCCGGAATACGAGGCTTTCGTGCAGGAAATCTTGGGTTTGATAGAGCGCTACAACAAGAAATACCGGAGCAAGGAAGTTTTGTTCAATTGCGAGATGATACCGGCCGAAAACGTAGGGGTGAAGCATGCGAAATGGGACAAGGAAGCCGGATATAAAACGTTCAGGGACTGCTACAACAGCTATTTTTACATCGTGGAAGACAGTAGTCTTAATATCGTGGACAAGTTCCGGCTGCATGGCAGGCGTTACATCGAACATTTGACGGGGGGCTCGGCTTTACACATGAATTTGGAGGAGCATCTGTCGGAAGCGCAGTACCGGCAATTGTTGCGGGTGGCAGCGATAGAGGGTTGCAACTATTTCACATTCAATATTCCGAATACGGTTTGCAACGATTGCGGCCATATCGACAAGCGTTATTTACACGAATGTCCTCATTGCCATGGGAATAACTTGGATTATTTGACCCGTGTCATCGGTTATATGAAACGTGTCAGCAATTTTTCCCAGGCCCGGCAGCAAGAGGCGGCACGGCGGTATTATGCTCCTGCGGAGGTTTGAAAAGCAGCTTGATGTGGATATGGAAAAGAGTGCTTCGGATAGCGGATTTTTGAAATTCACGGGATATGATATCGTGTTCCAGGAAGTCCCGGGGGAGGTCAGTTTGGCGCTGAACCTCTCCCGTTGCCCGTTCCGTTGTCCGGCTTGCCATAGTCCCTATCTGCGGGAAAATGTCGGCGAAGTCTTGGACGAGAAATCCTTGTCCGCTTTGTTGGAGAAATATGGCAGGACGGTGACTTGTGTTTGCTTCATGGGCGGGGATGCCGAGCCGGAAGCCGTGGCCCGTTTGGCGGCTTTTGTCCACCGGGATTATCCGGGTTTGAAAACCGCTTGGTATTCAGGACGGGAGAGTTTCCCTCGGGATTTCAGGAAAGAGGATTTCGACTATGTGAAAATCGGTCCCTACCGGGAAGCCTTGGGCGGTTTGCGTTCCCCCGCTACCAATCAACGTTTCTATAAAATGGAAGAGGGACGGATGGAGGATATCACTTCGGTTTTCTGGAAAAAGCCTTTCGAGGATTTTTGAGTCCGCGGCCTGCTTTGAGGGATAGGAGCTAAGATGTTGGAATTCTGGTAATATCCAGTAAAATAACATGAAAACGATGCGGCGTTTTTTCAAGTTTGTCTTAGGCTTGGTGCTTGTGGTATTCGTGGCTTCCGCCCTGTTCATAGTGGTGGCGGCCATAACCGGATACTGGCCGGACGAGATGGAAGAGGTGCACCCCATGCTTGAACGCGGGAAAGCTTCGCTGGAGGGTGTCCGTCAAGACCGGATAGGAGACTCGCTGGAAACTGTAAGTCATGATGCCGGGGTGGCTTGTGGCGGACTCGGTTCGTCCGGGACTTGCCAAGCCGGAGGCTGTATCATGGCAGACATTCTTCCGGACAGCTTGAGAATCGTGACTTGGAATATCGGTTATGGAGGTCTTGGCGACAACATGGATTTCTTTTACGATGGGGGAAAGCGCGTCAGGGACACGAAAGCCCGTACGATGGAGAATCTTGACGGTATCCTCGCGGAAATGAAAGCCTTGGATGCGGATATTTACCTTTTGCAGGAAGTGGATGAATGTTCCCGACGGACTTACCGGATAAATGAATTGGAGCTTTTGCAGAAGGCTTTTCCGGATTATCATTTATATTTCGCCTGCAATTACCGCTCATGTTTTGTGCCGCTTCCCTTGCGTTCACCGATGGGCAAAGTCTCCAGCGGCATCGTGATATTGAGCCGCTACCGGGCGGAAAAAGCGGAGCGTTGGGCTTATCCCTCCCGTTTCCCGTTCCCTGTCAGTTTGTTCAATTTGAAACGTTGCTTGTTGGCGGCGACCTTCCGTTTGGCGGATGGAGGCCGGTTGGTTGTAGGTAACACCCATAACACGGCCTACGATACGGGGAAAATGCGCGATCAAGAGACAACTTTCTTGGCTGCTTGGGTGGATAGTCTCCAGAAAAGGGGGGTGGGAGTGGTCATCGGGGGAGATTGGAACCAATACCCGCCTGGCTACCAGGTTTCCGGGGCCGAACTTTCCAATCCTTGGTTCGCGGTCGCTCCCTTGCGGTTTTCGGCTTTCGATGCCCAAGGTCGCTTTGTCCATGATTCCTCAGCCAAGACACTGCGCTATCTGGATTTCCCTTATAGTGAGCATTCCACGCTTTCGGTAACGGATTATTTCTATGTGTCGTGTTCCCTTCAAGCCGGGGATGCCGAAGTCTGCGGTAATGCCAGTTTCGTTTATAGCGACCACAAGCCTGTAAGCCTTACGCTTTGTGTTGATTAAACGTTTTTGGTTGGAAATCCTGTCGTTGTGGGGTACGTTTTTGCCCGTAGTCGGGACTGCTCGAAACCAAATACTCGTTCATGGCGGAAATCTTGTCGCTGCGTGGGTGGTCTTGCTCCTGGCCATTCTGTCGAATTTTTCAAACAAATTCTTAAAAAAATTAACGATTAACAAAGATTAACCAAATTTCCGGTCTGTCTATATTCTTGCCTTTTACATTTGCACCAAGTCAGGAGCGGCTTCGGTCTGTTTTCCGTTTTTGATTGAAGACCAATACGCTTCCAAAGACTCCATGGAAATAAGAAACTGTTTTCGGAATCGTAAAAATTTTCAAACAGACTCTACATAAAAACGCGGACAGATGGAAAAGAGAAAGATTCTTTGGGCGGCTATTGCGCTTTTATTTCCTTTTTTCTTTTTGCGGGCCGATCCGGCGGGGATGCCGGATTTGATGGAAATCACAAGGGCGAACCATGGGAAGGAAGCAGGCGGCAGTCTTGCCGGGCGGCAGTTCGGTGTTCTTGCTTGGGGCGATTGTGTTGGTCGGCCCGAGGAAACTTCAGGCATTCAATCTGGTGCTTCGGAAAATAACACCACCGGGGAACACTCTGGAACCGAAGACCGCCCGGTCTTGGACCGGGTCAAGCAATGGTTCGGGAATTTTGAAGAGTATGTGGAAAGGACCGACTTGATTACGCCCGGAGAGCTGCAAAAGCTGCCGGTAGGCCTTCGTACCACAATCGGGAACACGGATTACGATTTGTTAATCACGCAAGCTGTTTTCGGGCCGGACAATACCGAGGTAGCTGTTTACCTGAGGATTTCCGGTCCGGATTGGCAAGGCGAAGACCGGAGTCTCTATTTCGGAGCAGATAAAATCTTGATAAGCAAGCGGGGAGGTTTCATCGGTGATGCCAAGCTGGCTTTGATGGGCGATATCGCCTTGAAAGGGAAAGGCGATGTTTTTTCCCTTCGTTTCGTGGGGAAAAAGGAAGAGGGAGACCATACGAATACTTCCGACGGGCTTCCCCCCTCTTATGCCATTGTCAATTGCGAAGGTTTCAAGGAGTTGCAGTTGAGCGCGGTCTTGGAACTGGATTCCGAAAAAATCGGCGTGGTGGAGAACGGGAAAATGACGGACAAACCCCTTAGAACCAAGTTTTTCTGTGCCGCCGAGGCCTTGGACGACATCGTGGTCAAGGTGGATTTGCCCGAATTCGGCCTGCGCCACGTACCGGATTGGACTTTCATGGCCGAGGATGTGATGTTGGATTTCAGCCAGACCCGGAACGCCCCGGATTTCAAAGGCTATTCCACTTCGGGGAGCAATTCCGGGGCGGTGGATTTCGGGAATATTTGGCAGGGACTTTATATCAAGAGAATACGCTTGCAATTTCCGGATTATATCAAGAAAGTCTCAGGCGCCAAGCCGTCCGTTCTCGCCGAAAAGATGTGGCTTGACGAGAAGGGTTTCACGGGAAAAATCGCGGCGGAAGATGTGTTGATGCTGACCGAAGGAAGTTTGGGCGGTTGGGGATTCTCCATCGAAAAATTCTCCATGGAATTCCTTCACGACCAGATTAAAAACGGTCTCATGAAAGGGCAAATCGAGTTGCCGGTCAGCAAGGCCGGGAAATACGAGTATGAAGGTGGTTTTGCGACCGATGGCAGCTGGAAACTCAAATTGGGCTTAGGGGAGAAAATCGATTTCGATTTCATCAAGGGCCGGGAAGTAGATTTATTGGCAAGTTCGTTCCTGGAAGCCAAAAAGGAGAAGGACAAGGATCTCCAAATCCGGGCGAACCTTTCGGGAAGCATGAAACTCAATCCTTTGGCAGCCGAGAACGACAAGTTCGGCTTCGCCAATATCTCGTTCAAGGGCATGGAAGTTTCAAACCAGGCGCCTTTTTTCGAAATCAAGGAGTTGCGTTGGACGGATGACCTGTCTATCAAAGGTTTTCCTGTTACCATCAAGGACTTGAACCTCAGTTCCGTGGACGGGAAAATCGGCTTCGGGTTCAAGACCTTGGTCCATTTCGGGGATGCCGGGGACGGGAATTTCGGAGGAGAATTGGCTTTGAAGCTCCGTTCGGAAATCAAGAACGAGGGAGAACGCCAAAAATGGGATTTCGCAGGCGTGGATGTGGGCAAGGTGGCGGTGGATTTCGCCAAGAGCGGTTTGAAATTCAAAGGCGATGTGGAATTGGTGGAAAATAATTCGCTCTACGGGGATGGTTTCCAAGGAAGCGTGGATTTCGAAATAGAACCTCTTTCCTTGGGCGTCCGGGCTGATTTGATGCTTGGGGCGAGACAAGGTTTCCGGTATTGGTATGTAGATGTGTTGGCGAACCTGGGCACGACCGGGATTCCCATCGGGCCGGGTTTCAAGATTTCGGCTATCGGCGGCGGTGCGTACAAGAGGATGAAAATGGTGGAGCGGAAAAGCGGCTCTTCGGATTTAGGCCAGACCACTTCGGGTCTATTTTACGAACCGGATAGTACGAAATCCTTGGGCTTGAAGGCCTCGCTTGTGTTCGCTGCACAAAATGAGAAACTTTTCAACGCGGAATTGGGAATGGAAATGGCGTTCAACGCCCAGGGCGGGCTCTCGTCCATGGTCTTGTCGGGGGCGGGACAACTTATGTCGGAAGAATTGAACGCCATGCAACGTTTCAACCAGAGGGTTTTGCAATTGGCAAGCGCCATACAGCCTTCCGTGGAAGATCAGCAACGGGCCATCGCCTCGGAAGCCTCCATTTCGGCCCAGGTCAAGTTGCTGTTGGATATCGAGAATTCCCGTTTCACCGGTACATTCGACACTTATATGGATTTGGGCATTATCAAAGGAGCTGGAAGCAAAGGTCATTTGGGGCAAATGGGTATGAGTTTCGGAGGGGACGAATGGTATATCAAGGTGGGCGAACCCAAGCATCCCTTGGGGGTGAAAATGAAAGTGGGACCCTTGCAAGCCTCCTTGGATGCCTATTTCATGACCGGGAACCGTTTGCCCGCATTTCCCGAACTGCCTTCCCGGGTCGCATCCCTGATGGATGTTTCCTATCCCCGGCCCTCGGCTTCGGAACTGGCCAAAGGGAACGGCTTGGCTTTCGGGGCTTCGTTTTCGATGAGTACGGGGACGATTCCGCTCTTGATTTTTTACGCCGCCTTTGATGCCGATGTGGGCTTCGATGTCATGTTGAAGCAGCATCTGAACAGTCTTTGCCAGGAAACGGGCGACAAGCCCGGCATTAACGGATGGTATGCCCAAGGGCAGGCTTACGCTTACATGATGGCTGACGTGGGTCTGTATTTGAAGCTGTTCGGGAAAAAACGGAATTTTTCCGTCTTGAAAGGCGAGGTGGGGACTTTGTTGCAAGCCGGTCTTCCCAATCCTTCTTCATTCGAGGGAAATTTGGCATTGAACATCTCCTTGTTGAACGGTCTTGTCAAAGGGCGTTTCAATGTAGTCTTCGACTTGGGTACGCCTTGCACGATTGTCAACCAGGGTTTTGCCGATGGGGTGGAAATCATTGCCGATTTGCAGCCCGGAGAGAACGCAAGCGGGGTGGATGTGTTCAGCATCCCCCAAGTGGCTTTCAATTTGCCGCTGGAGACGGAAATCCGGGAAGAGTACAACAACGAGGAAAAGCAACTCAAGATAAGCCTCGACCAGTATGAATTTTGGCACGGGGGAACCCGTTTGGGCGGGGACCTCCGGTGGAACGAGGACAAGCGCAAGTTGGAGTTCGTTTCCCACGATATCTTTCCGCCCAAGACTTCCATCAAGCTCAAGTTGGCCATTGGCGCCAAGGAAAAGTCGGGCTCCTCATGGAAAGCTTTGTTGGACAACAACGGGGCAGCTTATCAGGAAAAGCGGGAATTCTCGTTCACGACCGGAGAGGGGCCGGATAGCATCCCTTGGAGCAATGTGGCCCTGTGTTATCCGGTCAAAGGGCAGTCTTATTTCCTGCCACGCGAACACGACCGGGCTTTCGTGTATCTAAAACGGGGCATGGCGGATCTCCTGACCGATGCCGATTACCGGAAACGGGTGTTCGTGATCTCCGGCAAGGATACCATGGAAACATCGTTCACCTATAACCAGGCGGAAAAACGCCTGCTTTGGACCCCGCCTCCAGGCTTGCTGCCCCGGACGACTTACGAACTTCTGTTTGTCTTGCAGCATAAGGGGGATGCCTCCTATGTCTCTTCGGGCGGCAGGTCGGGGGACCCGGATACTCCGGATTTGACCGATGGTTCGTCCGTCCTTTACGAAGGGGAAGAGGGGGCCTTGGAACAGGGGACGGTCCAGTTGGGTGGTTCTTTGCTGAAAACCGACAAGGACAAGGTGGTCTTGCGTTACTCGTTCACGACCAGCCGCTATGGTACCTTCGGCGAAAAAATGGCCGATGTGCGTTTGACACGGACTTACCGGACCCCTGTGATGACGGTGGATGCCCATGGGGCTCCCAATGTGAGCGAACCGGATGTGCATTATTTGCAGGCCAAGATGCAGGCAGGGGAAGGTTTCGAGGAAATCGAACGCAAGGGGCATGTCTATACGGACGGGAAGCCCTTGGTGCAAGTCCGGGCCGATTTGGGGACGGAACCCTATTATTTGCGGCATATCTATCCGCTGGTTTACCAGGAATATCCATATGATGGTTTTGTTTCTTTCGAACGCTCCGCCGGGCAAGGCTTGGAACCGGATTGGGCGGTGTATGCCTCGGAATTGTATTCCATGTCGTCCAACCAATACTTTCCATGGATTTATTACCAGCCTTTCCAATACAAAAGGGATTTTGAGAGTGTGCTTTACGGGGTGGCGAACATGGGAATATGGGGACGGCCCTATTACTTGGACTGGCTGAAAAAGACTTTTGTCCCTATCCGGAAGGGGGATTATCCGGTTTGGCTCCAATATGTCTTGCCCGACGGGACGGTGACTTCCCGGCGGCGGATGGTGTTCGAGAACAGGGTGGAATAGTGCGGTGATTGATGGGATTGTTTCGCAATGGGTTATAAATGGATATAAAAGCAATGAAAATGGAAAAGGAAAGAGGACGACAATGGATACAGGGAAGGACCCGGTGGCTTGCGAAAGCCAGGGTGGGTGCCATCGGATGCCGCAGGGTTCTCTTGTTTTGGCTTTTTGCGGGACTACCGGTAGCCTTGACCGGGAACCAGGCCGGGTCGGTTCCGGGGCTTACAGGGGACGAAGGTTTTGCTGGGATTGTGCCGGTCTCTGGAAGCGTGTCGCAACTTCAGCGGGACCAAGGGGTGGCTGACCCGGCGGCAGTCTTGGGCCCGGAAACGGAAACGGCGGGCGGTTCCTATTCCGCAGGGGGAATTGCTGCGGACAGTGTCGGGGAAAACGCTGGGGAAAGCATAGGGGAGACTTGGGAAGGGGAACTGCATCTGGTAGGCCGGGATTCGGAGAATGCCGTGTTGTTGCGTTGGGCGGCAAGTTCTTATGATTTGTGGGCGATAGCTTTGGAGAAAGGTGTCGTGGTGGAACGCCATGATTTCGATACGGCTGTGTTACGTTCGGCGGAATCTTTTTCCGATACGGTCCCGCCACCGCACAAAACCGTATTCAGGCTTCCCCCGTTTAAAAAAACGGACACGGCAGTTTTGAGCCGGATTGCGGAAAAAGAGCCGTATGCGGCTGTGCTGGGAGAAGCCGTGTTCTCGACCTCCCTGCAATGGGCGGTAGGAGGGGAAAACGGAAGCGGTGGACAAGGGACTGGCTTTTCCCCGTGGAAAGCCATTTCGGACAAAATGCAAGAAAAAGCCATCCGTTTCACCTTGGCCAACTTGGCTTATGACCGTTCCTTCGCTGTGGCCTGTCTGGGTTCGATGGGCTATGCGGATACCACGGTCCGGTCCGGGCATTATTACCTCTACCGGGTGTATGTGGACTCGGCTTTCGCGGGGAACGATACGGCCCTGTATTTTTCCAGGCGCGATACCCGGATTTATGTCCCGCCCTTGCAGGAACTGCAAGTGGAATATGGAGACCGTATGGCGGAATTGCGTTGGGAACCCTCTCCGGACGGCCATCTGTTCATCGGATATCATCTGGAACGGGCGGCAGGCCGTTATCCGGAGGACAAGGATTTTGTGCGTTTGAACGCCACGCCTTACACATCCTTGCAGTCGGAGGGGGAAAGGGGTTTTCGATACCGGGACAGCTTGCCCTTCAATGGACAGGAATATGTCTACCGTGTCATCGGATTGGATTTGTTCGGTTTGGAAATCCTGGTGGCCAAGAGCCGGGGCGGGCAAGGACGGCAAAGCTTGAGCGCGGTTCCCGTCCTGGATTCGGTGGCGGTTTTGAAAAAAGGGAAAGAAATAGGTTTCTTTTGGTCCTTCCCGGAAGATCAGGAGGCTCTTTTATCCTGTTTCAACCTGCATTTGTGTGCCGATTCCTATCAAGAGCCAGGTGCTTCCACCCTTTTGTCCGGAAAGATTCCGGCAGGGAAGCGTCATGTCGTGATGGATGCCCGTTCGTTGGGGAATTCTTCTTATCTTTATTTGCAAGCTGTTGGGACACAAGGAGAATCCTATTTTTCACTGCCGTTCTTTTTCCAGAAGGCAGACAGTTTTCCGCCTTCGCCCCCGACCGGCCTTTCCTACCGGGTGGACGAACAGGGTGGCATGGTGTTGAGTTGGAATCCTTCCCCCGAAAAGGATTTGGCGGGCTACCGGGTGCTTGTGGGCAATTCCGAAACCGGCGAACCCGTCCAGGCAGGCGGCGGGCTTTTGACCGACACTCTCTTTTTCGATACGCTTTCGCTCCATACCTCCCAGTATTTTTACTATCGTGTGGCAGCCGAAGACAAGAGGGGAAACCTGTCGGCGCCTAGTGAGGCTTTGGCTGTCAAGAACCTGTTGCCGCAAAAGCCGGTTCCGGCCATGTTCGCCCTGCAACACTGCCATTGGGACGGAAAGGAGGTGGAATTAGTGTGGTACAACAGCAGCCCGGAGTATTTGGAGGGGTACAGGCTTTACCATAGGACGGATACGGGGCCTTGGCTTCTTGTCAAGGAACTGCCCTTGCCTTCGTCCGGAAAGTACCCGGACTTGGGTTCGATCAAATATGTTTATCCGGATTCGACCCGGGCCGGGATGCAGTTTTTCAATATCGTGGCTTTTGGGAAGGGATTGGCCGACACGGCCCATGCCCCCTTCCTGTTCTCCCATGATTACGTGCCGGAACCGGAGATTCCCCGTCTGCAGGCTTTTGCAGACCGGGAGGAACGTGCGGTACGGTTGGAATGGAGTCTTCGGGGCGGGAATCCTGGACGCCTGTATCTTTACCGGGAGTCGGAGACGGAACCTTTGCGGCTGTTGAAAGTCTTGCAGGGTGGGGACATCTTGGCTCGGGAGTACCGTGACAAGAACGTGAAAATGAACACCCGTTACCGTTATTGCCTTCAAGTCGAGGATGAGGATGGGAATTGGAGCGGGTATTCGAAATTTTTCGAGTTGGAGTATTGACAGGCCGGGATATGGAAAGCCCGTTTGAGATTTTGGAAAGCCGGAATGCTTTGGAAGGTGTTGAGGCGAAAAAGATGGTTCCGGGTTTGTGTTTTCCTCCGGGGAAGGTCTGGCCAAGGGTCGGTTTGATTTCGTTTTCCGGTCTCCTTTTGCAAGCGGGCTCGGCCCTTGTTCCGGCCGGGTTTGTCCAATGGGGGGAGTTTTGTAATTTTACTGTTTCGAACGCGAGGAAACAGACATGGAGGAAGCTTACAACGGGAATCCGGAATACCGGATAGCAATGGCTTTGGTGGAAGAGACCGCCCGGAACCTTTTCCTGACCGGCAGGGCAGGAACCGGAAAGACCACGTTCCTCAAAGAGTTGAGGGAACGGAATACCAAGCGCATGGTTGTCTTGGCACCGACGGGCATCGCTGCCATCCATGCGGGCGGTTCCACCTTGCATTCTTTCTTCCAATTGCCTTTAGGCCTGTATTTGCCAGGATACAAACGGCGGAACAAGTTCCGGATTGGCAAAGAGAAGATTGCCTTGATGCAGGGCATGGAGCTGATGGTTATCGACGAGGTGAGCATGTTGCGTCCGGATTTGTTGGACGAGGTGAACGGGATTTTGCAAAAATACCGGCACGACAAGAGGCCTTTCGGTGGCGTGCAGCTTTTGTTGATAGGGGATGTGCAACAATTAGCCCCGGTGGTGACGGAAAGTGAATGGGAGGAAATGAAGGCTTGCTACGCTTCCCCTTGGTTCTTTGAGAGCATGGCTTTGAAACAGGCCGGTTTCCTTACCGTGGAGTTGAAGAAAATTTACCGGCAGAGAGACCCGGGATTCATCACCTTGCTCGAAAAACTCCGTTCGGGGTGTCTGGATTCAGCCGCCCTCGCCCGGCTGGCCACCCGTTACAAGCCTGGTTTCAAACCGGGAGAGGATGACGGCTATGTGACCTTGACTACGCATAATTACCAGGCCGACAGGATAAACAATACCAATGTGGAGGCTTTGCCCGGTTCTTATCACACGTATGAAGCCCAGGTGGACGGAAGCTTTCCTGAAAATTCTTTTCCTACTTGGAAAACGTTGAGGTTCAAGCCTGGGGCCCAGGTTGTGTTTGTCAAGAACGATGCCGGGCACCGTTATTATAACGGGAAAATCGGAAAAATCCGCCGTTGTGAGGAGTCGGTGGTTTATGTGGAATGCGAGGGTGAGGAAATCCGGGTCATGCCCGAAATTTGGAATAATGTGAAATACACGATTGATGCCCAGACCAAGGAAATCAAGGAAAACGTGGAAGGATCCTTTGTCCAGATGCCTTTGAAACTGGCTTGGGCCATCACGATTCATAAGAGCCAGGGGCTGACATTCGACAAGGTGGTCGTGGACGCGGGAAGGGCTTTTGCCCATGGCCAGGTGTACGTGGCCTTGAGCCGTTGCCGTTCCTTGGAGGGGCTGGTCTTGCGTTCCCCTGTGAGCGAGGCGGCCTTGCACGGAGAGGAGAAAGTGGAGGAATTCCTGCGCGGGCAGCCGAATTGTCCGGATATGGCTTCTTTGGAACGCTACAAAGCTGAATACCATGCTAAGTTGCTGGCAGAGCAATTCGATTTTTCCGCCCTTTGGAAATTGTTGGGGTCTTTGCGTACTTTTGCGCAGAAGTCGCTTAAATCCTATCCCCGGCTTTGTTTCGACATCGGTGAAGCGGAAAGCCGTTTCGAGTCGGAAGTTTACAGGGTAGGGGAACGTTTTTTCAAGGAATTGTGCCGTATCCCGGATACGGAGGCATCGTACAAGATGGAGCGTTGTATGAAAGCTGCCCGGTATTTTTCGGACAAGGTGGAGGGGATTCTCCGCCCTCTTTTGCCCAGGTTGGCCGTGGATTTGGAGCCGGTGGCGAGCAAGATCCGTTTGGCCTCGCTGCAATCCGGTTTGAAGCGCCTTTATTTGGAAAAAGAACGTACTTTAGCTACTTTGATGGAACACGGAGCCTTTGACGGTTTGGCGTATTTGCGGGCGAAATCCGATGCCTGAGGTGTGTCCATATTCTGGGAATCAAATGGTTATGAAGGTGTGAGCTTGGTGGGATGGACCGGGTTCCTTCCCGGGCGTGACGGGAAGGCTTTGGAATGCTTGCGGGTTCGTCATGTGGCTTCAAGGTACAAGGATTGGGAACAGGGAAATGAAATACTTTATTTGTTTTTTGGCACCCAAGGTGCTGGCCTTTTTATGTTTGGCAGGAATCCTGCGGGGAGAGGGCATGCAAGTGCGGGCGCAGGGCCAGGCCGGATCGGATTTGAACCTGGCAGCCAGGGAGTCCTTTTTCCGGGCGAGGACGGAAGATGCCGGTATCTCTTATGAGAAACGCTTGGAGGCCTATGACAGCCTTGTCGCCAACTTGGGCAGGCAGGGCCGCTTGCAGGACCAGTTGCAAACCCTGTTGGATTACGCTTCGGTCCAAACATCCTTGGGACATTATACCTCGGCCTTCTCCACGTTCGAACAAGTCATGTCGCGTTTGGACAGCGTGCCGATGCCGGATTCGGTCCGCTTGGAATCCCGATTGCGTTGCTTGTACGGTTTGGGGCAGGTGACGATGTGGATCGGCTTCTATCCCCGGAGTGTCCAGTATTTCTTCGACATTCTGAAAATCTGCGGGAACGGGTCCGATCCGGAGGAGGCCTGGGATGCCGCATGGAACCTGGACGGACGGGGTTCTTCGGGGAAGTCGGAAGAAGCTTCCGTCAAATTGCTTACCGAGCAATCCCCGCTTAAAGTCAATTATGCCGTCCGGGCATATTCCAACCTGGCTTTGTTGTTCATGAATATGGATCAGGAGGCCCAGGCTTCCTATTATTCTGATTTGGGGCGGAAACTGGTACAGGAGTACGATTCTTTGGAACCCAAAACCTTTTCTCTCTTTTGCAATAATCTGGCAGGCTGGTATTATGTGCAGATGAAATACGACTCGGCAATCCTGATCATGGAGGAATCCGAAAAGATGATTGCCAACGAGACCGACCGGGCCGTATGGAACTACAATATCGGGAACATCTACATGGGCATCGGGGAGATGGACTTGGCGAAAGCCTATCTGAACCGGGCTATCGAGGGGAAAACATCGTTCTGGGGCTATGTCCATGTTATTTCCCTGGTCAACCTTGGTTATGTGTACGCATGGGAGAAGGAGTACGATGAAGCCCTCGATTATTACCAAAGGGCTTTGGATTTGGCCCAGCAGATAGGGACCCGGAAGATTGAAGTGACCGCGTATGTGGAAATGTCCGGGATTTACAAGGCCAAGGGGCAGTACGTGAAGGCTTTGGAGTTGTTGGAAAAGGGAACGGCTTTGCGCGACAGCCTGTTCGGGACCGAACAGCAGGAGCAAATCAACCTTTTGTCGCAGGAGTATCTACAGAAGGAAAAGCGGCTGGAGATGGAGATGCTTTCCAAGCAATTGGAATATGCCGAACTTTCGAACCGGCACAAGAACATGATTGTGGCGATATTGATGGTCTTTCTGGCCATTTTTTGCCTGAGTTTCTGCTTGGCTTTGTACAATTATTACAAGGAACGGAAGCATCGTAAGGAAAAAGAACAGGGATTCAGGCAAAAAGATAACCAGTACAAGTTCGATGTGGAAGAAAAATCCCGCCAGTTGGCTACCTTGAACCTGCAATTGGTCCAAGCTACGGAAATCATTGCCGACTGCCGTTCGGAGGTGAAGAAGCTCCGTTACAGCAAGGCGAGCGAAACCAAGGAAATACAGCAGCATCTGGAAGAAGTTCTTTCCGCCTTCAACATCGATTCGGCTTGGGATGAATTTGAACTTTGTTTCAATCAGATACATACGAGTTTTTTCGGTCGTTTGCACGAGGCTTGTCCGGATTTGACCCGCAGCGAGCAGCGGATTTGTGCTTTGTTGGTATTGAATCTGAGTGTCAAGGAAATAGCTGGTATCATACACCGTTCGGTGCGGACCGTGGAGGCCTCCATTTACCAGATTCGCAAAAAAATGGCCATACCGGCGGAAACCAGGACCTTGGCTTATCTCCAGGACTTCCTGGAGACCGGGAAAGAGGACAAGGATTGAATTTGCTGTATTGTCATGATTAAGAATTGAAAAGGTCATCCATGGTTACTTCGCTGTGGACGATACTGTGGTGTTTGCCATCTCCCAGACCAAAAGTAGTGACAAACGTATGTACGAGCGGTTTCCTGTTTTTGGTCTTCGTATCAAAAAGCCACATGCGGTCGCGAAGTTTCTTTTCATAATCGGCGGTAATATTGTACGCCTTTTGTGAGAATTTCATTTCGCAAAGATGGATCATCCGGTCTGCGCGTTCGATAATCATGTCTATCTGCGCCCCAGGCAGGTTGTTCTTCGCGTCTGGGTAGCATCTCCATGTGGAAACGGAAGTTGCCATGCCGGAAATTCCGAGGGCGTTTTTTATCTGCCGGTGGTGTTCCATGCAGATGAGTTCAAAGGAGAGTCCTTGCCATGCGGAAATGCTGCTTGAATCAAGGTGGTGTGTCCACCACATATTGTCCAGGGAAAGATTATTCTCTATGAATTTGAAATAAAACAGGGTATAGAAGTCTATGAGGCGGTATATCGCCTCGTTCTTCTTGTTGCCGAACTGGGCGCGTTTCCCGATGAAACTGCATTTCTCAAGATTACCGATGATGCGGGTCAGGTTGGTGCCGCTTGTCCTGATGCCTTCCCCGATTTCCTTTCGTGTCAGTCCGTTCTTATGCGCCGCCAGGAGTCTGACCACTTCGATATATGTCTCGGCCGCAGGAAAGACAGCGTTGTAGAGTTCGTCAAACTCCCTGCGCAAAGCGCCGTCCGCCTCATAACACAGGCGGTCTATATTCCTCGACAGGGTCTCCCTCGGTTCAATCAGGTCTAGATAGAACGGGACCCCACCGGTTAGCATATAGCATTGTAGTATTTCGTATCTGTCCCATGTCGTCTGGCGTTTCTTGAGGTATTCCTCTGTTTCCTTGAGTGTGAACGGTGTAAGATAAAGTCTTCTGGTTATTCTGTTGTGAAGCCCTCCACGGTTTTTTACCAGTTTGTCAACCATCCATGACGTAGCCGACCCGGTGGCGACCAGGACGATGTTATACTGTCCGTTGGCCCACCCGTTCCAGAAGTTTTCCAGTGCACTCACAAAATTGGAGCGTTTGGAATCCATCCACGGCATCTCATCAATGAATATGACTTTCTTCCTGTCCGGTTGCAATGTCTCCAGATAGGCTTCCAAAGCATCAAATGCTTCAAACCAGTCCGCAAATTCCGGCTGTTTTCTTTTGGAATGCTTTTTGAGGGCTTTTGCAAAATTGCGCAGCTGGTCCCTTGTCCGCAGGTTGTGGCCCCCGACATATTTGAAGTCGAAATTGCCATCAAAGAATTTATCCACGAGGTAAGTCTTGCCGATTCGTCTGCGTCCGCAAATTATCACAAATTCCGATTTTTCGGATTCCATGCACTTGGATAACTCCTCGCATTCCCCTTGTCTTGCTATCAGCCGGTTTTTCATTGATAATATCATTTTTGCAAATGTAATGAATCTCAATTTTATATGCAATAAAAGTGCACGAAAAACTACTTTTTTGATGAAATAAACCAAAGAAAAGGTAATTTTTCGTGTAGATACGATTCCGGATGTTTGGGATTCCGTGCCGCCTTCGCAGGGGTATGTACGGACGGTAGTTCCGCTGTGTATGCTTGACGGGCGTGCTTATCCGGAACCTTGTCGAGGAGGTTCACGGCTGCTACATTCCGATCGAATGCCCGAATAGTCTCCGAAAAGATGTATTTTTGCGCCGTTTAACAACGTCCGTGAGCCGGTTTTATTGGTTAATCATCTGATTGGAAGACAATTCCCTTCTTGGGGGCGGCCCGGTTTTTCCAGCAGGGGAACGGGAAACCTTTGAGCGGACTTTCTTATTTTGGTAAAAATGACATTTTCAGACTTCAACCTGCGGCCGGAAATTCTCGCAGCCATTGAGGATTTGGGATTTTCGCAACCTATGCCGGTGCAGGCCAAAGTCTTGCCCGTGCTGTTGACAACCGAAACCGACATGGTAGCCTTGGCCCAGACCGGCACCGGAAAGACAGCCGCCTTCGGGCTCCCCCTTTTGGAAAAGTGCAATCCCGAAACCAAGGGCGTGGAAGCCCTGGTGTTGAGCCCGACACGGGAACTTTGCATGCAAATCGCCAAGGATCTCAAGAATTTTTCAAAGAACATCAAGAATTTGCGGATTTGCGCCGTTTACGGGGGCGCCAGCATCGAACGCCAATTGGACGAAATCGCCAAAGGTGTCAAAATCGTGGTGGCCACGCCCGGGCGCATGCTCGACATCATCCGCCGGGGTAAAATCGACTTCAGCAGCCTGCGTACCGTGGTCTTCGACGAGGCCGACGAGATGCTCAACATGGGGTTCCGCGACGAGTTGGACGGCATCCTGGAAAACACCCCCGCCGACAAGCATACCTGGCTTTTCTCGGCCACCATGCCCAAGGAAATCCGGGCCATCGCCAACAACTACATGCACGATCCCGAGGAAATCGTCATCGGGACCAAGAACGAGGGGTCGGCCAATGTGACCCACCATTATTATGTGGTCAACGCCAAGGACCGTTACCTTGCCCTCAAACGTATTATCGACTTTTACCCCGACATCTATTCGATTATTTTCTGCCGGACCCGCCGGGAAACCCAGGAAGTGGCCGAGAAACTGATCAAGGACGGCTACAATGCCGATGCCTTGCACGGGGATTTGTCCCAGGCCCAGCGCGACAACGCCATGAGCCGTTTCCGCCTCAAGAACCTCCAGCTTTTGGTCGCTACCGACGTGGCGGCACGGGGTTTGGACGTGAACAACCTGACCCATGTGCTCAATTACAACCTGCCGGACGATATCGAGCAATACATCCACCGCAGCGGGCGTACCGGGCGGGCGTCTGCCACCGGTATTTCCATCGCGATTGTGACCCCGAGGGAGAAAGGTCGTCTCAAGGCGATAGAGAAGGTCTTGAAGAAAGAATTCATCCTGCAACATATCCCCCAAGGGGAAGAAATCTGCGAAAAACAACTTATGTCGCAGATAGACAAGATGATGCAGCTTGATACCGGGGAGGGCGGTCCCATGGATCAGTACCTTCCGGTCATTTACGAACGTTTGCAGGGCCTGAGCAAAGAAGAAATCGTGAAACGTTTCGTATGGCGGGAGTTCAACCGTTTCCTCGAATACTATGCCAACGCGCCTATCGTGGAAGACATGGGCGAGGGCCGCAAGAAAGCCAAAGGGGAAACGAAACGCCGGGGTCAAAACGGTGTGGAAGAAGGTATGGCCCGGATTTTCATCAATTTGGGACACATGGACGGAATCCGGCCCCAGAGCATGATGGGTATCATCAACGATGCCTTGGGTTCCAAGGAAGCCCAGATAGGCCGTATCGAAATCTACAAGACCTGCACCTTTGTTGAAGTGGATGCTCGTTATGAGGCTGATATCCTGGATGGTTTGAACCATACCGTTTGGGGCGACCGCAAGGTCTATGCCGAATCGGCCAAGGACGACGAAGCGGGCAAGGGCAAGAAAGAATCCGCCAAGAGAGGGACGTCCAAGAGAGAATCTTCCCGGAAAAGCGGGGAGAGGGACTCCTCTTCCTTCGAACCCGAAGGCGGCGAACTCGGCGGACATTCCCGGAAAGGAAAGCGATCGGAGCGTGCCGAGTCCTGGGATGCCTCCCGGGGCGAATGGTCGGACCGGGGCCGGGAATCTTCGAACCGGGAATCTTCCCGTTCAGGGAAAAGGAAGAAGGGGGACGACACCTGGGATGATTTTTACAAGGACGATTACCGCCGTGGCCCGAAAGGCGGGCGGCAGGAGTGGATGGATTTGGACGATTGGGGCTTCAATCCAGATGCTTACGCGGACTCCTATCCCTCCGGCAGAAGTGGAAAACCAGGAAGCGGAAGGAAAGGCTTCGACTATTCCGCTTTCGATAACGGCAACGGAAAAACACGTAAAAAGCAAAATAAGCGTTCGGATTCTGCCAAAAAGACCTCCAAATCCGGAAAGGCGAAGGCAGAGGGCAAACGCAAGAAAAAATGAGGCAAATGGAAACAAAACGGTTTCAGATCCTTGAGAAAGAGGTCATCGCACCTGAAATTGTGAGCATGCAGGTGTACGACCCCCGTTTGGCTACTTCGGCCCAACCGGGGCAATTCCTGATTGTCATCCCGGACGAACAAGGGGAACGCATTCCCTTGACTGTCTGCGATTACGACCGCCAACGCGGCACAATCCGCATTGTGTTCCAGATGTTGGGGGCTTCGACCAAGAAATTAGGTAAGTTCGAAGTGGGAGAATGCTTCTTGGACGTGGTCGGACCTTTAGGCCGTCCTTCGGATTTCGTTTCCGAAGAGGTGGAAACGCTGAAGAAGCGCAACATCCTTTTCGTGGCGGGTGGTTTCGCCGCCGCGCCGGTTTACCCGCAGGTGAAATGGATGCACGACAACGGGATTTCCTGCGATGTGATTCTTGGTGCCCGTTCGGCCAAGCTTCTGGTCTTGGAAAAAGAAATGCGCGAGGTGGCCGGGAACGTGTACCTCTGTACGGACGACGGTACGGCGGGTTTCCATGGCCGGGTCACGGACTTGATCAAGGACTTGATTGACCACCAAGGTAAGAAATACGACGAGGTGATTTGCATCGGCCCCATGATCATGATGAAGTTCGTTTCCCTCTTGACCAAGGAATACGGCATTCATACCGTGGTCAGCCTGAACACTTTGATGGTGGACGGCACGGGGATGTGCGGGGCTTGCCGCGTGACGGTAGGTGGCAAGACCAAGTTCGCTTGCGTGGACGGTCCCGAGTTCGATGCCCATCAGGTGGATTTCGATGAAGCCATGCGCCGCCAGGGCATGTACAAGAAATACGAGATTGCCAGCAATACCGGCGACCACCATTGCAATTTGGCCGCTGCCGTGGAAGAATCGGCGGCCCGTCGGGCGGGAAGCTGTGTTGCGGAAGGTTTCGACAAGAAGAAACGGGTGCCGGTCCGGGAACAGGATCCCCAGGAACGCAACCATAATTTCGAGGAAGTTTGCTTGGGTTACAACGAGGAAGAAGCCGTTCTGGAAGCTTCCCGTTGCTTGCAATGCAAGAAACCCGCTTGTGTGGAAGCCTGCCCAGTATCGATCAAGATTCCGCAGTTCATCCATGAAGTGGCCCAACGCAATTTCGAGGAAGCCGCCAAGGTCATCGCGCTCGACTCGGCTTTGCCGGCCGTTTGCGGTCGTGTTTGTCCCCAGGAGACCCAGTGCGAGGGTTCTTGTGTCATGGGCAAGAAGTTCGAAGCTATCGCGATTGGCAAGATAGAGCGTTTCGTGGCCGACTATACGCGGCTTCATGGTTCGTCCAAGCCGGAAATGCCTGCCAGGAACGGCAAACGGGTAGCCGTGGTGGGAAGCGGTCCTGCCGGTCTTACTTGTGCCGGGGACTTGGCCAAGATGGGCTATTCGGTGCGGGTGTTCGAAGCCTTGCACAAGGCGGGCGGCGTGTTGGTGTACGGGATTCCCGAATTCCGTCTGCCCAAGGCCATTGTGGCCCATGAAATCGAGAATCTCAAGCAATTGGGCGTGGAGTTCGAGACGGATGTGATTATCGGCAAGACCGACACGGTGGACCATCTGCTGGATGTGGAAAAATACGATGCCGTTTTCATCGGCTCGGGTGCCGGTCTACCCCGCTTCATGAATATCCCTGGCGAGAACCTCAACGGGGTTTTGTCCGCCAACGAATTGCTGACACGTTCCAACCTGATGAAGGCATACCGCGAGGATTACGATACCCCGGTCTATATCGGCAAGAAGGTGGCCGTGGTCGGCGGTGGGAACGTGGCGATGGATGCCGCCCGTACCTCCAAGCGTCTCGGTTCGGATGTTTATGTGGTTTACCGCCGTACCATCAACGAGATGCCGGCGCGTCGCGAGGAAGTACACCATGCGCAGGAAGAAGGAATCCATTTCCTGGAACTGGTGAACCCGGTGGAAATCCTGGGTGATGAAAAGGGTTGGGTCCGGGCCATCAAGTGCATCCGCATGGAGTTGGGCGAACCCGATGCGTCGGGGCGCCGCAGTCCGGTGGAAATTCCCGGTTCGGAATTCGAAATCGAGGTAGACGAAGTGGTCATGTCCTTGGGAACCGTGCCGAACCCGATGCTGGCTCATTCCATCAAGGGATTGGAGACCAACCGCAAGGGTTGCATCGTGGCCGATGAAACCGGCAAGACTTCCCGTCCGGGCGTGTTCGCCGGGGGCGATGTGGTTTCGGGTGCCGCCACGGTCATTTTGGCCATGGGTGCCGCCCGTAAGGCCGCCAAGGCGATTGACGAGTATCTGAGTGTCAAATAAACAAGGGATTGCCTCCTTTTCCAAGGCCTGTGGAGGGTTTGAATACTTTCCATGGGCCTTTTTCTTTTTCTTGGAAACCTGTAAGATATGGATTTTTCGGGCGAAAGTTTCGGGAAAATGTGTTGCAGATTTAAGAATTTGGATTTCCAGTATTTGCATAAATGTGGAGGAAGTTCCAATTTTGCATCCGCAAAGACGGGATGAACGCTTTCTTCCTTGTCTTTTGGGTTTATAGGTTTTCATATCATAGGTTTTTGGTTGGTTGATGGAAAGGGTACCGGCGGGTACCCTTTCTTATTATGGGGTCAAGGGTTCATGGATTCGGTCGGGTAGTTTGCCGCATCGGGCGGAGGAGGGGGCTTCAAAAACATGAATTTGGAGGAGGGTTTGTGGTCTGCCATGCTGCGGGAATTTTGTGGAGCTTCTTAGAATTATATTGAAAAACAGTGTTTTGTATTGCTTCTTGTCCGGATTCATGAATTTGGATTCTTTGGTTTTGCAGTTTTGGAAATGAAAAAATAAACTTGCAGCAAGCAAACGGATTCGAAATCCCATGCATTTTGATGAGATAACGAATAAGGATAAAAAACATTAACGGGACAAAGTACAAGGAACGAAAAACGAGTAAAATTCACGGATAGAGTATCAACATTAAAAAAGCAGAGTTATGATGAACATGAAACATGGCAAGAAATTTTTGTTGTTGGGGCTTTTGGCGGTTTCCGGAACCGGTTTCGCCCAGGTGGAGATGACGGAAGAAGCCTTCCAGCCGTATTCGGTGACGAACGAGGGTTTGGTGGTTGTCCAACCGGTAGAGTCTAACGTTCCTTACTATTTATGGAGTCCCGAGGAGGGTGAAATGCGCCTGATAGGAGGCATTTCGGCAGGTGATGGGGTCGGCGGTGTGGCCCGCTTCACCGACGACGGGCGGAAAGTGGCGGCGGTCATGATGGATTCGATTTTGCTGCCTCTCCAATGGGATACCGTTGCCTTGCAGGGACTGGAGGCTTCGGACAGCATAGTCCTTACTGATATCCTTTTTTACAAGCAGAGCACGAGCGGGATTGTGGTTGGGAAGAGACCGCTTTCGGATACGATGATTATCATGACCACCTCCAACGAGAGTCTCTCTTGGAGAGACTTGCTCAAAGGTGGTGCTTTCACGAATTTGGCTGGAAAGGATTTGGGTGGCTTCAATGTCTTGGCTTTGGTTGATCAGTATAATGTTATTGCGGGTGGTGACAAAGCCACTTTGCATTATGGCTGGCTGACAGGCGGGACGTGGAACCCGGTTGCCAATCTTCCCGGTACGGCAGTGGAAAGTTATTCAGCCATCGATTTCATCGTGACCGATGACTATGCCCGGAATCCGGGTCTGGTAGGAGGGGTTCGTATCGATGGACAGCCTTTCCTGTGGCGGACGAAGAACAGCGGGGATGATTTCGACACGGTGATAGACGGTCTGGGGGGATTCCTGCCGACATTTGCCATGCAGGAGGCATTTTTTTCCTGTCTACCCGGAATGGTTTGATACAGAAATCGGTGGATACCGGAAGCCATTGGACGACGGTCTTCACGGAAGAGAACGGGATATCCTTGAACCAGATATCCTTCGATACGACCGGGAAATACGGTTTGGCGCTCGGTACGGGTGCTGTGTACGTAAGCCAGGATGCAGGTAATACTTGGGAAAAGAAAGTGGTGGCCGAAGGCGGCATTTGGAGCAAGGCGGGCAAGAACACGGAAAACGTGGTTTGGTATGATGCCTGCTGGGTTGGCAGCACGGCCATCGTGGCAGGTTCGGACGGGCAACTCTGGCAATCGACCGGCAACACTTGCGATTTGTGGACTCCTATCGAAAACCCCATGGGGGGCAAGGATATCCGGAGCCTGTATGTGACGGAAGTGAACAGTTACTTGTTGATTGCCGGTGATGGCGGCACGGTGTACCGGCGATTGCTGTCCGAACAGCCGATTAAAGAGTATAAGGCTGTGGCCGGGATTTATGACATCGCATCCGACACGTGGACGGCGCTTCCGAACAACGGTGTGTATTCGGACCTGGCCGTGAATAACAGCTATATGATTTCGGGGGACGGGTCTGTCGTAGTCGGGAACATGTATATCATGGATGATGATGGCATGGGCAGGATTACGCCGCAGTCAAGGGCAGCGGTTTGGGCTGAGGGGAAAAACATGTGCCTGGGTTCGCGTTTTGTCGAAAAAAACGATATTAAAATAGGAATATATTAGAAATAAGCTACTTATGAGATTTTCTCATAAAATGAGGTAATGACTTGGCAACGGTTACAAATTCTGCGATATGCGTTGCGTTTCTTTCTGTCAAACAACTCTTGTTATGCAAAGGTAGTACAATTTATCGAATG
>CALUNB010000025.1 GCA_944321885.1 uncultured Bacteroidales bacterium | reverse complement strand
TTGCTCATAATTAAAAAGTGTGTCTGTAAAGTTAATCTCTTTTCCTTTTCTTGACACACTTTAGCTTACAGTCTCGCTTCTGCAATTCCTCCTCCCTTTGTTCAAAGTGGAAATCTCGGGCGAGGGCTCTTTCCACCACGCTGCTGTTGACAAGCGAAGCTTTGATTTCCTGCCCTTCTTTCAGGCAGTCGAGCGCCTTTTTGTATTGGTGCTGGCTTTCATAGATGTCGGCCATGTCGGTGAGGATGCTGCCTTGGTTGTGGAGCATTCCCCCTTGGCGGGCGATTTCCAAAGCTTTTTCGTAGAGTTCCAAGGCTTCCGTGTACTGTTTTTCCTCAACGTAAAGGGGTGCAAGGATTTGCAGGGCCAGGACATGCAGGTTGCTGGCATCCTGTTCCTGGTCGTAAATATCAAGGATCTTCAGAAGCAATTCCTTGGCCAATCCGGTTTCTCCCATGTCGAGGTAAAGGAGGGCCAGGTTTTGGTTGTGCGTGGTGATGAAAGTAGGGTTCCCCGAAGCCTGCGCGTATTTTCCGGCCTTCTCCATTTCGTTGAAACAGGCCTCGTACTGCCCGGTCTCGTAATAAACCCAAATCGGTCATCAGACACGCCGTGTCCGCTTCCGATGGGGAAAATGAGGCTTTCGGGCATCTTGCCCGCTTCTGTCCGCACCCTGTTTCTCGCTACGCCTCGACGTAGCCCGCTACGCCTTCGGCTAGGCGAGAAGCATGTTGCATGACACAAGCGGGCAATCTCCCCAAAGTCTAATGACCGATTTGGGATAAAGGGCTGCTTTTTGGTTGCTGTACGTGAACAGGGTGGAGGTGTCGATTCCCCGGGGCAAGGAGTCAATCAAGGCTTCTGCTGAACGGATGTGTTTGGTCGCCAAGGGGAATTGGTGCAGGTTGATGAATGTTTTGCTCAAAAAAGCGTGGGCACGGATATTCAAGTCGGTATCCTTGCAACCTTCAAGCACTTGGTACAGGAAAAGGAGGCAACTCTCGTAATCGCCGGTATAAAAGTGCATCCGGGCAATGCGGTAGAACAACTCCCATTTCTCGTTTCCATCCACCGTTTCCATCGGAAGCGAATCGAGGATTCCCAACTGCCGGAGACTGGTTTGCAAGGCTGCCGCGTAATTGCCGGTTTTTTCTAAAAGATCGGCTTTTTTGTTAAGCAAGGAATTGACTTCTTGGATTTTGTTTCGCTCGACCTTTGCACTACGGCATCCTGGATCAAGCTGTCCAGCGCTTCCAGTTTGTACAGTATCGGGAAAGAGGGGTTTTGGACGATGTTGGAAAAATAAGTTTGCCTTATTTGGGCCCCGCCGGAAATGGAGTCTTGGGCGTTTTGGCATCGTCCGGAAAGAACGCATGACACGAGAAGAACGCACAGGAGGCAAGCAAGACGCATAGGAATGCAACTTAGGAAGCAATCGTGTCCAGGATCTGGGAAGCATGCGCCTTGGTATCCACCTTGTTGATGATTTGCTCCACAATCCCGTTCTGGTCGATAAGCACCGTTTTGCGCAGGGTTCCCATCGAGGTCTTGCCGTAGGCTTTCTTTTCGCCCCAAGCCCCATAGGCTTGCAGGATTTCGGTGGAAGGGTCGGAAACCAAAGGGAACGGCAAGGCATGTTTTTCGGCGAATTTCTTGTGCGAAGCTTCGCTGTCCTTGCTGACCCCGACAATCTCGTAACCGGCGGCTTGGAGCCGGGCTTGGTTGTCCCTCAAATCACAGGCCTCGGCCGTGCAACCGGGCGTATTGTCCTTGGGGTAGAAATAAAGTACCAATTTTTTGCCTGCAAAATCTTTGAGGCTGACTTCGTTCCCGTTTTGGTCCCTGCCTTGGAAAGGGGGAGCCGGTTTTCCAACTTCCAACATGGTTTTCGTCTTCGTTTTTCCGGTTACCGTATTTCCTTGAGTTCGAAATCCCGGCCCAAGTATTTTTCGCGCACTTCCGGGTCGTTGGCCAGCTCGTGCGAGTTGCCCGCCTTGAGGATTTTCCCGCTATAGAGCAAATAGGAACGGTCGGTGATGGACAAGGTTTCCTGCGCGTTATGGTCGGTAATCAGGATGCCGATGTTTTTCTGCTTGAGTTGCAACACGATTTTCTTGATATCCTCGATGGCCAAGGGGTCGATACCGGCAAAGGGCTCGTCCAACAAGATGAATTTGGGATTGGCGGCCAAGGCCCGGGCGATTTCAGTCCGCCTGCGTTCCCCTCCAGAAAGGCTGATACCCTTTGTCTTACGTACATGGTCGATGCCGAACTCCACCAAGAGCTCTTCCAAACGTTGCTTGCGGACGGCAGGATCCTTTTCGGTGAACTCCAAGATGGAAGCGATATTGTTTTCCACGCTCATCTGACGGAACACCGAAGCTTCCTGTGCTAAGTAGCCTACGCCCAACTGGGCCCGTTTGTACATGGGAAGCTTGGTAATATCGGTGTCGTCCAGGAACACTTTTCCCTCCAAGGCTTTGATCAGTCCGACGATGATATAGAACGAAGTGGTTTTCCCGGCCCCGTTGGGTCCCAGGAGGCCAACGATTTCGCCTTGCTGCACTTCGATGCTCACATGGTCGACCACTGTCCGTTGATGGTAGGTTTTGACAATGTCTTCTGTACGTAATATCATGGTATGTTGTTGTTTTCGTTTCGTTAACGGCTCCCCGCCTTCCTGAACCTTGCAGGTTGCGGAATGCCGTTCTGTATCAAGCAATATCGCGGAGAAGCTTTTTAGTTTCCAACAATTGTACTATCTTTGGATACGTACGGGGCTTGTAAAAGCTTTCCGGGCCGGCGAGGGAGAATCGGCATCCACCCCGCAAGCGGCATGCAGAACGGAAACAAAAGTAAACAATTTTCTTAATCCGGGTCGTCATGAAGTATGACAGTCAGTTTTTGCACGCGGAGCTTTTGCGCGTGTTCGGTTTCAACCAGTTCAAAGGGAACCAGGAGGCCATTATCCAAAATGTGTTGGACGGGAAAGACACCTTTGTCATCATGCCGACCGGCGGTGGCAAATCCCTTTGTTACCAGCTTCCGGCTTTGATTCTGCCCGGGACGGCCATTATCGTTTCGCCTTTGATTGCCCTGATGAAGAACCAGGTGGATGCCGTGCGGAGCTTCGGAAGTGCCACGAAGATAGCTCATTACCTGAACTCATCGCTTTCCAGGACGGAAATGAAGCAGGTGAAGGAAGATTTGGCATCGGGGCAGACCAAACTCCTGTACGTGGCTCCCGAAACCCTGACCAAGGAAGAAAATGTGGAGTTTTTCAGGACGATACCCATTTCCCTTTATGCGATAGACGAAGCCCATTGCATTTCGGAATGGGGGCATGATTTCCGGCCCGAATACCGCCGCCTGCGTCCGATTATCGAGCAGATAGGCCGTACCGTGCCGGTCATCGCCCTGACCGCGACTGCCACGCCCAAGGTCCAGAAAGACATACAGAAGAACTTGGGCATGATGGATGCCTCGGTGTTCATTTCCTCCTTCAACCGGGAGAACCTCTATTACGAGGTGAGACCGAAGACCAAGAACGTGGACCGGGACATCGTGAAATTCATCCGCGACAACAGCGGGAAATCGGGTATTGTCTATTGTCTGAGCCGTAAGAAAGTGGAAGAATTCGCCGAAGTGCTTTGCGCCAACGGGATTCGTGCCTTGCCCTACCATGCCGGTTTGGATGCCCAGACCCGGGCGGCCAACCAGGACCGTTTCCTGATGGAGGACGTGGACGTGATCGTGGCCACGATTGCGTTCGGCATGGGCATCGACAAACCCGATGTGCGCTTTGTCATCCACTATGATATGCCCAAGAGCTTGGAAGGGTACTATCAGGAAACCGGACGTGCAGGTCGGGACGGAGGCGAGGGCAAATGTATCGCCTTCTATTGCGAGGAAGACATCATCAAGTTGGAAAAATTCCTCAAGGACAAGCAGGTGTCGGAGCAGGAAGTGGCCCGGCAGTTGATGGCCGAGACAATTTCTTACGCGGAGACCTCGATGTGCCGCCGGAAACACCTTTTGCACTATTTCGGGGAAAAATACGAGGGAGACAACTGCCATAATTGCGACAATTGCCTTTATCCCAAGGAAAAGGAAGATGCCACGGAGAATGCGGCCTTTGTCATCAGCCTGATCCTGGACATCAAGCAGCAGTTCAAGGTGGATTATATCGTGGCTATTTGCATGGGCAAGCTTTCGCCCTCCATCAAGAATTACAAACACAACCTTTTGCCCCAGTTCGGTCAAGGCAAGGACAAGGACGAACGCTATTGGAAAGCGGTCATCCGCCAGTGCATCATTGCCGATTTGCTGAGCAAGGACATCGAGGATTACGGGGTCATCAAGGTGACACCGGCGGGCGAGGACTTTGTCAAGCATCCTTTTAAAATCGAGGTCATCCGCGACCATACCTATAATCCGGATGATTCCGAGTACATGGCCGGCGGGAACAGCGCTTCGGAAGCCGTGGACAAGGTTTTGTATGCGATGTTGAAGGATTTGCTCAAGGATATAGCCCATAAGGAGAATTTGCCGCCCTATGTGATTTTCCAGGATGTCTCATTGAAGGATATGACCATCCAATATCCTGTGAACCTGGACGAATTGACCCATATCACGGGGGTGGGCGTGGGCAAGGCGAAGAAGTACGGGAAGCCTTTCGTGGACTTGATCAAGCAGTACGTGGAAGAGAACGAAATCGAGCGACCGCAAGATTTCGTCATCAAGTCGGTGGTCAATAAATCGGGTTTGAAAGTCTATATCATCCAGAGCATCGACCGCAAGATTTCCTTGGAGGATATTGCGATAACCAAGGGCTTGACAATGGAGGAATTGTTGACCGAGATTGAGCGGATTGTGGATTCGGGAACCCGCCTGAATTTGGACTATTATATCGAGGAAGTGGTAGATTCCTATCATCGGGACGACATCTACGACTATTTCTTGGAAGCCGAGAACGACTCGGTGGAAGAGGCTTTGCAGAAATTGGGCGAGGACGAGTACACGGAGACCGAAATCCGTTTGGTCCGGATCCAGTTCTTGTCGAACGAGGGGAATTAGGCTTTCCCGGAAACGGTTTTCGGGAACCGGTCGGGTGCTTGAGCGGTGTTTGGGCTTGTTTTTTGCGGACGAGACCCTTGGGTTTTGGACGGGATTTGGATTCGAAGCCGGCTGGTGCTTGAACTTGGATTCGGTTTTGGTTTTGCGATTGGTTTGACCTCAGGGGCGGATTCGGTTGCCGGGTCCGAACGAGGTTCCGGACTTGGTTGGGGAATCGAAACCGGTTTGGAACGGGGGCGGAAGGGCTTCGCCCGATTTGAAAAATACCCGGCCTGACAGCCGCCGGAAAAGCAAAATCAGGGATTCGCGTTTCGATAGCGGAAAATGAATACCTTTGAGGCTGGTAAATTTTGAATACAATGAAATACAATTTTCTGAAAGTTAGCGCTTTGGCGCTCGTTTGCGGTTTTGTGTCCGTGGCTTGCCAATCCAAATCCCCGGAACAAGGGGCTACGACAGGGGGAAGTCCGGAAGCGGTGGCAGCCCGTCAAGTGCCGGGAGCCGCCTTGTCCGAACTGAGGATTGCCACGGTGAACATGGACAGCATCAACAATGGTTTCCAGATGGTGGCCGATATCCAGCGCGAAATCCAGCAAACCGAGGAAAGGTTGATGACCGATATCCAGAACCAGGCAAACCGCTTGCAAAAGGATTACGACAACTACCTCAAGGTGGGAGCCACGATGACCCTGAGCGACCAGCGCAAGAAAGAGGAAGAGTTGAGCAACCGCCAGCAGGAAATCGCCAATTTGCAGCAGACCTATTCGAACCAGATGGTGAGCTTGCAGGCACAGCGCATGGAGGAAGTGACCAACCGGATTCTGGACTATATAAAACGGTACAACGAGGCAAACGCCCAGTACAGCCTGATTATTACTTCGGGGAGCATGAGCGGGGTTTTGTATGCCGTTCCTTCGATGGACATTACGAGTGCGGTCCTGAAAGGTTTGAACGACGAGTACAAGGCTGAACAGTCAAAGAAGTAATGATGCGGTTTCCCCCGCCGTGCCCCGGCGGGCGCCCTGGGGGTCAACGGATTGCCTTGGATGGCCAAGATGGCAAGGATTTCCAGTGATTGCCAGGGCTTGCCAATGAATCCAAGGCGGCAGGGGATTGGAATGAAAGGAAGATAAGATGCAGATAGACGAAAAAGCCATGATGCTGGACTATATCCGTCTGGCATTGAAGGAAGATGTGGGAGACGGGGACCATACGTCCTTGGCCTGCATTCCGGAGGAGGCGAAAGGCAAGGCTGTCTTGGTGGCCAAGGAAGCCGGAGTGCTGGCCGGTTTGGAAGTGGCGCGGATGGTGTATGAGGAAGTGGATTCCCGGATTGTGTTCACCCCCTTGCTCGAAGACGGGCAGGAAATCCAGGTGGGCGACCGGATTTTCATCGTGGAAGGCCCCTCGCGTTCCATTTTGACGGCGGAACGCCTGAGTTTGAACTATATCCAGCGGATGAGCGGCATTGCGACCCATACCCGTCGCTTGGTCAAGATGATAGGGGAAAGCAAGACCACCTTGCTCGATACGCGCAAGACCACGCCCAACAACCGGGTTTTTGAGAAGATGGCGGTCCGTATCGGGGGCGGTAGCAACCACCGTTTCGGTTTGTTCGACATGATTCTGATCAAGGACAACCATATCGATTTTGCCGGAGGCATCAAGGAGGCTTTGGATGCGGTTCATTCCTATTTGGAAGCCAAGGGTAAGCAATTGCCGATTGAAATCGAGGTGCGTAGCTTCGAGGAACTGGAACAGGTCTTGCAGCATGGCGGGGTGGACCGGATCATGCTGGACAATTTCCCGGTGGACAAAATCCGGGAAGCCTTGCGGAGGATAGACGGGCGCTATGAGACCGAGGCTTCGGGCGGCATCAACATGGACAACTTGGCCGAGTACGCTTCGACCAACGTGGATTTTATTTCGGTCGGGGCTTTGACCCATCATGTCAATGCCTTGGATTTGAGTTTGAAAGCTATGTGAAACCGGGTCGGGAATGCGCCTGGGGCGAGCCGGGTGGTTCCCGCTGGAATCGGGATGCCTTAGGGTTTGTGCGGGATAGGTTTCCAACAAAAATTTTTTGATAGACAAGAACGGGGAGGCCCGGAGGTTCCCCGGAAAGAAATTTGAGATAAGATGCAAAGGACAAAAGTAGATGTCATTCTCGGCATTCAGTGGGGGGATGAAGGTAAAGGAAAAATTGTGGATGTGCTTGCACCCAAGTACGATATCGTGGCTCGTTTCCAAGGCGGGCCCAATGCCGGGCATACCATCAAGTTCGACGGGAAGACCCATGTTTTGCACACGATTCCTTCGGGGATTTTCCATGAAGGGAAGGTGAACGTGATCGGGAACGGGGTCTTGATTGACGCCTGTATCATCCGGGAGGAAATCGAAGGCTTGCGCCAAGCGGGCGTGGAACCGCGTGAACGGATGAAGATTTCGGACAAGGCCCATTTGATTCTGCCTACGCACCGTTTGCTGGATGCGGCTCTGGAGCAGAAGAAGGGCAGCAAGAAAATCGGTTCCACCGTCAAGGGTATCGGACCGGCTTATACCGACAAGGTGGCCCGTTGCGGCCTGCGGATGGGGGATATTTCCGTTCCGGCTTTCGCGGAAAAATATGCGGCCTTGAAAGAGGAGCATTTGCGGCAGTTGCGCAATCTGGATTTCGACTTGGATGCCGCCCGGATAGACGGCAAGACCTTGGCCGAATATGAACAGGATTGGATGGCCGGGATTGCCGAGTTGCGGCATTTCGAGGTGTTGCCGACCGAAATTTATCTGAACCGTGCCTTGGACCAGGGCAAGACCGTTTTGGCCGAAGGGGCGCAAGGTTCCTTGCTGGACGTGGATTTCGGATCCTATCCTTTTGTGACCTCCTCGAGCACGGTCACGGCTGGTGTCTGCGTGGGCTTGGGGATTCCGCCTTCTTCCATCGGGAAGGTCTACGGGGTGTTCAAGGCTTATTGTACCCGGGTGGGCAGCGGTCCGTTCCCGACGGAGTTGCACGATGCCACCGGCGAGGAATTGCGCCGGAAAGGCCACGAATTCGGTGCTACCACGGGGCGTCCCCGGCGTACCGGATGGTTGGATCTGCCGTCTTTGAAGTACACCTTGATGGTGAACGGCATTACCGATTTGGTGGTGATGAAGGCCGATGTGATGGACGAATTCGATACCTTGAAAGTGGCGGTTTCCTACCGTTTGGACGGCAAGGAAATGGAATATTACCCGAACACGGAACAAGCGGAAAAGGTGGAAGCCTGTTATGTGGAAATGCCCGGTTGGAGGAGTCCGATGAGCCAGGCCCGGCAGTACGGGGATTTGCCTGAAAACTTCCGCAAGTATTTGGATTTCGTGAGCCGGGAAACGGGAGGTAAAATCAGTGTGGTGTCGGTAGGCCCGGACCGGGAAGAAACCATTTTTAAGGATTAGCCTGTGGGAATCTGGGGAAGACGGGTCTTTGCGGCTTTGTTTTGTGTGTTTTTGCTCCGGGGAACCGGGTTGCGGGCCGTGGAGACCCTTCCGCTCAAAAGGGAGAAGGTGCCGGAAGTGGTGCGGACGAATTTCGATTTGGCCCATCCGCATGCCAAACGGGTCCGTTGGGGCGTTTGGGAAGGTATCTATTACGCACGGACGGGTTGGGGCGCAGGCAAGGTGTTTTCTTTTTTCCAGTCGAACGGGGAGTGGATTTGCACCCGTTGGCAGGTAGAGGAAGGGCAGATTCCTTTGCGTTCCTACCAGTTTTTGCAGGCGGAATACCCGGCTTGCACCGTGGTGGTTTGCCATTACGAGGAGGACCGTTGGAACGGCCGTCATTATTATGTCTTGCTTGAAGAAAAGGGCGTGGCGGATTCCCGTCGGGAAATTTGCTTCGACTTGACGGGGGAAAAGGTGGATTTCCCGCAGGAAGGCATCCGTTTTGGGGAAATTGTGAATTGAGAGATGGGCAGTTTGCATGTTCGTTCACGTTCGGCGACCGGAAGGTTTGTTGCCGGGGGGACCTGGCAGATTCGCTGTCTTGCGGCTTGTTGGGTTTTCGTTTTCTTGTTTTGTTTTACGGGTCGCCTCTTGGCCCAGACTTTTACCGGGGATTCGATTGTGAGCATACCGGGACGTCCTAATGTGTACCGTTTGATCGGGAATGTGAAGATTGAACAGCAGGGGAACCGGATTTTCAGCGATTTCGCCGACTATGACCAGAAGACCGGATCCTGCCAGGCTTACCGGAATTTGAGGATTTACACCAAGGACAATGTGTTCATTACAGGAGAGGTACTGGATTACGACGGTGCCAAGGGGACTTATGTGGTGGACCGCAACGTGGTGTTGAAAGACGGGGACATGACGATGAAGACCCCTTCCCTTTTCTTCGAGGGGAGCAACAACACGGCCATTTATACCCAAGGAGGGGAAATCACTTCGGGCGAAACGGTCTTGACCTCGGTCCGAGGTTTTTACGAAGGACAGAAAGGACTTTTCCATTGCTATGAGGATGTGGTGATCGTGAACCCGGAATACACGATTTGGACCGATACCTTGCATTACAACGAGACCGGTTTCACCCGTTTTCTCGGCCCCACCAACATTGAGACCACCGACTACTATATGTACGGCCTGAAGGGTTGGTTCGACCAGGAGAAGAACCAAATCAGCTTGGACGGGGATTCGTATGTGAAGACCAAGCAGACCCAGGTCCTTTACGGGGACAGCATCTATTACGATTTGGCCTTGAAGGAGGGGAATGCGTTCTGGAACGTGCTTTTGCTCGATACGGCCCGGAACTGTTACGTCAAGAGCGATTATGCGGAGAACAAGGAGAATCTGGGCCGGGCTTTTTTCACGGTAAACCCCCGGGGGGTCGTGGTGGAAGAGGGGGATTCCCTTTTCGTGGTCAGCGACACGATGGTGATGACCTATGATACGACCCGGCAGATGAAGGAACTGTTTGCCTATCACGGGGTGCGTTTTTTCCGTTACGATATCCAGGGGAAATGCGATTCGATGGCCTATATGCACCGGGATTCGGTGATGGAAATGTACCGGGAACCGGTGGTTTGGGTACAGGATTACCAGATTGACGGGGACACGATGAAGCTTTGGTTCGCCGAAAGCAACCCGGATAAATTTTTGGTGCAGGAGAATGTGTTTATCGTGAGCGAGCTGTCCAAGCCCCAGTTTTATTACAACCAGGTGAAAGGGAGGCGGATGTGGGGCTACTTCAACGACAGCTCGTCCTTGGATTGGGTCCATGTGCTTGGAAACGCCCAGTCGATTTATTATGTGTTGGATGACAAGAACGAGCTCATCGGGGTCAACAAGACCGAGAGCGCGAGCTTGAAGATGTATTTCGAGGAGAGCGACTTGGACGGAATCACCGTGGTGCAGCCCAGGAGTACGGTGCTTTATCCGGTAGACCGCCTGACCCAGCGGCAGCGCATGTTGAAAGGTTACCATTGGATTCCGGCCCTGCGCCCTCGTTCACAATATGATCTTGCGCCTTCCTGGTGACGTGGCGGTGCGTGATAATGGGTGATCTGCGGCGTTGCTTTGGTGTTACCGAAAACAGGCTGCACCTCGGCCAAACTCAAACCGTGCCGGTTTGGTTCGGCGCTCGGTTTGCACTGTTTTTCGAGACTCGAACTCAGTCACGAACCGCAGTGCAAGCCGAAGGCAGAGGGCAAGTTTACTTGCACTATGCTGAGGCGAAGCCTGCGCTCGCTGCGGAGCAGCAACAGTACGCTCCTTCGTTCTCGCTCTCAGCGCCTTGCATCTCACCCATTCTGACGCACCGTCGGAGATGGAAAAAAAGCCTCATTTTGACCCGGTGGCTTGGAATTTGAACCTTTCGATTAAGCCGAGCGCCATGCCAAGCTGGCTTGAGCATGGCCGAGGCGGAGAAAGGAACGCGAAAGCGAACAGATTTAAGAAAATGTTTTGTTTGGAGACCTGCTGGAATCCGGAGGGACGGGTCGGAAAGGCTTGCTGAACAAGATTCTTTTGTACTTTTGCGAATCATGGCCGGAATAAAGAAGGAAATACCCAATATTTTGACCCTTTGCAACCTTTTGTGCGGTTGCCTTTCCATCCTTTGCAGCATAGGTGGCGGGGAGGTTTCGGCAAGTTCCGCGTCCTGGGCTTCGATTTTCATCTTCTTGGCTGCTGTTTTCGATTTGTTCGATGGCATGGTAGCCCGGCTTTTGGGTGTGGCGGGTCCTTTGGGCAAGGAGCTGGACTCTCTTTCGGATGTGGTGAGCTTCGGGGTCGCTCCTTCTTTTATTGCTTATCAAATGATTGTTTTCCAAGAGAAAATGCCGGATTGGGCCGCTGTTTCCGTCTTGGTTATGGCTTTGGCTTCGGCCTATCGTTTAGGTAAGTTCAATTTGGATGAAGAGCAGAAAAAGGACTTCAAAGGGATGCCGACGCCGGCCAACGCTTTGTTCTGGGCTGCCTTGGGTTTGCATGCGGCCAAGACGGGTTTTGTACTGAATGTTTATTTTATATTGTTACTTTCATTACTTTTGGCCCTTCTTTTGGTGAGTAATTTCAAAATGTTCGCGTTCAAGGGAGGCCCTTGGACCTGGAGAGCCAAAGGAATGGTGTATTTGTTTTTGGTTGCGGCAGTGGTGTTGTTCTGCGTTTTTGGCTGGTTGGGAATTGCTGCGGCCATTATCCTGTATCCGGTTTTTTCGCTCCTGCACTTTGCCTTTGACAAGGAAGGGGGCGGGAAAGCTTTCCCGTCATGAGGCGGGAAACGGAGTTCCAAATGGAGGATTTTTGATTCACCCATTTAATATTTTTCAAAGATGAAGAAAATATTGTTTGCCGTATGGGGATTTTTCCTGTTCTTGGCGACCGGTCTGGCACAGGACAACCCCGTGAAATGGAAATGTTCGGTCAAGTACCTCAAAGGAAACGAAGCCGAATTGGTCATCAAGGCCGAAGTGGGCGGCGGATACCATTTGTATTCGCAAGATGCGGGTGGCGCCTTGCCTACTACTTTCAATTTCCCGCAGTCCGCTGATTTCAGCTTGGTCGGGACCGCTTCCGAGAATCCCGCCCCGGTGGAAGAAAACGACGAGTTCTTGGGACCGGTAAGGTTTTTTGCCAAGGATGCCGAATTCCGCCAGAAAATCACTATCAACACGGAAAAGGATTTTGTAATCGAAGCCACGGTGGACTATCAGGTCTGCAATGACGAAACCTGCCTGCCTTTTAGTGATATTGAATTGAACTTCAAGGTGAAAGGTGTGAAGGGCGCTGTGGCTGCTCCGGTGGCGGACAAGGCCAAGGCAGCTGAAGCCGGACAAACTGCTGCTGCGAGCCCGGCTGCGGAACCTGCCAAGGCGGCTGGAACGGAAGATGCCGGAAAGGACAAAGTGGAACCGGCTCCCGCTGCCACGGTGGAAGATGCTGCGGCTCCGGCCGAAGAGGAGTCCTTGGGCGGATTCTTCCTGTTGGCCATCCTGGCCGGTCTGGCTTGCGTGTTCACGCCTTGCGTGTTCCCGATGATTCCTATGACAGTTTCCTTCTTCATGGATACCGATGATGGGAGCAGCCGGAAAGCCGGTATCATCAAGGGGGCCATCTTTACCTTGTCCATTACCTTGATTTATACCTTGATCGGGGCGATTGTGGCCGTTACCAAGAGTGCCGACTTCGCCAATGTGCTCAGTACCCATTGGATTCCCAACTTGATTTTCTTCCTTTTGTTCGTGGCTTTTGCCTTCTCTTTCTTCGGCTTGTTTGAAATCACCTTGCCTTCGGGCATGTCGAACAAGTTGGATGCCAAGGCCGACAAAGGCGGTTATCTTTCGGCATTCTTCATGGCGGCGGTCCTTGCCATCGTGTCCTTCTCCTGTACCGGTCCTTTCGTGGCTACCTTGTTGGTGGAAGCGGCCATGGGAACTTCGGTACTCAAACCCTTGTTGGGGATGTTCTTCTTCGGTCTTGCCATGGGCTTCCCCTTCTTCCTGCTTTCGCTTTTCCCGTCTTTGCTGGCCAAGATGCCCAAGTCGGGTGGCTGGCTGAACTCGGTGAAGGTGGTGTTCGCCTTTATCCTCTTGGCTTTCGGTATGAAGTTCCTGCTCAATATCGACCAGGTTTACGAACTGCATATCTTTACGCGTGAAGCCTATCTGGCGATTTGGATTGTCATCTTCTCTTTGCTGGGGCTTTATTTGCTGGGCAAAATCAAGTTCGCCCACGACTCGGATGTGCAGCATATCGGGGTGTTCCGCCTGATTCTGGTCATTGCGGTCTTCTCGTTTGTGTTCTACCTGATTCCGGGCTTGTTCGGTGCGCCTTTGAAGATGGTTTCCTCCTTGGTTCCGCCTATGACGACCCAGCAATTCAATTTGAGCCAACCGGTCATGGTGCAGGGTGGTGGGGCTGCTACCGCCGGTCCTGAACAGGAACTTTGCGGTACGCCGCGTTATTCGGACAAGTTGACTTTGCCTTTTAACCTCAAGGGTTATTTCGACTACGAAGAAGGTCTGGCTTGCGCCAAGCAACAGAACAAGCCGGTGTTTATCGATTTCAAGGGGCATTCCTGCGCCAATTGCAAGAAGATGGAAACCGAAGTTTGGTCCGACCCGAGAGTCCAGGCCTTGCTTAAGGAATACATCATTATCGCTTTGTATTGCGACGACCGGACGGAGCTGCCTGAAAACGAGTGGGTGACTTCGGCCATCGACGGGAAGGTGAAGAAGACGATGGGTAAGCGGAATGCCGATTTCCAGGTGACCCGCTTCAAGACCAACACCTTACCTTACTACCATTTGCTGGGAACCGATGGGGAACCTTTGACCTCGCAGAGCTATGGTTACGACAGTGATGTGGAAGCTTTCATCGAATATTTGCAGAACGGTTTGGAAGTTTTCAAGCAAAAGTAAGTTAAGATTCCAGCCTTCCTTGGAATCTGTGTCCGGGAGGATTCCGGATGTTTCCGGGGAAGAGGCTTAGGGGCTCGAAGAAAAGCGACCGTTGCGGCATGGCCCGCAGCGGTCGCTTTGTTTAATTTGTAATGAACATAGGAAGCTGTTGCTGTAAGATATTTAGTTATTGGTCCGTTTATCATCAAAGGAGCATTGTCATATATGCCGGAAGATACAGAACGTCTTCCTCTTTACGTATATCTTTCGTGTAAATCAGATACTTGTTTTTTATCCGCGCTGAGAACTTCTTGCAAAAAGCATCCAAAGAAGCGTGCGTTTTATAACCGGAAGATTTTACCTCGATGGGGCTTATTTTGTCACCGTCTGCAATTAGGAAGTCGATTTCGTAGTTGTGTTTTCCGCTGTCAGTAGGGAATGTGTAATAGTACAACTCATGTCCGGCCGCTTTCAGCATTTGGGCGATGACGTTTTCATAAACATATCCGAGGTCTGTGCTTAACTTGTCACTGAGTAGTTTTTGGTAAATCGTGTTGTCGGTAAATTTCCTATCCCAAAATGCGAGAGTGACGAACAATCCCGTGTCGCCTGCAAACATTTTGAATTTGTCGGGATCTTTGTGCAATGCCATTCCAGCACTAGGATCATTGGCATGGTAGGCCATGTTGACTACCATTGATTCCTTGATTTCAGATATGATTTCAGCCAAGTCGGAATTACGTGTACCGTCCGTTGCGCTCCATGCCAGGTAGCGGTTGGCATTACCTGTCAGTTGGGCTGGGATTTGGTGGAATAGCTTGGAAGCATTTCCTGTCGGGTCTATCTTGTTAAAATCGTCTTCATACAACGTTATGATAGATCGCTTCACGCGGTCAACCTTTTCAAGGTTGTTGCTCTCCAAATAGGCAGCAACAGCTTGCGGCATGCCACCGACGAGCATGTACAGGCGGAAATCGCGCATCAGTTTGCGGTTTGTGGCATCCCCCAAAGCTGTTCGGTCTTGGAAATAGCCTCGAAGTAATTTTATTGTGGCCGTGTCTCCCAATGCCCACTTGAATTCCTCATAGTCCATCGGGTACATGTAAAGTTTGACTTCCTCACTTGGAATCAGAATGTCCTTGACGTTTTTGCGTATGGAGATGAGTGAGCCGGTCTCTATGTAATCATATCTGCCGTCTTTCACAAGATACTTGATGGCCTGCCTCGCCTTGGGTGCAAGTTGGACTTCATCAAAAATGATGGCAGACTTCCGTTCTTTCAACTCGGTGCCATACTCGAATTGAAGGCGCATGAAAATACGGTTCAAATCGGAAACATCGTTGAACAAATTTCGGATTTCGGTGGAACAGGCGGCAAAATCCACAAGTATATAGGATTCATATTCGTTGGCCGCAAACTCTTCGGCAATAGTGGATTTCCCGACACGTCTTGCGCCTTGTATCAGGACGGCTGTTCTGCCTTCATCCATCTGCTTCCATTGCAGAAGCTCTTCGTAAATTTTCCGTTTGAATATCATATAATGTCTTATAGGTGAGGACAAAATTAGTTCATGTTTACACGAATCTCAAAATTTTTCCGGCGAAAAACGACACGAATCTCAAAATTTGGCTCTTTTGATGGCTCACTCGATCATGGGTCGCCCTTGGCCCGGACGTGAAAACCGCCAAGGGCTTTCTATGAAACTTATTCTTTTTCTTTCGGTTGGTCCGCTTCTTCGGAGGATGATTCCGAGGGATGGTGCTGTTGTGTCCGGGTCAGGAAATCGTGGAAATAAGCATTGGTCTTGATGGCCGGGTCCAAATTTATTTTCTTGCGGATACGGTAGATATAGGTCTCGATGGAACGGGCCGACTTCTGGGTGAGCGAAGCGATTTCCTTGGTGTTCATGTTCAGGGCCAGGAGGGTGCACAGGTCCTTTTCGTTTTTGGTCAGGGAGGGATGGGCCGCCAGTAGTTTGGGGTAGAAATCGGGATGGCTCAGTTCGAAACGAATCCGGAATTCGTCCCAGCTGTTGCCGTAGTATCCCGCTTTGATGAGGTGGAGCATTTCTTGCAAGGCTTGCTGCCTTTGCCGTTCGTCCAAGGGCTCTTTGAGCAGCTTGGTGCAGATTTGCTTGAGGGTTTTCAGCAATTCGTCCTTTTGAATCGAGAAAAGGTTGGTGGCTGCCATATCCGAGTTGTTCCGTCGCAGTTCTTCCTGGAAGGACTGCTCTTTCTTTTCAATGTCATCTTGTTTTTGCTGGTGGATTTGGTCTTTGCGGACAAGGCGTATGATCATGACGATGGAGATGACCAGCAGGACCAACATCATGCCTCCCAGGACACACAGGATGATGGTCTTTTTGTCGTTCCTTGCCTTTTGCAGCAGGAATTGCTGTTCTACCAGTTCTTGTTGTTTCTGGAGTTTGTAGATTTCAAAGTCCTTGCCCAACAGCACCATGTGTTGTTGGTTTTGTTGCGTCATGAGCGTGTCTTTCTTGGCATAGGCGTACAACAGGTATTCATGGGCCAGTTCCTTCTTTCCTGTCTTTTGATAAATCCGTCCCAAGGCGCTTGCCGACTTCCATTCATTTTCCATGTCTTCGTTCTGCCGGGCCGTTTCCAAGGCTTGGGCGTAGTACCGCCGGGCTTCCGGGAAATCCCCTTGGTCTTCGTAGGTTCCCCCCATGTTGCGCAACAGGAAGGGCAGGATGTAAGAATCCGGGTTATTCTGGATGATGTCCAGGGCTTCGCGCAGATAGTGGTTGGCGATTTCCATGTTCCCGATAGCACCGTGGATAAGGGAGAGATTGTTGTAGTAGATGCTCAATCGGAGGGGTGAGACCTTATGGGTGTCGTGCAGATCGATGCGGGCAAGGTAATATAGGGCCGAATCGTATTCTTTTTTCAGAAAAAACCATCCGGCAATGCCGTTGAAGATGCGGATCCGGTGGTCGGGGGCGAGTTCTTCCCGGGATTCTTCTACATACCGGATAGCTTGTTTGTGATAGCGGTAGGCTTCGGGCATGTTGTGCAGGTACATCATATTGATGATGCCGATGTCGGAATGGAGCCGTGCCAGTTCCGGGGCCTTGGCATCGGGATGATTTTTGAGGAAGGCATAGGTCAAGTCGAGGGCTTCCTCCCAGAATCCGGTTTGCCAAGCGGCAGACCCTACTTCGAGAGAGGCTTTGCGGGAGAGGGCATCTATGACGGAATCTTGGCCCCGGAAGGTGTGGCAGCCTTGCAGGATGGCTTTGCGGGTGGCATAGGCTTCGAAAGAATTGGCATAATAAGCGTAAAGTTCCGCTTTCCGGTCGAGGAAACCTAAGAAGGCTGCCGTGTCTTGGGTCAGGAGCGCGTGCTTGCAGAGGCTGTCGAGCGCGTTTTTCTTGTCGGGAACGCTGGATTCAGAGGCTTCAAGTACCGAAAGGTAATAGGGAACCGCCGCCTTGGACCGCAAGTCCTGGGCGTGGGAAGCGGGTAGCAAGCCGAAGAAGAGGAATGCGACTGCCAGGAAAATCCGCTTTGAACCTCTCACTTTGTTATGGTGGGTTGGGGATGTCCCTAAAAGTTGGACGAAGAATTTTGGGGCTTCAAATTCTCTCTCTCTCTCTCTCTCCGGGTTTTGCCGGACCACAAGGGGAAAATCCCGACTGGATTCCAACCTTGGAAAAACATGTTTGTCTTCTCATACATATTCAAATGATGCAAGTTTGGCATGGAAAATGCCTTGTTTGAGGCCTGCAAGATAAAAAATATAATCGGTTTGGCGCGAGAAACTACGATTTTATACTACGACAATTTTCAAAATGGTCTTTGTTTATGTTTTTAAAGTATTGAAAAATAGAATAGTAGAATTGTAGTGCTTGTAAGAATGGGTACGACAATCCAAAATCGTGCAAATGTAGGGTGTGCCGGGCTGCCTGGTTTTTCCTTCTTTTCGTTTTTTTGCTTTGACCACGATGGAACCCGCAAATGGTTCCGGTGGGAAGCGCGCGAAACTAAGAAATAACATCAAAAGCGAACGTATTGAAACAACCCTTGGAAGTCGAGAGAAGAAAACAGGCTTCCAAAAACTAAAACATCAAACCATGAAAAAAAGATTAGCATGGACATGGCTGCTTTTGACGGGCCTGTCCGTAGGACCGGTTGCAAAAGCACAAGACACGCCCACGGTGGAAGACTTGGGCGAACCTGTGATTTCCTTTGTCAGCTCCTCGGTCAGGGGCGTTTATTTCTCGATGGCCAATTTGGAAGGCAGTGGCACGGATACGGTCTATTTGCAGCTCCGGGACGGGGATTTGAATCCTTATGTATTGACCGATAGTGTTTTGACGCGATTGTCCTGTATCGATTCCGTCCAAGGTGTGGACAGTTTGAAGATTTATGCCAAGCATCCTGAGAAGACGGGACGTTTTTATGCACAGGGAACTTCCATGAAGAGTATAGACCTTTCCCGGGCGGAGAATCTGATTTGGCTTGATTTGCGGGATAATCCAGCTTTGACTCAGCTTGATTTGTCGCACAACCCGGAGTTGATTATTTTGCGTTTGAACGGTACGGCCTTGGAAAGCTTGGATGTGAGTGGTTTGGATAGTTTGCAGTATTTGGATGTGTCCATGACGGAAGTGACGGAACTGGATGTGAGCGGGAATCCCAACTTGTTGTATTTCAATGCTAGTTATACGGATCTCAAGGAAGTGGATTTGACCCATAATACCAATTTGTACGAAATTTTCTTAGACTATACGGGCATTTCGGAATTGAACACATCCATCTTTCCCCATTTGCAACAATTAGGAGTGAATGGAACGGCAGTTTCGGAATTTGATTTCAGCCAGAATCCCAATTTGTTTGCCTTGTACGCCAGTAGTTTGACGGGGGACTCGGTTCCCTATATCGATGTGACGATGTGTCCGGTTTTGGCCATCTTCCATGCCTCCAATGTGGGTCTGGAAAGGGTCGATTTTTCCAAAAATCCGGATTTGTACAGCCTTTACGTTTACAATAACCGTTTGTATGATGCGGGGGTGGATCCGGTCAGCCATCCCAAGCTCAGGGAGCTCATGGTGTGGAACAATTATCTGACACTCGAAACCTTGCCTCGTTTCCAATTGGTGTATTACAATTTCAATGGGCAGTATCCCATGCAGATAAAGGAACATTACGAAGTGGGGGAAGAAATCGATTTGAGCAGCCAGCTTATGGTAGAGGATTATCGTACTTCCTATGCCTGGTACACAGGGGAAAGTTACCCTTATACTCCATTGCAGGAAGGTGTGGATTATACGATTAGCAACGGGAAGACCGTTTTTTTGCGGGCCCAGCCCATGGAAGTTTTTTGTGGTATGACCAACGAGTATTTTCCTGAATTGGAGCTTACGACAACTCCGGTCACGATTGGTGGAGTCTCCAACGAAAGTTGGCTGGAATCCAATTGCCGGGTATATTCCCAAGACAGGGCTATCGTGGTGGAAGGTGCTTCGGGACAGGTCCAGGTCTTTGATTTGACAGGGCGTAGATTGGCGGAATCCCATGTAGACGGCGGCCAATACCGTTTCGAAACTCCGGTTTCGGGACTTTATATCGTCCGGGTACAGGATGGTACCGATGTTCTGAACCGGAAAGTAGTGGTACGGTAAGGGGGCTTGAAAAATGTGGGAACCGGTTCCGGGGGAGGATGGATTGTCTTGAGCCGCTTCCGGTTCCTGTAAAGGGTGTTTGTTTGAAAAGATTTGGTTTATATTTTTTAAAATAAGAAATACGATGAAAACGATAAAGTGGATAGGACTTTGCCTTTTGGCGGCTTTGAGCCAAAGCGTTTGCGCACAGGATACAGAAGATGCCTTTTTCACAGCTAGGAGCAACGGGGTGGACAGTTTGCCCTTGCAGTTCATTTTCCGATCCATGGAACCGACCGAGGTCCAGGTGGATTTCGGGAACGGGGAGCTTAAAACCTTTGCCGTGGATTCGGCCATTACTTATGTGGATGGAGCTTTGTGCGGGGAAAAGGTACTCAAAGTCTATGGAGATGAAAGCAAATTGTGGGTCATGAGTTTGTATAATGCGGCTTTGACTGAGATTGAGACTTCGGTGATGCCGGTTTTAACTTGTTTGGGACTCGGTTACAATGAGTTGACAGATATTGATTTGACGAAATACCCGATGCTGGAGGAATTGATTTTGGCGGTCAACAAGCTGGAATCTTTGGATTTGTCGTCCTTGCCGAAACTCAAACATGCCACCTTGTTCAATTGCGGTGTCTCGGAAGTGGACTTTTCGGCCAATCCGGCCTTGGAGATTGCGTACGTGGACAATTTGGGTCTGACCGACTTGGATGTGAGCATGTTGCCGGCTTTGCGTTTCCTCTATTGCTCCGGCAATGCGTTGACCGAGTTGGATCTTTCCAAGAATCCGAACCTGAAACTATTGGATTGCAAGAACAACCGCTTCTCGAATTTGGATCTGTCGGCCCAACCCGATATGTGGCATTTGGATGTGACAAACAACAACTTGATTTTGGGTACCTTGCCAGTTTTGACCGGAAGCGGGGCCACCTATCATTATGCCCCGCAGAACCCTTACGACATGCCTTCCGACACGGTCGGTTACGTGGATTTTTCGGCAGGGTATGAAATCGATGGCATTGTTTCGGAATACACTTGGCGGACGGAAGACGGCAGGACTTTAATCCGGGGTATTGATTACGAAGCCGAGCAAGGCAAGTTCTGGTTCTTGGAAGACGGATTGAAGGTGATGTGCCAGATGGAGAACGAGAATTTCCCCTTGTTCACGGGCGAGGATGCCTTAGTGACGGAATTTGTCATAACCCGGAAAGGTTCGGTTTCGAACCAGGATTTGCAGCCGGTTGATTTCCGTTGCTATACGGAGCCGGGTACGGTATGCGTGGAGTTGGAACGTCCGGCAAGGGTGGAAGTCTTTGACCAACTCGGACGGCTTTGCGCCTCCATGCAAGCGGACGGTGAAGTCCGGATTCCGGTGGACCAAGCCGGGGTGTATATGCTGAGAGTCGGGGAAGGACAGGGTGTGAAGGTGGCGAAACTCTTGGTTTTGTAGTTTACATAGGTTGATTGTTAAATCAATATAAAATGAAAAGGTTTTTGGTTTTGGTTGGTACTGTCTTGGCGGGGGCTTTGGTCCCCGCCCAAGGACAGGTCGGGAACCCGGAAGAGATTCCCGAAGGACATGCGCGGATTGTACTCTCGACCGATTCCTTGCAGAATCCTTCCTATGGTTTCCATTTCTTGCTGGATAGCAAGGGGCATGCGTATGAACGGGCTTTGAACTATGGTTCTTTACCCTCCTCCTTGTCTTTGCCTTCTGCTTGGCGGGACCGCATTCCTTTTTACGATACGAATTTCGATGTCCGGATTCCCCAGGATGCGGAAGCGGATTCCTTGCCCCGCCATGCTTTGCGCAACGGGAGCGACACGCTTTATCTGGCGGAAGGAGTTTACGACTATGTGGTTCTGTATTACGACTATGCCTCTGCCTATATGTACAAGGCAGGAGGTAGCCATGCTGCTGGGAACGATACCCGTTTCGAGGCCGGGAAAACCTACCATTTCCTGTACGACGGACAGGCCCGGAGCATCGTGTACAGGCCTCCTTTCGAAATCGGTTTGGCTTCCATGGAGTTGCCCGGATGGGGACATGCCTTGGGTACGGATGACCCCTTGGCGGTCAAGGTCTACAATGGCGGGACTTCCGCTTTGGAAGGTTTCACGCTTTGGTATTGTGTACAAGGGCAGGACACGGTAAAAGAAAGCCCGGCGAGGCTGCTTTTGCCAGGCGATACCTTGCGCCATGTGTTCTCCCGGAATCCCGATTTTTCCGCTTACGGTACCTTGCAGGTTTCCGCCGGGGTCTTCTTGGAAGGAGACCTGGCAGCGGACAACAATGTCTTGCGGGCCAGTTTGCGGCATCCCGAGAGCAAATCCCTGCCTTTCCATGAGGATTTTGAAAGCCGGGATTCCTTGTCGCATTGGACTACCTTCGAGGATGCTTCTTATCCGGGCCGTTGGGATTTCAGGCAAGTTGCCGGGAAAGGCGCTTTGGAGACTTCCGGATTCGTGAATGGTACTTCCTACCGTAGTCCGGCTTCCTTGTACTTGATTTCCGATCCCATCGAGGCGGAAGCAGGCGTCCATCATATCAGCTTTTATTATACGGGTGGCTCCTTGGCCCAGCCGGAGCAATTGAAGATTTGGTATGGGAGTTCGAGCGACTTGTCTTCCATGCAGCTTGCCGGGGAAATACGTTCCGTGCATACGCCCGTCACTTCGGGTCCCCCGGTCTTGCAAGATTACGGATGGGAACAGGCGGTGTTGAACTTGGAATTGCCGGAGAAAGGTACCTATTATTTCGCGTTCCAACTTTGCACGGAGAACGGCAGGAAAAACATTTATCTGGATGAAATTACAATAGATTCAGGGAAATACGACCTCTTGCCCGACATCGAGTTGGTCCGTTTGTTCACACCGGTGTCGCATTGCGGCTTGGCGGAAGATTCGATAGGGGTTTTTGTCCGCAATGCCGGGAAATTGGCCATGCCGGGCTATGCCTTGGCTTACTCCTTGGACGGGGCCGGATGGCAGGAAGAAACATTTGCCGATACCTTGGAGGCCGGGGCGTTCGACACGGTTTGGTTCCAAGGAAAATTCGATTTCCAAGAGGAGAAAGCTTATCGTTTGGCGGTGGCTGGTTCTTGCGATAGGCAGACGGAATACGGGAACGACACTTTGGTGGTCCCGGTTTATAATTTCCCGGTCCAAGATTTGCCGTTCCATGTGGATGCCGATACACCGGAAGAGGCGGGAGTTCCCACCTTGTTGCCGGAGGTGGACGGTAGCTGGCTCCGGACGGAGGGCGTTTGGCGTCAGGATAGCTTGCATAACGGGCTTCTGAGCACACCTTGCCTTTACTTGCCTGCAGGGGAGTACCGGGTTTCCATGACCTACCAGGCGGGCAGCTCGCAGCAACCCGCTTCGTTCCGCTTGTTTTACCGGCCTTCGGGCAAGGACACGGCACGGGTGCTGTTGTCCGTGGAAAATCAGTATCCCGGTGAAAATGCGGAGGTGGATGAAATCATGTTGGACATCGATGAAGCCGGGGATTATGTATTCTCGGTGGAACCGCTCGGTTTTATCGATATGGAAATCATGGAGTTCCATGTGGCGGAACCTTTCCCCTACGATGTACGTCTTACCGATTTCGGACCCTTGGCGATGAGCGCTTATGTCCCGGCGGAACAGACCGGAGGATACCATGTCTATACGGCTGCGTTCGAGAACCGGGGAACGGAAGAACCGGAGGTGGAATGCGAGATTTCCGGCTTGGACGGAGAGGTTCGCCGGCTGTCCCGTTTGGATTCGATGCCGCTCTTTTTCCCGGCATCCGAAGCGGGTTCCCGTTTTGAGTTGAAGGCTACTGCCGTGGTTTTGAATGGGGAAGATGGCTATATGGAAGATAATTCCCTGTCTTGGGAAGTCCGGGTAACCGACACGGTGATGGCGACCGAGGCTTTGCAGGATTTCGCGAAACCTTTGGAAGGTTATTTTGTCGGGACTTGGGTCGGGAATGTGTTCAGCCTTGCCTGCCCGGATACCTTGACTTCCTTTACCGCCGGTTTCAGCCGTGGTTCGGCTCCGGGCAAATACGACTGGCTCTTGGCATCCTTGGATACGAAAGAGGGTGGTCTCTCCATTCTCGACACCTTGGCGAAAGGTGTTTTTGAAAAACAGGCCGGGGATACTTTGTGCGTGTTTTCCACCGGGGCGACCCTTTTGCCTGCCGGGGCGTTCTTCTTGGCCTTGAAAGCCGAGGCTTCGGGTTCGTATGTGGGGGAAGATTCGGAAACCGGGCGTTTTTTCAGTTGCAACTCCTTCAGCGGTCGTGATTTGAGGGAAAACTTGGGTCAAAACCTGTTGCTTCGGGCCAATTTCGCTCCTTTCAGGGAAGAATATGTGGAAGCCGATTTGGCGGTCTATCGTTTGGAAGGACCGAAAGACAGCAGCTTGATGGGAGAATCCGAGACAATCCGGGCTACTTTGGTGAACTATGGCGAGCAGGCCGTAAGCCGTGTTCCGGTCTATTGCCAGGTGGACGGCAAGATCTCGGTCGATACCTTGGATTTCGACGCGGCGGCCACGGTGGATGCCGGGTTCGAAGCCGATTTGTCGGAAAGGGGGCTGCACGAGGTGGTGGTCTGGTTGGCTTACAAGGGGGACGACAATGCCGGGAATGACACGATGCGCTTGCTTCTGCATTGCGTGGACGATATGGGGACGGAGGAAGCCGGAGCCTTGGCGGAATGGGAATTGCATATCTGGCCGAACCCGGTTCCGGAGGAACTGCACATCGAGTCCGGCTTGCCGATGGACGAAATTTCGGTCTACGGGATTTCGGGTGTCCGCCAAGCCCTGTATCATCCGAAAAGCACGTCTTTCCAGATTCCGGTTTCCTCCTTGCCCGACGGGATGTATATCCTGAAAGTGTTTTGCGGGCAGGAGATCCGGCAGTTGAAGTTCGTGGTGGAAAAGGGACGGTAGGACTGTCGGGACCCGGTTCCCGGAAAACGCTTGGAAAAAGAAATGGAATCGAAGAAGAAAAAGAGTTTGTTGATTTTGATTGTCTGCTTGTTAGGCATCGTGGCTTTGGCATGCGCCATGTATCCGGTGGCCATGTCGTAAAAAGCTGTAACTGAAAATAGGATTCAAGATGAAAACATATCGATTTTTATGGCTGCCGGTTCTTGCCTCCGGCTTGATTGCCGGTTCACCCTTGAAGGCGGAAAATCCTTGGAAAGCCTATTATGTCACTTTCCGCCCGGAGCAGAAAACCGCCAATCCTTTGGAGAAGGTCAAACATTTGGAGGACAGGATACCGACGGAGGCTTTGCCTTTTTCTCGGAAAAGCTTGGTCCCGGAGGCGGTGTGCCCTTGGGCGGCGCCTTTGGCATTGCGTTCCTCGGATGTGTTCGACCATACTTATATCGTGTATGTGGATACCCGGCTTGGAGGGGAAGAGGTGGCGGAGGCTTTCTTTGCCGACCCTATGGTCGTTTCCGTGGAAGAGGCTCCCGAGTACCGTTTGGCTTCGGTTTCCGGGAAGGGCTTGGAAGGGGAAGATGCAGGAAATCCGGTGTTTCCCGGAAAATGGGGGAAAGAACTTCCAAACGACCCCTATGCGGGCGTTGTGGACGGGCTGGATTTGGGCTGGCATATGGAAGTCATCAAGGGCTGGGAGGCTTTGGAACTCCAAGCTCCGTCTTCCAAAGTCACCGTGGCGGTCGTGGATAACGCCATCTGGGGGGAACACCCGGATTTGCAGATTCCGGAAGAGAACCAGTATAATGTCGGGAACGGCATGGCTTCTTCTTCGGCTTTCTTGGAAGAAGCGGGCGTGGACCAGGACATGCAGTGCGACGAGTACGCGATGAACACGGTGTCTTGTGTCTCTTATTCCTTGTCGCATGGGACCCATGTGGCCGGGCTTCTGGCTGCGAAAACCGGCAACGGCGAGGGGGTTTCCTCTTTGGCAGGAGGCGTGAATCTTTTGGCGGTGGCGGTGCCGTCCTTGGGCGGCGACTTTCCCGGGAATCCCTTTGAAGGAATCCGTTGGGCGGTGAACCATGGGGCGGATATCGTGAATTGTTCCTGGGTGGGCAGTAGTTATACTTCCACCGAAAAGGCTTTCATCGAGGAAATCCTTGCCGACGGGGTCATCGTGGTGGCAGGAGCCGGGAACGGCGGTACCTATGATGATTTGGCATATCCGGCGGCTTTCCCCGGGGTTATCAGCGTGGGAGCCTGCAACTACGATGGTTCGCGCTATTCCTACTCCAATTACGGTGGCTGGGTGGATATCGTGGCTCCCGGTGGTCTTGGGGCCGAAGAGGGCCAGGAAATGATGAGCACGACCTGGTGCGTGTCGCAGAAATTGCCTTTGCGGGGCTACGAGGATTTCACGGGACTCCATTACGATTTCATGCAAGGGACTTCCATGGCGACACCTTTGGTGAGCGGGGCTTGCGCCTTGATGCTTTCCATGGATTCGACGCTCGATGCGGCAGGCATACAGGAAATCTTGATTTCGACCGCCCGGAAATCGGAATCCTTGGGCATGCCGCATTCGGGCATCTTGGATGTGGAAGCTGCCTTGAAGGCGGTTTCCGACAGGGTTAAACGGGAAAAACCGGATTATATCACTTCTTTTACAGGGATTTGCGAGTCGGGAATGCCCAAGGTGTTCTGGATGGTGGATGAAGAGGCTGCCACGGCTCCGGATTTCCTGCGCTTGTATGAGGACGGGGTTTTGGTGCGCGACAGCCTGCCTTTCGAGGATGGGGAGTTCCAGAATCCGGAAGCGGCCATGCAAGCGAACCACCGTTACGAAATCTGCGGGCTAAAGGACGGGGTGGAAAGCTTCCGCAAGGAAACCTGTGTAAGCTTGGGCTTGTACTACTTGGTCAATGCCGAGGCGGTTCCGGCCGAAGGCGGCATGGTGACGGGAACCGGTCGCTACGAACACCGGGCTTATGCGATGTTGCGGGCGACCCCTTCTCCGGGATGGCGTTTTGTGCGTTGGGACTATTATGACACCTGGACGGGAGAAGAGTACGAGAATCCGGTTTTGCAGTTTTATGTGGAACAGGAATATCTGGGTATCAAGGCTTTGTTTGAACCGGAGAATGCTGCCAACGAATCCATGTCGCAAGGGGAGCCTGCTTTGAAGGTGTGGCCCAACCCGGTTTCCTCGGTTTTGAAATGGGAAGCGGAGAAACCTTTTTCGAGTCTGGAAATTCTGGATTTGAGCGGGCGTGTGCTGATGGTTTTGGATCCGGCGCAGACGGAGTTCGATTTGAGCCGTTTGCAGGCTGGGTGCTATCTGTTGCGGGCTTTTGATGGAAAGGCAACGGAAATGGTGAAGATAATCAAACGCTAATAAGGGGAGTATGGAAAGGTTCAAGACGATTCTGAAATTAAGTTTGTCGGCATGTTTGGCGTTGGCAGGACCGGTTTTGATGGCGCAAAATGCCTTGTATGTGAAGTTTAAGGAAAAAAGCGTGCTTCCGGTTTGCAAGGCGGGAGAACGGGTGGCTTTGAGCCGTTTGCCGGTTCCGGCCTATTCGGAGATGAAAGGTGTTTCGGTGCGGGAAGCCGTGAGCTTGGGCGGGCGTCTTGCCGGGAACCGGATTTACAGGCTCGACTGTGCTTCGGAAGCGGAACGGGATGCTTTGATGAAGGAATTGCGCAAGGATGCCGATGTGGAGTATGTGGAAGTGGTGCCTTTGCGGCAGGTCCATGGGTTTGCTCCTGCGTCCCGGGATGTTGCTGTCGGAAAGAGGGAGGTTGGAAACTTTTCTCCAGTAGGTTCCTGTTCTTTCTCCGGAACCGGTGTTCAGGGACCGGAAAAAGGGGCGCCGGATGATCCCTATTACGCCAATCCGGATGTAGAAGGCTTGGATTTGAATTGGCATTTGGACAAGATAAATGCCAGCGGGGCTTGGGAAATCGCCCAAGGGAACCCGGACATCAAGTTGGCGGTCATCGACAATGCCGTTTGGGGCGGGCATGAGGATTTGGAGCTTTTGCCCGAAAACCAATACAATGTGTTTACAGGCGAAAATGATTCGGCTCCGCAAGGGGTTGACAGTGCGGCTTGTAGCAGTGATTCTTACTACGATGGCACCTGTTTCGGTTACAATTGGTCGCACGGGACCCATGTGGCGGGTTTGGCTGCAGCGATCAACAACAATGGCAAGGGAATCGCTTCGGTGGCCGGTGGCGTGACCTTGATGGGGGTGCATTGCGGGGTAGGGGAAGGTATCGATGTGAGCCATGTGGCCGACGGGATTGCTTGGGCTGTGGAACATGGGGCCGATGTGGTCAACTTGTCCGTGGGCGGTTTGGCTTATTCCCGGACGGAGGCCGAGTTGATTGCGGAAGCGGTGCGGCAAGGCGTGATTTTTGTGGCTTCGGCGGGGAACGACGGGGAAAATGCCATATCCTGGCCGGCAGCCTATCCGGGGGTGATTCCGGTGGCTTCCTGCGATGTGGACGGGAATATCTCGGATTTCTCCAACCGGGGCTATTGGGTGGATGTGATGGCTCCAGGTGGTTACGGGCCGGATGCACGGCAGGACGGGATTTTCAGCACGATGTATTCGTTCTGCCAGGATTTGCGTCTGGCGGGCTATACCTCGTTCGAGAACGTGCGTTACGACCGCATGCGTGGGACCTCGATGGCCTGCCCTCTCGTGGCATCCGTCTGTGCTTTGATGCTGAGCAAGGATTCCACCCTGGGATACCAGGATATCCGGAGCATTTTGATGCAGACTGCGCAGCCATCCCTTACTTCGGGAATCAGCGAAAATTCGGGTGTTGTGGATGCGCAGGCGGCTTTGGCTGCCGTGGATTCCTATGTCAGGCCGTTGCCGCTTGAGTATTTGCGTTCATTCTCGGTGGAAATGGTTCCGGGCAGCACGGTTCCCCTTTTGTCTTGGGAAGGGGATGAGTCGGCGGAGAAACCGGCTTCTTTGCGTTTGTACCGCAACAATTTGCTGTTGGCCCAGGGACTTCCGGCAGAGATAGGCGAGTTCCGCGATTCCACGGCCCGGAGCAAGAGTATCCATCGTTATGAGATTTGCGAGGTGGATGCCGAAGGGAAGGAAAGTTACCGGCTTTCTTTCCTCTACGAGATGCCGGAACAGTACCGTTTGATTCTGACGAGCGACCCGGAAGGGGCGGGCCGTCTGGAAGGTGCAGGTTTGTATCTGTCAGGTAGTACGGTCAAAATCAAGGCGGAAGCGATGCCGGGTTACGATTTCCTGTATTGGAACCGGGACGGGGCCGTTTTCGGGGAAAGGGATTCCATGGAAGTGGTGGTGAACGGAGATATCCGTTTGGTGGCGAAGTTCAGCGGTGGGACTGCTTCGGAAGCCCGTCTGCCGGGTTCATTCCGGATTTACCCGAATCCGGTCGTGTCGGGGGAATTCCAAGTGAGGGATGCTTCCGGGCTTCCGTTGGAGCTGGAACGCATGGATTTGTTCGACTTGTCGGGGCGTTTGCTCGGTTCCTGGTTCCAAGAATCTGCTTCCTATACGTTGCCTGATTGCGTTCCGGCTTGCTATGTGCTCCGGATTACCACGGAGGACGGGCGTGTGCTGGATGCCAAGTTGGTGGTAGGGCGCTAAAACTCACTTTTTGCGTTCTGTTTTTCCCTTTTGTGTATAAAGGGACAAGAGGTGTTGGACTTGACGACGCATTTCCTCGCGTACCTCTTCGGGTTCCAACACCTCTATTTGGTCTCCATGGGCCAGTACCGACAGGTAGAAATCCAAGGTGGGTTTCAGGGCGTATTCAAAGAGAGTTGCGTTTCCTTCGCCTCCTATTTCGTGTTGGGATTCGTGCAGGGGCAGGGTTCGCAGGTAGTCGGCGAAGCCTTCATAGGCCGCAATCACGATTCGTTGGACCGGTTCATCCGAGGTGATGACACCGCAACAGCCTTCAAAAAACTGGTCTATGTCGAAGTCTTTCTTCATCTTGAAGGTTTTGCCTGTATCTTGGATGTCTGAAATCCGGTCGAGCGCGTAAACGAGGTACACGTCGCCGGGTTTGATTTTCTTTTCTTTGTTTTTCTCGGAATAATAAGGGTTCCGGGCCACTACATACCAGCGGCGTTTGACAACTTTCAGGGCGTAGGGTTCGATTTCGAAAGTGTGGGCTTCGGGTTTTCCAAATCCTTGGTACGTGATAGTGAGGACTTTGTTGTGGCGCATGGCTTCGGCAAGGGTGGTCAGCCAGGTTTGTCCGGACGGAATGTTCTCGAACAGGATCCGGTTTTCCAGTTTGTTGTCCGCCTGGATTTGGTTCAAGGTGGCGTATGAACTTACCAGCCAGTTGCGCAGATGGTTGTTCTTGATGCGTTCCGGCTCGTCGATGTAATAGTGGTAGCCATCGTTCCGGTTGCACTCGATGTAGACGTCGAAGATGTCCTTGATGGCTTTCCTGTGGTTGTGGAAGGTTCTCAAGGGCAGTTCGTCGCCGGAGCCTAATTCGCTTCTTTGCCAAAGGTTGTTGATTTCCTGGAATGTCAGGCGCTTGTATCGGAGCAGGACGTCCATCAGCCACACGTATTTTCCTAAAAGATTTTCTGCCATGTTAGTTGTTTTACCGGTTTTCTGCGGCAAAGGTAGGGGTTTCCTATGAAAAAATGTGGCATATCTGTGCGCTGCAAATCCGATGGCACATCCGGCAGCTCTGCTTCTGTTTTCTTTTCATTTCAAGAATTATGGTCAGTTTTTCTTCCACCTGTTCTATGCTTGGCAATGCGGTCTTTTGGCATAGGTGTTCGTTTCCTTTGCACGAAAATCCATGGAACCCGGTTGAAGTTGTTTGTCCGGGTCGTTGGAATTGGAAAATACCCTTAAAATATTTGGTCCATGACTCTGAAAGAATTGTTTTTGAAAGTCGATTTCGACAGTATGTACCCGGATTTGGAAGAATGTGATGATGTCAACTATGGTTTCCGGGAAGCTTATGATATTTTATGCCGCATGGAGCCTATCGGGGGAGAGGAAAAGGAAATTCACGTAAGCAGGAAGGAGACTCGTTTACGCATTCAAGGCAAGATGGAAATAATTGAGTGGATAGGTGTCAATTTCCATGGAAGTGCATGGTGTTGGGGGAAAAATTTGGCCAAGGAAATCGTTGTAACCGATGATGCATGCTTTTCCGACGAGGAACTTGCCATATGTTTTCTGTGGGAACTTTCCGGAAACGTGTTTTTACCTGAGGAATTCGAGAAAAGCTTCGAGAGGTTCAAGCGATGCAAACCGGCCGGCCCGTATGAGACCGCTTTGGACAAATTGGAGGAAAGTATTTGGCGGCATCAAATTCCCCGGCGGTTTCGCTGTAGGGGCGAAAACGGGGAACGATACACTACAGATGAGGGGTGTAGGTTCATGGTCAAAAGAAATTTGGCACGGAAGAACCGATCCAAGCGGAAACGGGATTACCGCCAAGACAAACGGAGGCGGGATTTGTGGGGTATGATTGATTGCGAAAACGCGGTGGCGTTCCTTGCCTCGGAAGGGAGCATCTTCAAGAGGAGCGATGTGGATTTCCTGTGGGATGTGGAATATTTGAGGCACTTTGATTATATTTCGGTTACAAACAATGCGGAGGGGCGTTTGGATTATATTCTTGAATCCATGGCCCGATATCAGGAAATACCTGGAATATTGGAACTATGCAATAATGCCATTGTCCTGGTTTGTGTTCCCGCTTGCAGTCCCTTGGACGAAGCGGAACTGGAAAAATTCAAAGAAGCAGTCCGTTTGCATTTGGGATATGACGATATCCTGTTCGGCCTGAAGACCGAGGAGCGTCAGAGCCACCATCTTGAAGTCTTCTTGCTGCTGAACCAATCAACGAGATTCCCGGTCATGCCCATCGATAAAAAAAGTGGATTGTACTTTGATATTCTCGAAAAAGCGTAGAAAATTGTTAAACGAATCCTCGAAAAAGTTTGATTTTGCTTCCGGGTCTGAGGTTTGCGTGTCTCCATGCAGGCTTACAGGGAACAGGAGTGGATGACCAATATCCCTCTTTAGGAGGACGGGGGCTTATTGGATGGCTGCGGCCCTACCCCTGCCTGCAAGTGCGAAATAGCGGGTCATGAGGCATTGAAAGAGGAAACTTGGGTTCCCCCGCTGGGAAATCATTCCGCTGCCTTGAAATTGTATACCGGTTTGATGATATTCACCACCGTCACGGTTTCTTCTATATTGCGGAGGATTTCCTCTTTCGGTTTATACACCATCGGCGATTCATCCTTTGTTTGTTCCGAGAGACTTTCGCTGTAAATCCCCTCCATCGACTGGCGGTAATCCTCCATGTTGATTTGTTGGAAAGCCTGACTCCGGCTCATGATGCGCCCGGCTCCATGCGGTGCTGAGCGGTTCCAGTCTTCATTGCCTTTGCCGATACAAATCAGGGAACCGTCACGCATGTTCAACGGGATGATGCACTTTTCCCCCGCATTGGCAGAAATGGCACCTTTGCGGATGATGTTGTCATCGCTGATATAGTTGTGGACACTCTCAAATTCCATTCCGGCATCTTTTAATGTGGTGGCTCCTTGAGTGATAAGGTAATCCATGAGCAGTTCCGAAATCATTCGGCGGTTGATTTTGGCCCATTGCTGGCAAAGCCTCATGTCGTGCAGGTAATCTTCGCGGAAATTGCCTTCCAGGTAAGCCAAATCAGGCGGTATCGCGGACTTGCGCATCTTGAAGGAATTATGCAAATCGCGGATAGCTCCCTGCAACTCGTTTTTTCGCCCTGCCTGCTTGTATTCGGCTATCAGACGCTCTTGCTCTTTCATCAGTTCTCCCCATCCGGACTGGCATTTCACGGCTAATTTTTGGTAAATCTGCGCCACTTGTTTCCCGAGGTTGCGGCTCCCGGTGTGGACCACCAAGTAGTACAGACCGGTTTCGTCTTTGTCCAGTTCAATGAAGTGGTTTCCACCTCCTAACGAACCGATGGAGAGGTTGAGCCGCTTCGTCTCTTTTAGTTCACGGTAACAACGCAGCTGCTTGATAAGAGCCTTGCTTTCCCGATAAGCATCCATGTGCTTTTGCGGAAGCGGTGCATAGTTATTGTCCCGGTAGTTTCGTCCGGAGGGGATATGATGTAAGATGAACTCGTTCAAAGCATGATAATCTATTTTCCCCGTGTTGGCGAAAGCTTGGACCAGGATGCCGCAACCTATGTCCACGCCGACAATGTTGGGAATCACTTTGTCGCCCAAATCGCCTGTAAAGCCGATGACGCATCCGGCTCCGGCATGCACGTCCGGCATGATGCGGATTTTGCAGTTTCCGAATACGGGAATGCTCAGCAGGCGTTCTATCTGTTCGAGAGCTGTTGTTTCGATGTTGTTTGTGAATATCTTCACATCATGATCCTGCATGGTCTTCATCATGGTCTTTTTTTGATAGGCAAGTGCAAAGATAGGGTTTGGAAGTGCCAGATTGAAGCATATGTAAAGGAAGCGGGTGATGCATTCTTTTGGCATAGGTATTCATTTCCTTTGCACGAAAATCCATGAAACCCAGTTGAGTTTGTTGGTTCGGGGTATTGGAATCTAAAATGTTTGATTTATGATTTTGAAAGAATTGTTTTTGAAAGTCGGTTTCGACAGCATCCGCCCGCATTTGGAGCGCTTCGAACCGGAACATCTGGACAGCATTTATCCCAAATCGGTCATTAGACTTTGGGTAGATTGTCCGCTTATGTCATGCAGCATGCTTCTCGCCTAGCCGAAGGCGTAGCGGGCTACGTCGAGGCGTAGCGAGGAGCAAGATGCGGACAGAAGCGAACAAGATGCACAAAAGCATCCCTCTTCGAAAACAGGAAACACACTCGGCGAGTCTAATGACCGATTTGGGTTTATGCTTTCCGGGAAGCTTATGACCTTTCATGCCGCATGGAACCTGCCGGGATTATGGAATCCATCGAGGGCGAGGAAAATAAGGTACACGTAAGTTGGCATGGCGGCGAGATAGAAGGCGAGGAAAAATGGATAGGTGCCAGTCTTCCAAGCGGGGGTACCGACTGGGAAGGCGCTTTGGCTGGAGAAATCGTTGTTGACGATGATGTGCATTTGTCTGATGAAGAGATTGCCATGTACTGCCTGTGGGAGCTTACCTATTGGGGATTTTCACCGGCGGAAATCGAGAAAAGTTTCAAACGGTTCAAGCGCCACAAGCCAGCTGGTCCCTATGAAATCGCTTTGGACAAGTTAGAGGAAAGCATTTGGCGGCACCAGACGCCCCGCCGGTTGCGATTCAGAGGGCCGAATGGGGAACGATATATTGATGCTGGGGATGCAAAAGCTTGCTTTAAAAGGGTTTATGCCCGGAAAAACCGTTCCAAGCGGAAACGGGATTACCGCCAAAAAAAACGGATAGACTATCTGAAAAAAATGATTGCTCTCGAAAACCTGGTGGCATTCCTTACCTCGGAAGGGAGCAGTTTCAAAAGGAGCGATGTGGATTTCCTGTGGCAGATAGAGGATGGGGTACACTATGAATATCGTTCAGTTACGGACAATGCAGAGGGGCGTTTGGACTATATCCTTGAATCCATGACCCGATACCAGCAAATCCCTTTGGAAAAATACGATAATGCCGTTGTCCTGGTTAGTGTTCCCGCTTGCAGCCCTTTGGAGGAACCGGAACTGGAAAAATTCAAAGAGGCAATCCGTTTGCATTTGGGTTACAACGATATCCTGTTCGGCATGAAGACCGTGGAGCATGGCGACCCCCATCTTGAAGTCCTCTTGTTGCTGAACCGGCGATGCGTTTCTGCTGTAAAGTGAGACTTGTCGAATCCCCAAGAATAGGTGGAAATCGGCTCGGAGTAGGATGCGGAACGTGCGAACCAGAAGAGGAAAATCAATGCGCTGTTAAATGTTTTTCTTGCATTCGAGCAGGTTATGTTCGTTCAGTGAAATTTTCTCTTCTGGTCGAATGGGGTGGGCGATTCCTTGCTCAAGCAGGAATTTGTTGCCGGAGTTCAGCTCGTTCCAATGATTATACTGTACCGCATAGAGCTGTCTACGGGTGTTGTTATCATATTGTTGCGCGAAACGCACGGCGTGCATGGTTCCGCTGAGGATGGGGCATTGCGCCACGATGACCGAGCGGGGCAGCGCCACCTGCATGCGGCAGCGGGCGACCAGCCTTGTGGGGTTGGCTTTCATGCCGAAGGGGTGTTCCGAGAGGATGGCTCCCCCTTTTGCCACAATTTCATCCTGCAAGGATTTGTTTGCTTTGGGATGGGTGATGTCCAATCCCGAAGCGACGATGGCCAAGGTCGGGCCGCCTGCATCGAGGCAGCCCCGATGGGCAGCGGTGTCGCAGCCTAATGCCAATCCGCTGATAACGACATGGTTTTCTTCTCCTATTTGCCGGGCAAAATGGTATGCTGTATCTTGTCCTTGAGTATCGGCAGCACGTGCGCCGATGATGGCAACGCAATCCTCTCGATGGAGTAATTCCTTGTTTCCCGACACATGGATAAGGGGAGGAGCCTCGTTGCGGAGATTGTAGAACGGGCAGGGGTAATCTGTGGAATAATAAGGGATAGTGGTCACACCTGCCTGGGCTTGCTGGTCCAGTATCCGTTTGGCTTTGTCTCGTGCGGCACTTGCTTTTGCCGCAAGGTCCTTCCAGTGTTCTGCTTCCTCCAAGCTGGCGGTTATTATTTGCCGGGAAGAGTATCCCGAAAGTTGCAGGCAAAGCAATTCTTCGATGGAAAGATGGTGCAAGCCGAGCGCAAAGTCCGAACTTTGTTTGAGCCTCGCCGAGTCGTGGTCTGTCTTTGATGCAAAACTTGTTTTCGAGACGTAGCCGCAACGATAACGAAAATTGGGCGCGGAGCGGGACATGTTCGAGGATGGTTGCGGCGGTGGGGGATCGTTGTGACCCGTTTTCGCCGATAGCGTGTTCTCTGGTTGCGTGGGGGCAATGGAAGCTTTTTGATTTGGCATATTCAATGAGTATGGATGCGTCGCCTGTCAGGAATTGCATTTGAAAATACGTTTCTGGTTCTCGTTCGACATCGCTTCTGTACCGCCATAGTAAGTGATTTCCCAAAGTAAACCGGCGGTCAGTTCCGCCGGGGATATTTGTACATCTTTATCAACCACGATTTCCATGCCTATGCTTTCCGCCCAAAGAGGGTGGCACGACAAAGGATAGCATCGGCTGTTCCCTTTTTTCGTATAGACGGAACAGTTCATGTCTATCATCGGCGTGCAACTTTCCCAGCGGCATCCCAGACGGATATAGTAGTGCGATGGGGTCGTTTTTGTTTCTTTAAGTGATTGATAAATTCTCCGCCAGTCTTCTAGTTGGAGCCGTGCGGCTTGTTTGGGCGCATTCCATTGCCATAAGGCTTTGAACGCCGGGGCTATTTCATCGAAACTGTATTGTTCAAGTAGCGTTTTGAAGGTCATTTGCCGGTTTTTTCAGGTTTTCTTGGCAAAGGTACTCGTCCTGAATGCCAAATTATGGCAGATGGTGGGGTGGATTGTGCGAACTTGGGTGATCTTATTGTTGGTGAGGTGACTCTCATTGGATGTTTGGCTGAATCAAAACGTCGTTAAGAAACGTGGGAAGAGAGAAAATATGGCGTTGTGCCAAGATATGACATACGAAAGGTATAACTTTGTATCCATATAGAGGAAATGACTGGTAAGACGTTTTCTTAAATGACAGGGATAGTCGGGATGTATAGGGTGCAATGACCTTCATTCTTGGCTGGAATGTTGGACTATTATATTTGGTAAATCATGCAAGGATTGAATTTCATAGCTATAGATTTTGAAACGGCGAACAGTAGCCGAGCCTCTATCTGCGAGGCAGGAATTTGCGTGGTCCGTGATGGCAGCGTGCAGGAAACCCGTTCCTGGCTTGTCCGTCCGCAAGGCAATGTGTACAACTATTGGAACACCAAGATACACGGTATCCGTCCGGAGGATACGGAAAATTCACCCGAGTTCCCCGAAGTCTGGATTGAAATATCCAAATATTTTAAGGAAATTCCTGTACTTGTCGCCCATAACGCGGCGTTCGACATAGGATGTGTCCGTTACGCGTTGGAACTATACGGCATGGAGAAGCCGGAAGTGTCCTATTATTGTTCCTTGCGTGCCGCCCGTAAGCTTTATAGTTTTGATCGCAATAGTCTGGACTATCTTTGTGACCGGTTTGAGATACCTTACGGGCAACATCATCGTGCGGGCGATGATGCCGAAATGTGCGCCCGCTTGTTCTTGCGGGAAATCCGGGACGCAGGCTGGTGCGGGTTGGAAGAGATGGGGTACTGTAGTGGGAAGTTGTGAGGATGATTTTAACGTGAGTTGGTAGATTCAACCCGCAAGTGCATGGAGACTGTAAGCTAAAGTGTGTCAAGAAAAGGAAAAGAGATTAACTTTACAGACACACTTTTTTAATTATGAGTAATTCATTTGATTATGAGGAGTTCAAGGCGAATGCGATTGAACAGTTGAAGGCCGGCGTGCCTCTATCCGGCAAAGA
>CALUNB010000024.1 GCA_944321885.1 uncultured Bacteroidales bacterium | reverse complement strand
GTTCGCTTTCGCGCAGCTTTCTCCGCCTCGGCCATGCTCAAGCAAGCTTGGCATGGCGCTCGGCTTAATCGAAAGGTTCAACAATTTTTCCCGGCACCGGGTCCGGCAACGGTAGCAGCGGGCGAACCGGCAACCAGACCGGAATCGGCCTTGGTACCGGCTTTGGTACCGGATAGCGCATCCTGTTTCGCCTGGAGCCGTTTCTGACGGCTCCACAGCATGATGTTCCGTAAGTAAGCCACCCAGCCGAACGACTGCCCCAGAATCAGGACGGGGTCGTTACGCACAATGCCGTAGGCCATGATCGTACTGGCTCCCACCAGGCTCAGTATCCAGAAACCGACCGGCAAGACCGATTCCTTGCGACGGTAGGAATAAATAATCTGGTAAACAAAGCGCAGCGTAAAAATGACCTGGCCCAAAGAGCCAAATATAAGCAATCCTATCGAAACATCGGGATTCCGGAAAAAAGAATTGAAAAAGGCATCGGCCTTGCGCAAGCAAAACAGCATGGCGACGACCGGGGTCAGCACCAGCACCCAACGCAACACCTTGGGCAAAGGCTGCCAAATCTTCTTTTCCCGGAGGTTCCACATGTAAATGTAGTAAGTGATGAATTGGCCGAGGATGATGGAAAAATCCTCGCGGAACCAACCGTAGACCGTCAGCAGGAAGGCTCCGGCAATGCTCAGAATCCAATAGATGCCAGGACTTTGCACCTTGCGGCTTTTTTCTGAAAGCAACCATTGCAACAGAAGTCTGGCAGAAAAGAGCAGTTGGGCCAGGAAGCCTATCAGGTAAATACCCCAGTCTTCCTGCGTAAAAAGCTCACGGAACCAATCCATTAAAACAGTCCAAAAGGAAGAGCCGGAAGAAGAAGCCGGAAGCTGTGCCACAACGGCCACGGTATCGGAAAGGCAAGCCCCCATGCTATCGAGCGGCTGGCTTGCCCCCGCCCGGACAGCGGTATCGACCGCCACAGATGCCAAATCCAAGAAAAAAGACATTTCGTTTGTTTTTCAGGGCTTTTTCAGGGTCGTCCGCCAGGATTTCCAGATCAACTTTCCGTGGAATTATTCCCCGAAACATCCCCGGAACCACGGTGACAAAACCGCACCCTATGCCAAAAAGCCGCGAATTTAGAGATTTTTTGAAGATTCGGTGAAATTTCCGAACCCTCGCGGGAATACGCGCAAAAAAACTATTTTTGCAAGTTTCAGCAAAATTGAAGAGGCCGTGCGCCCAAAAATGTGCCCCATGAACCAAACAAGAAATTACGAGTTCACCATCATCGTCCCCGTGTTCAACGAAGAGGCGTGCATGGAACCCTTGGTCAAAGAATTGTCCGACTACCTTCCCCAAGCCGCCTGCAAGACCTGCGTCCTGTTCGTGAACGATGGCTCCAGCGATTCCAGCTTGGAAAAAATCCAGAATGCCTGCAAGGCGAATCCTGATTTCTTCTACCTCTCTTACAAGCGGAATTCCGGTAAGAGCGCGGCCCTGAAAGCCGGTTTCGATGCTTGTTTCTCGGAATATCTAGGCTATATCGATGCCGATTTGCAGACCAAGCCCGAAGACTTCAACACCCTTTTGGAATACCGCAAGGAGTACACCTTGGTAGCAGGCATCCGGATGAACCGCCAGGACACCCGTTCCAAGAAGATACAATCCAAAATCGGGAACGCGTTCCGACGCAGCATGACCCATGACGGAGCCATCGACACCGGTTGCCCGCTCAAGGTCATGCGGACCGACGCGGCCAAGAAAATGCCGTTCTTCACCGGCATGCACCGTTTCATCCAAGCCCTGATTCTCTTGCAGGAAGGCACAGCCAAGCAAATCCACGTCCCCTCCTACGCCCGCGTGGCCGGGGTGTCCAAATACAGCATGTGGAACCGTTTGGTAGGCCCTTTCCTCGACTGCCTGGCCCTGCGCTGGATGCGGAAAAATTACATCAACTACCATGTGTCAAATACGGATTTGGTTCCCGTCTACCCGACCGGATGGACGGAAGCGGATTCAAACACAGGAGCGGGTCCCGACACAAGGAAAAACGCAAACCAGGATTAACCTCCTGGCAAACCGGCCCCCAAAACAAAAACCTCTAAAACCCCAATACCCCGCATGATGGCTGCCCATTCCACCCCCTTGATGCGAACCATCGAAAAATACCTGCCTCTCATTGCCATCGTGGCATTCCTCCCGATCATGATTTTGCGGGATGCCTCGGTTTCCAACGAACTCCGCTACCTGAGCATCGCCGACGAAGCCCTGCGCAACGGGGATATCTTCACCTTTACCAACAACGGCGAGCCTTACGCCGACAAACCGCCTCTCTACCTTTGGATCGTGATGCTGGGAAAACTCATTTTCGGGCAGCACCATATGTGGTTCATCACCCTTTTCTCCCTCATCCCGGCCTTGGTCACGATGCGTATCATGCGGAATTGGCTGCTGACGAGCTGCCCCTTGGCAGACAAGAGTTGGCGGCTTACCTCGCAGTTGATGCTGCTCACCTGCGGACTCTTCCTCGGCTTGAACGTGTTCGCCCGCATGGACACCTTGATGACCATGTTCATCGTCCTGGCCCTGCACACCTTTTTCAAGATGTTCCAAGGCAAAGGCAACTTCAAGAAACAAAGCCTCTTGTTCGGTCTTTACACTTTCTTGGCCATCTTCACCAAAGGTCCGGTGGGCATCCTCATGCCCTTGCTTTGCCCCTTGGTTTTCCTGGTTTACAAACGGGAAGCCCGTACCTTCTTCCACTATTGGAACTGGCGCATGGCCGGCCTGTTGGTCCTGCTTTGCGGGGCCTGGTTCTTAGGCGTTTACCTTGAAGACCATGGAACCTCCTACCTTTCCAACCTGCTTTTCCACCAGACCGCCGGGCGGGCCGTGGATGCTTTCCACCACAAGAAACCTTTCTATTTCTACCTGATCCAAATCTGGCCGAACCTGGCACCTTACAGCTTGTTTATCGTGGGAACCTTGGTAGCGGGCATGCTCAAACACCGGCTCACCACCGATACCGAACACTTCTGGAATGCCAGCATCTGGACCACCTTCATCATGCTTTCGTTGGTCAGCGGCAAATTAGGGGTCTACTTGGCACCTATCGTGCCGTTCTTCGTTTTCATCACCGTGGCCCTGATGCGCAAGTTCCCTTGGAACGGCTGGTTGGCAGCCTCCTTGGCAATTCCGGCCTTGGTTTACGTCTTGGCGTTACCGGCTTTGGTCATCGTGGCCAATTTCACCGGATTGGACTATTTAGGCCAAGTCTTCTTCTATATCGCCGCCGGCATCTTTTCGGTGGCAGGCATTTTCATTTTCTACTATCTTTTCAAGCAAAGGAGCATCCGCAAGGCCATCAACACGATGGGCTTTTCCATCCTCTTGGCGGCTTTTGCCGGCGGATTCTCCGTCCCGGCCATCAATCCGTATATCGGTTACCGGGACGTATGCCAAAGAGCGGTAGAACTGAGCGAAGAAAAAGGTTTGGAGCATTTCCATTCCCTTTACCTGCGCCGTTCCGAGAACACGGATGTGTTCCTCGGTGAAAAGATACGCCAGTTGGACGACCGGCAGGACCCCATCGCCCAATTGGAAGGATTGCACCATACCGTGGTCATGATGAGCGAACGCCATATCAACAGACGGCCCGAACTGGCCCGTTACCTGCAAGACAAGGAAACGCATACGGTAGGTCCCTATAAAATCGTGGTTTTGGAATGAGAGAACCAGCCAGGACGAAAACGACAACCCGCACAGCCCGCCCGGTTTCCCGTCTGGCAAAGATTCTGGGAACAGGAAGCATCTTCTTGCTGTGTCCGTTCTTCCTCCCGGCAAAAGCTCCCACCGACACGGGCACGGCATCCACCCGTATCAAGGCCCGCATCTTCTACTATTCCGAAGCCCTGAAGGATTCCAGCCTCGGAAGCCTGCAAAAGAGCTCTTTTTTTGATTCCCTGGCCACGCTGTACGCCGCCGAGGGCCGTGAGGAAGATCAATACCGGACACTGAAAGAAAAAACAGCCTATCTCCAAGGACAGGGCTTTCTCTCCGAAGCCCTGAAGACCTGCCGCCTCATCCTCGATGGAAAAGAAGGGAAAACGACTTGGAGCCATGATGACAGTATGCAGTACATGGAAACCAAGTTCAGATCCGGCATCATCTCCATCAGTACCGGCACCTACGAAGAAGGGGCCTCCAACTTGTTGGATCTACTCAAAATGCCTGTCCCGGACTGGGTCAAACTGCAAGCCAATTCGTACCTCGGTTACATCTACATGCGCAACAACCGTTTGGACGAGTCCCGGAAATACCATGAAAAAGCTCTCGACATCTTCCATTCCATGCCCGAGGGGCAAAGCAAAGACCAACAACAGAACATCCTTTACAACCATATCGCCGGCCTGTACTATTCGATGCAAGAATACGATTCGGCCATCCTTTTCTTGGAAAAAGCCGTGGCGGGAACACCGGAATCCGCCTCCGGCCGGATTTTCGCCTACCACAACATGGCCTTGATTTACATGGAAATCGGCGAAACCCGGCTTGCCCGGGAATACCTCCAAAAAACCATCGGCATCGCCCGGCAAGCCGGAAATTCCTACGTGGAAGCCGTAGCCTTGCAGAATTTGGCTTGGCTGTACCGCCAAAACGAGGAATGGGAAAAATCCCAAGCTTTGTACCTCCAAGCCTTGGATATTGCCCGGAAACTGGATGCCAACGACATCCTGTCTTCCATGATGATCGAATACGCCGAATTGCTCTTCCATTTCGGCCGTTACCAGGAGTTCAAGGACCTCTATACCGCCGGAATCGCCAAACGGGATTCGGTAACAGGGGCCTTGAACCAGGAAAAGATGGCGGCGCTCAACTACCAGTACGAAGCCTACAAGGCCGCTTCCGAAAAACAACTCCTCGAACAGGAACTGGCACTGACTTCTCTTGCGAACCAAAAGAAAGCCATCGTCTTAAGCATCCTCGTGGCCGCCATGTTGGTTTTGACCCTCCTCATGCTGCGGACGTTGAAAAAAGTCCGCAGGCAGGATAAGGAGAACCTACGTATCCACCACCAAATGGAGGATATCAAGGAATCCCTCACCCGCCAAAGCCGCGAGGACTGGCAGCACTTCGAGTCTTCCATCGAAAGCAAGAACCGGGAATTGGCCTCACGCTCCCTGCATTGGGTCCGGGTCAACGAAATGCTGCATCAAATCGACTCCGAAATCGGACAATTGGCCGCATGCGAAAACGCGGAAGAACGGAAGCACTTGGCCGAAAGCATGCGGAAGGAAATCCAGGTCTTTGACCGGAACATCGACAGCTGGGGGGAATTCAAGTTCTATTTCGAGCAAATCCACAAGGATTTCTATTCACGCCTGCATACTGCCGCCCCCACGCTTTCCCCTGTGGAACAGCGGCTTTGCGCCCTTTTGGCTTCCAACTTGAATACCAAGGAAATCGCAGAAATCAGCAACCGTTCGGTACGGACCATCGAAACCCTGATTTACCATATCCGCAAGAAGTTCCAGCTTCCTTCGAATGTGAATATTTCCCTTTTCTTGCAGCAATTCCTGCTCGACAGCCCCGAAAATCCAACCGACTAAGAAGCTGTCTTTTCCTTTTCCAGGGATTCCCATGGGATTTTCCCGGGTCATCCACCCTATCCGAAAGCGCGCAAAGGGTACGTTTCTACCCAAAGGGGAAACCGGCATCAAAAACTATTTTCACTTCATTGACAAATAATTGAATCCCATACGTAGTATTTACGTAATACGATTTTGTTTCCTAAGAAACCAAACCGTAGCCGGAAAACGGGTTCCTGTTTCCATCCTCCCTATCTTTGTTCCGGTTCCGGCGCGGCATGGACACCGCTTGGACCCGGTTTTCCCCATGTACGGGTCGCCTTCCGTACGGACACGGACGCAGCCCACGTCCCGGCTTTCAGGCTTTCCAAGATATAAAAATTTGATTATAAATAACAACAAATCTTTAAATCTTTGTACCATGAAAAAAATCGGCACCATGAAAAGACTCGTTTCCTCCTTTTCCTTTTTCCTGTCCCTTTCTGCATTGCTAGCCGTTCCCTCTCAAGGACAGGTGATTGAAGAAAGTTTCGAAACCTGGCCCCCCGAAGGCTGGACCTTGCTTACTGAATCCGGCGTGGGCGAATGGGAACAAAGCGCCCTGGAAGAAGCCAACGCTCCGGCGGCAGCAGCCGATGGCGAATACGCGGCCATGGCGAACTGGAACAACCTTGTACAGACCGGTCTGACCGCTTCGATGACCAGCCCGGTATTCGATTTATCCGACTTGGAAAATCCCGAGTTCAGTTTCTCCTGGTACCATGAATTTTCAGACAAGGAGCATTCCCGAATGGAAGTCCTTGTCGCCTACGATTCCGGGGATTTTGAACTGCTGGAAACCATTTCCACCAACACAACGACCTCGGATTGGGTCCGTTGGAGACGCATCCTGGACCAGGATGTGAAACAAGTCCGGATTCGGACCATCAAAGAAAATTGGTATGGCCAGAAACCCATCTTCATCGACCATATCCTGCTCCAGGAAGGCCCGTCCTGCCCCTATCCTGACGACTTGGAAGCCCGGCTCCTGCCCGGCGAAGACGGAACGGCCCTGCTGCAATGGACCGCAAGCGAGCAAGCCAACGCCTGGCGTATCAAGGTTTCTTCCCAATCCATCGACCCGGCAACCGAAGAAGCCGACGTGCTGACGGCCGAGGTGCAAGACAGCACCCGTTACCAAGTCTCCGGCCTACAGGTGGGCGAGTCCTATTTCTGGTACGTGCAGACCCTCTGCGGGGAAAGCGGAAGCGACTGGATTGCCGGAGACACCCTCGAAGTCTATCCGGCCCCGCTGCAAGTCCCGTTCTTGCTGGATTTTGAAGAAAGCGATGAAGGTTTCCAACGAATCCAGGAAAACCAAGTCAATGCCTGGTATTGGGGTTCCCAAGCCTATGGGGGAGACACCAACCGTTGCTTCTTCGTCTCGGACGACGGAGGGGAATCCTACCATCTCAGCAGTTCCCAAGGTTCCCGTTCCCATTTGTGGCGGGACATCGTATTCCCGGCAGACGCACCCCAAGGCTTTGAACTTTCCTTCGACTTCAAAGGCAACGGAAGCACCTACAACCAAGTCATGGAGGTGTCCATCGTGGAAGACCTCGACTACCTCCCCTCGGCAGGCAATTTCATCGACCATTTCAATGTAAGCTACACCCTCGACGAATACTTGCATTTCTCTCCGGAATGGTCCCACCGCAGCTATGAAATCCCGGCTTCTTTCGCCGGAAAGGACGTCCGTTTGGTCATCACATGGCGCAACAGCGACATGGAAACCGCCGCCAACCCGCCCGCCGCGTTCGACAACTTCGGCATCGACCGCCTGAAATGCCCCTCCCCTAAGAACTTGCATATCACCGAAACCGGTACGCAAACACTAAGCGTGGCCTGGGACACCCTTTCGGAAGCCGCCCATAGCTGGATTCTCGAATACGGGGACTACGGCTTTGAAAGCGGCAACGGCACCCGCATGGAAGTAGACCAAATGCCTTTCACCCTGAGCGGATTGACCGAATGCTCCCGCTACGATATCATCCTGACGGCCCGTTGCGGTTCGGAAGAGGCCCCCGTCTTGAGCCAGGCGAGCGACCCTCTCCATGCCGTTACCGATTGCGAACCCAAACAAGCGCCCTACAGCACCGACTTCGACGACCTAGTCGATACCCAATATCCTTTAGGCTGGAGCTATGTCAGCAACCACTCTTATATGGCAGGGATGATTCCTTATTTCATCGCCCATGATTTCTACGCCCACAGCAAACCCAACTGCATGCTACTCAACAGCGCCTTGGGCAACACCAACATGGGCTTGGTTTCCCCTGAATTTTCCGATTTGGGCGAAAGGAACAAACGCATCCGTTTCTGGTCGAGGATGTCCGGCCCGTTCATCCTCGAGGTAGGTGTCATGAAAGACACCAGCCAACCGGAATCCTTCCTCAAGATTGCCGAACTCTCCGGATGGGACTATGTCGAATATGATCAAAGCGGAACGGCGGGAGCCGGGATGTTCCAGCACAGCGTTCCCTTGACCGATGAACGGATTACGGACGAATACAAATACATCGTGCTGCGTTCCGGGACAGGGGCCATGCAAGAAGTCGGATCGGTAGACGATTTCCTTTACGAGGAAATACCTGCTTGCATCGAACCTGTCAACCTGAGACCTGTGGACATCGATGTTTCTTCCGCCCGCATCATCTGGGATGCCCAAGGCGAGGAAAGCCGCTGGGAAGTCGCCTACGGATTGGACAGCTTCGAACCGAGCGAAGAAACGGAAGATATCGAGACAGAACAGAACTCGATCATGTTGGAAAATTTGGAATCCTTCCGCTTCTACCGGGTTTTCGTCCGGGCCGTTTGCTCGGAAACCGAAAAGGGACCTTGGTCGCAAGCCTTGGTGTTCCGGACCTGCGGTTACGGTGATTTGCCCTTCAGCGAAGGCTTCGAAGAAAGCTCCACCTACAACGTACCTCTCTGCTGGCAGGTCCGTGACGAAGCAAGCCTCTGGCAAATCGACGACGCCCAGCCCCTTTCCGGCCAATACCATTTGGCATACCCGGCCAACGAACCCCGCGTGGACGATTACCTTTTCACGCCCGTGCTCTACCTGCACTCCCGTTCCACTTACAACATCCGTTTCTGGGTCAAGAAAGGACAAGACCGGGAAGCCCGCCTGAGCCTCTGGTACCGGACCCTTTCCGACACCTCGGCACAACACATCCTCGACCTGGAAGAGAACCTGAGCGACCAATTCTATACGGAAGTGCAGGCCACGTTCCAGCCGGAGCGCTCCGATTACTACCACATCGGTTTCCGGTACGAAAGCACGGTTTCTTCCGGCCTCTTGATTGACGACGTGGAAATTTCGGAAAGCACGGGAATCGAAGACGGAAAGAGCGTTTCCGGTTCCAAGGTGTATCCCAACCCGGCCTCGGACCAGTTCTTCATCGACCTCGGGAACGAAAACCAGGCGAAAGTTTCCATCTTCAGCGCGCAAGGGCAACTCGTCAGGGAAATCCCGGCTTACCAAAGCCTGGACGAAATCCAGACCTCATCCTTGCCTGCCGGGACTTACATGATTGTCATCACGAAAGCGGACAAGGTAGAAACACACAAAATAAACATCCTGTAATAACGACCAATCATACATATCCCTATGAAAAAACGTTTTTTGACACTCCCATTTTGCCTGCTTTCCGCTCTGGCGTCCTTTCCCGCCCAAGGACAGGTGATTGAAGAAAGTTTCGAAACCTGGCCCCCCGAAGGCTGGGCATTCCACTCGGAATTCGGGGAAGGAAGCTGGGAACAAAGCGCTCTCGACGAACCCAATGCCCCCGGGTCGGCAGCCGATGGCACACATGCCGCCATGATCGACTACGCCAACACCTATTTTGTCCAACTCTGCATGACCACACCCGTCTTTGACATCTCCGACCTGCAAAACCCGCAGTTGTCCTTCCAATGGTACCACCAAGGCAGCGAAGACGACCGCTCCACCCTGGAAATCCACCTCGCTATGAAGAAGGCGTGTTCGAACGAGTGGAAACCATCGAAACCGACCTTGCCACCGAGGGATGGCAAACCTATACCCGTAGCTTGAACCGAGGCGTGGAACAAGTCCGGATTATCCCAAATCGGTCATTAGACTTTGGGGAGATTGCCCGCTTGTGTCATGCAGCATGCTTCTCGCCTAGCCGAAGGCGTAGCGGGCTACGTCGAGGCGTAGCGAGAAACAGGATGCGGACAGAAGCGGGCAAGATGCCCGAATGCCTCATTTTCCTAATCAGAAACGGACTCGGCGTGTCTAATGACCGATTTGGGATTATCGGTATCAAGGATTGGTATGCTTGCGACGACCCGCTCTACATCGACCTTTTCCGCATTGCCGAAGGTCCGTCCTGCGTTCCGCCCGTGGAAACCGGCTACCGCCTCCTGCCCGGCACGGATGGCAGCGTGCTCCTGTCTTGGACCCCGGCCAACGAGGAAGACCGCTGGGAAGTGAAAGTTTCCTCCACGCCCATCGACCCGGCCACCCAGACCGCCGACATCCTGGAACAGGAAGTTCCGGGCGAACCGCAATGCCAAGTAGAGGGACTGCAAATCGGAAGCCATTGCTATTGGTATGTACGCACCCTCTGTGACGAACCCAGCGCCTGGTTCCAAGGCAAAACTTTCCTCGTGGACCCGGCCCCCCTGCAAGTACCCTTCCTCGTGGATTTCGAACAAGGCGAATCCGGATTCGTCGCCCTTCAGGAAAACCAGCTCAATACATGGCAACACGGCCATGTACCCTATGTAGCCGACACCAACCAATGCTTCTACATCTCCAACGATGGGGGCGCAAGCTATGCTTACACCAACCTCCAAGAATCCCGCTCCTACCTGTACCGGGAAATCGCGTTCCCGGATTCTTCGGCCAACGGTTTCGAGCTTTCCTTCGACTTCACAGGTATGGGTTCAGCTCCCAACCATGTCATGGAAATCTACCTTGTGGAAAACCTGGACTATTATCCGGAAGCCGGGATCTTCACGGATCCCGTCTTCTGCGATGAAATCGGCGACAACTTCTGCAACAGCCCCGAGTGGCAGAATTTCAAACTCGAACTGCCCGCCAATATCGAAAGCCCGACGCAAACCTTTGTCACTAAAATCATAAAACACTAAATGCCATGAAAAAATTTTTCATACCCCTGTTCCTGGCCCTGTCGCCCGTCCTTGCTTGGGCGCAACCGGCCATTTCCTACCAAGCCAGCAGCAAAGAGCAAGCCTACCCGGCCTTGTCCGAACCCACCTACCTTCCTTTCGTAGGCGGAAAAGACTTCCATGGCACGTTTTTCGGCAAGGATACCCAAATCAACCCTTCCCGGAACACGGAAATCGCCGGCATTCCCTTCTTCGAGTTCGACTTTTGCGGCCAAAGCGTGAACAGCTTCGCCGTTCTCGGCAACGGTGTCCTGCTTTTGGGGCAAGACTCCGTGCTTTGCCCCTCCAATCTGAAAACCACCGGCCTGGCAAACTCGAACGAAGGCCTCCATATCCTCAACTTCCCGACCGTCATCCGCTACGGGAGCAGTTTCAGCGAGGCCGAGGTCTATGCCAGCGCCAGCGAAAACGACCCCTTGCCTACCCGGATTGCCTACCAGACCGGAACCGAGAACGGGGATAACTTCCTCTCCGTGGAGTTCCGGAACCTCAAAGTCTTCCTACCCGGCTACAAGAACGCCTTGGAAAGCGGCACCCTGCAAGGCGATCCCGAGGACACGGTCTACAACCTCAGCTATCAAATCCGCCTCTGGCAAAGCGATGGCAGGATTGAAATCCTTTACGACTGCCCGGCTCCGGCAGAGGGCCAGTCCATCCAGCTTTCCACGGGCCTGAGAAGTTCCCGGACCGACCGGATGGGCTTGGAACTCGAAGAAAACGATTGGCATCGTCCCCTTTTCAGTTCCGCCTACGGAAGAAGCCTCCCGCTCAACGACAGCGTTTATCCCTCTTCCGGTTTCACCTATGTCTTCAGCAAGCCGGAAGCCTGCCAGAAACCTGACCCGGCCGACACCCTGACCGGTATTTCTTCTACCAGCACCCAGTCCTCACAAATCAGCATGCGCGCCCAAAAACCGCAAAACACCGACCTCGCCTTTGTCTTCTTTTCCGCTTCTCCCACCTTGGAACAGCGACCCGTCGATGGACAAGACTACGCCCTCGGCGACAGCCTCGGCCAAGCTGTCCTGGCCACCCGGGCCTCGACGGAATCGGTCTCGGTGTCACGCAACAACCTGGAACCCGGCACCTACTACCTGCATGTGTTCCAAGCCAACTACCTCTGCACCGGAGGAATCTCGTATTCCGAGATCCCCCAGCTTATCCCCGTCAAAACGCTGTTCGGAGCCCCGGAAGCCCTCCTGGGCGGACAAAGCGACAGTACCCTCGCCCTTTCCATCCAAGCCTATGAAAACGAGAATGTACTCCTGGCCATGTCCGAACGGGCCTGGGATGAAAATCTGGATGCCAGCGGGATGATACCCACCCTGCACGGGGAATACCATGTAGGCGACACCCTGAACCTGTCTTCCTGCCAGACCAAAAGCTATCCTCCCATGCGCATCGTTTACATGGGACCGGCCAAGGATACGCTGTTCAAAGGCCTGCAAGCTTCCACGCCTTACCATTTCATCCTGTTTTCCTATTCAGGGAGCGCCGGTAACTTCCAATATTCGACCGTATGCAAGCAATACGGGTTCCGTACTTCCGGCCAAGCCCCTCTCCGCTTCGACTTCAAATCCGATGCCGTGCAAAAGCTTTCTTCCATCACCCAAGCGCCGTCCATGCCGGCAGGCTGGAGCCGCAGCATCTCAAATCCGGTGGCTTCCAACCACTTCTGCACCCGCATCGGCATGGAGTCGTTCAGCGTTCCGGCGAACGACCGCATGAAACGCCTGGAGCTGTACGCCAATTTCGGTTCTTCCGCCCGTTCCCAAGTGGTTGCCGATGCCATCTCTCCGGCCTTCCGCCTGCCCTGGTCCAGCCCGTACCGGGTCGTCCTCAAACTCCAGTGGCTCCAGCCCGCTTTCGGGAACGACCGTTTGGACGGCGATACCTACGCCTTGCAAGAAGGAGACAGCCTTTTTGTAGAGATTTCCTCGGGACAAGGCTGGCAACGCATCGCATCGTTGACCGCTTCGGACTCCTTGCAAGCAAGTTCTTCCGATGAAGAGGGATACCATACCTTCCTCTGCCATTTTTCCGGAACGGAAGGTCAAGAAACCCGCATCCGTTTGATTTACACAACAGGAAGTCAACACAAATTCTGCGTGCACTCCATGCAGGTGGAACCAGTCCTGGAAGCCGACATGGGCTATCCTGTCAGCTGGAACCTGTACGAAGCTTCGGACCATTACCTGCAAATAGGCTGGGAAAGCCCGGCTTCCGACACGGGTTCCACCTACCAGCTCCAATACCGCAAGCAAAGCCAAGGCTTCTACGACGAGGTTTGGCAGGATGCCGGTTCCACCCGGACGCGGCAAATAGGACTCCATGAACTGGAAAGCGCCACAGCCTACCAATTCCGGGTCCGGAAAGAAGGAAACGAGGTCTGGAGCGAGGAAAGCCCTGCCTTCCACACGCATTTCCAACTGCCTTTGAATGAAGATTTCCAAGAACTCAATATCCTGACCCAAGCCATTCCCAAGGCTTGGTATGCTTACACCGGCTTGCTTTACGACAGCTGTACTTCCTTGGACGAAGCGGCTTCGGGAAGCTGGAGCATCTCTTCGGCCAATCTCGATGGCAATTCGTCCAACAGGGCCGCTTTCGTGCGTTGCAACACCACCGGCGGAGCCTGGTTCCTGACACCCGAAATCCATGTGGCCGAGTACCCGGTGGAAGTCCTTTTGTCTTTCGACCTTTCCTTGGGGCGCTATGCATCGGGCGGTTATGCCAAAGATTCCATCCTGGCAGGGAACCGCAGCTTCAAAGTCCTCCAACTCTCCGAGGAGGGCTGTTTCGACAGCAGCCACGTCCTTTACCAGGTTGATACGGCGGGAAGCGATGGCCTGTTCCTCAAAAACCTGATGAACACGCCCGTGGAAATCCGGACCACCGCTTCGGGCAGTACCCGTTTCGCTTTCTACTGGGAAAACACCGAAACCAACAATTCCGCCCTATCCTCCACCTCCTTGTTCGTGGACAACCTCTTGATCGACTACGCGGGAGACCTGCCTTGCGACAGTGTTTACAGCCTGCAAGCCGAGGTCCTGGATGCCAGCTCGGCCCGTTTGTCTTGGGGCGGAAGCGCTTCCTCCTACGCCCTTTATTGGCGGGAGTCCGGAAAGCTGGTTTTCGACACGCTTTGGAGCGGGCAAACCGAAGTCCTCTTGGAAGGCCTTTCCCCGGCCACAACCTACGAATATGCCGTGCAAGCCGCCTGTGACCAGGAAGCTGGGATATACGGACAGGTTTCAGCCCTGAACAGCTTCACGACCTCGGAATCCCGTTGCCAAGCCCCGCAGGCCATTTACCTCTGCGATTCCTCTTTCGATTTCCTCGAATTTTGCTTTTCGGGCGAAGCCGGAAACTATCATGCCCGTTACCGGGAGGTAGACGCGGAAAACCAAGAGGATGTTTTTTTCTCCGTTTCGCCTTTGCGCCTTGAAGGCTTGGATGCCAATACCGAATATATCCTGCAAGTCCGTTCCATTTGCGCGGCAGGCGACACCAGCGGGTTCGGTCCCGAAATCCATGCCCGGACGACGGCTTATCCCGAATGCCCGGCCCCGACCGGCCTGCAAGCCGAAATCTTGGCTGCGGATGCGGCCTGGCTGCAATGGGAAAGCGACCCGGCCCATCTGTCCTACAAGTTGCGGTACCGGAGCGAAAACGAGCAAACTTACCAAGACCTCGGGGAGACCGAGGAAACCGACTACATGTTGACAGGCTTGGAAACCAACACACCTTACGTTTGGGAAATCCGGGCGGTCTGCGCATACACGGAAAGCGATTCCGTCCAGTCCGGGTTCACTATCGAGGACAACGGGAGGCAAGATTCCCGACCGGCATCCCTCTCGGTTTCCTACCGGGCCTCTGCCCTCCATGTACATAATCCCGAGGGTCTCTTGCTGAAACAAATCTCGCTGTACGATGCCCAAGGCCGTCTTTTGACGGAAAAGAAGTTGTCGACCCAAGGCGATTACGTCCTGCCCTTCGCTGATTGGAAGGGCATCCTCATCGTCCGCATCGTGCTCGTCGAGGGAACCCATATCCAAAAATTGATTATTCCATGAGGACCCCGGAAACGAGATCGAAAAACTGGAAAACCTTCCTTGTCATCGGGACCTACTGCCTTCTGATGGCGTGTATCCTTTATATGTTCTTTGAACAATTATCTTGCTGACTTACAAGCGGCGGTGTGTCATAACGGGTTCCACGCCCAAGCACGGCATGGCACACCGCCGAAAATACGTTCGTTTTCACGTTCCTTTATTCACGGCACAAATGGTTCCAAGGTGTTCATGAGCTTGGCTCCGCTCGGTTCTCCGCCTCCAGCCTGCAAAACCCATCAAATCGACATCCTTCTGGCTCAAAGCAGGCCTTCCCTCCTCCCATCTCGGGGATTTTCACTAAATTTGTAGGATGGAAAATATATCAAAACAAAACTTTTGACAACACCTCGTAAAAGGAATGTATTGTCCTTCATGCCCTTAATATATTGAAGACACCCATGACCCATTATACAAGAGGAAAGGCTGTTCCCGGGACGCCGGACACGACGGGCCTTCAGAAAAACATCCCATACCGGCCCTGCATCATAGCCATCCTCATGTTACTGTCCATAGCAAACCCGATTTCCGCCCAAAGCAAGAGCAAGTTGCAAGAAACCCGGCTGCGGGCCAAAACCTCATACTTCCAGAACAAAATCGACGATACCTCGATAGAACCCTGGCAAAAAATCCCCTTTTACGACTCCCTCACGATTCTTTACGCTGAACTGGGAGAACAAAAGCAACAATTTGAAAACCAAAACGAAGAAATCGCATTCCTCAAAAAACAAGGTTATTTTTCCCAAGCCATCCAACGCTGCCAGGACATCCTGACCGGCATGGACTCCCTCCCAATCCTGGATTCCACCCAAAGCATCCATCAAGCCGAAACCAAACTTTCCTTGGGAATACTGCTCTCCCATGCAGGCATGTATGAAGAAAGCGTGGCCGCGTTCCTCGACTTGTTGCGGTCCCCGGCCCCCGATTGGATCCACCTGCAGGCAAACTCCTACTTGGGCTATATCTATATGCAAAAGAACCAACTGGATTTGTCGGCCCGGCACCATGCCAAAGCAAAGGCAATCTTCTCGACCATGCCCACCGACGCCTCCAGGACCCAGGCACAGCGAAGCGTTCTCTTCAACCATCTGGCAAGTTTCTATTTTGCAAAAAATCAATACGATTCAGCCATTTACTACCTCAACGAAGTCGTGGTTAAAGGATCGGAGGACGAGGCCCATCAAAAACTGCTTCTGTACAACAACATGGGACTGGTCTACATGCTCTTGAACGAAATCCCGATGGCCGAAGAATACCTACGGCAAGCCCTCGCGTTGGCCCGGACGGAAAAAAACGCCTACATGGAAACCGTCTCCATGCAAAACCTGGCCTGGCTCTACAAGGAATCCGGGGAAACCGCCCAAGCCGAAGCCCTCTACCTGCAAGCCATCGACTTAGCCGAAAAAATGGATTTCAAGGATTTGCTCGCCTCTTTGATGATTGCCTATTCCGATATCCTCTTCCAAAGCGGGCGATACCAAGACTTCAAGGATTATTATACCCAAGGCGTTGAAAAAAGAGACTCCCTGAGCGGGGCCATGAGCCAGATAAGACTCGACTACCTGACTGCCAAATACGAAAATTACAGGATGGCATCGGAAAAAAAGCTTCTGGAACAGAACCTCCACATGGCCCACCTGTCCAACCAAAGACGAGGCATCATCCTGGCCATTGCAGCCTTCCTGATTACCAGCCTGGCCATCTACATTGTCCGGATGCTGGGTAAGCTGAAAAAGAAAGACAAGGAATTCGACCGTCTCAACGACCAAGTCCGGCAGAACCTCTACCTGCAAGAGCAGGGCATCGGGGACCTGGAATCTTCTATCGAGAGTAAAAACAGGGAACTGGCTTCCCGCTCCCTCTATCTTGTCAGGGTCAATGACACCATTCGGCAAATCCGCAAGGAAATGGAACAAATCCGCCAAATAAAAGACCCGGCGGCCAAAAATCTCCGGATGGAGAATCTGGAGAACAGCCTCTCCCAATTCGAAGGGAATATCAACGGCTGGCAAGACTTCAAATTCTATTTTGAACAAATCCATAAGGATTTTTATTCCGCACTGACCTCCCACGCCCCGGATTTATCACCCGTGGAACAACGTTTGTGCGCGCTTCTGGCTTCCAACCTCACCACCAAGGAAATCGCCGAAATCACCAATCGCTCCGTCCGCACCATAGAAACCATGATTTACCGGATCCGGAAAAAACTCGGACTGGCTTCAGACGTCAAAATCCCTCTTTATTTGCAAAAATTCCTGTAATTTTTTCCAGGAAAGCCCTTGTCCCATCCCCCTCAAACCGGACATACGACCAGGCACGGAAAGGATCCATCGGGAAAAAACGCCCTTCCGTCGCCCTGTCCATCTATCCGGCAAGCTGCCCGAACCTACGTTTTACCCAAACCCATCCCAAGGGAAACAGCATCTAAACAACTTATCTCCAGACACATTTTCCAAAATCGTAGTTTTAGCGTGTTACGTTTTTCCAAAATCGTATTTATGCCGTAACAAGCATATGGCAAATCCAACATAGTTTTACCCCAAATCGGTCATTAGACACGCCGAGTCCGTTTTTGATTGGGAAAGTGAGGCTTTCGGGCATCTTGCCCGCCTCTGTCCGCATCCTGATTCTCGCTACGCCTCGACGTAGCCCGCTACGCCTTCGGCTAGGCGAGAAGCATGCTGCATGACACAAGCGGGCAATCTCCCCAAAGTCTAATGACCGATTTGGGTTTACCGTTGCCATCATGAGGCACTCGGACAGACCCTCGTCCCGGCCCCACCCCTGGTAGAAGATGCGAAGGCATCGGAAACCGATGACAGAAGAAAAACGGGCGCCGTGAATAAAGCTGTGCGAAAGCGAACCCCATATACTCCGAGACCCAAGTATTCCTGATGAAGTCAAACTTGATGAAATTAAAAGACACAATAAAAAGATACAATAAATTGCAAGCCGGACACAAATCCGAACGGAGTTCGAGCTTTGCCGAGGCACCGCGTTTATTCCAAGGAAACTAAAAAAGAAACACATAACCTAAAACCAATCGACATGAAAAATCTGTCCATAGCATCAGGACTCGCACTTCTTGCCAGTTCTTTCGCTTTCGGCCAAAACCAAAGCACACACTTCGACTTCAACGATGAAGAAAGTTTCATGCGGCAATGGACAATCATCGATGCCAACAACGACAGACAGACCTGGTATTGGCTCGACTCCACCGGGGTGAACAACACCGGATGCGTGGAAGTCCGCACGGGCAACGAAACCGAAGCCTCCAACGACTATTTGATTACCACTTCCCCCATCCATCTTGAACAGGGAGAAAGCCATATGGCATTCATGCTTGCCGCCCGTGGCGCAGCTTGGCAAGAAGACCTGCGGCTGCTCTACGGAAAATCCACCGACACCGCCGAAATGGAAGTCATCCACGAATGGACGGACTTCAACAACAACACCTTGGAATTCCATCTCATCCAATTTGAAACAAAAGAAGCCGGGGATTACTATTTTGCTTTCCATGCGGTTTCGGACGGGAAGCCCAGCAACGGATTCCGCTTCGACGAGCTGACCATAGGCTCCGGCACCTTCCAAGGAATTCCCGACCTTAGCATCACCAACGTGGAACTCCCGATTTCCTCCTGCCAGCTCGGTTCGGAAGAGAGCGTTTCCGCTACGGTCTCCAACCTGGGTACCGCTGAGATTTCTTCTTTCCGTCTCAGCTACACCGTAGACGGAAGCAATCCGGTCAACGAGACTTTCGACCAGAGCATTCCCGTGGGGGGCAGCTTGACTGTGACCTTTGCCCAAAAGGCCGACTTCTCGGCCAGCGGAACCTACCAAGTCGAAGTGCAAGGAGAAGTGATTCCGGCCTCAGGGACCCAGGAAGAAAGCTATCTGGAAAACAACAGCGGCAACGACAAGACCATCCACTATCTGCCGACCGGCACACCTTTCGTCACCGACTTCACCCAAGGCCTCTCGGAAAACTGGGACGCCCTCAACGGAACCTGGGTGTACAACAACAAACAACAAGCCATCCATGCCTACGCAGATTCCATCCTCCTTTCCCGCTGCATAAGCCTCAACGAAGGAATCGAATACCAATTCTCCATACTCTACAAAGCCGGGATTTCGCTGGGTTATTATGAACGATACGGGGATTTCGACATCCGGTACGGGCTTTCCGGAAGTCCGGTTGCGGAATGGGATACCATGGCATCGTTCAGGGAACATTACACCTACGAAAAATATGTTTCCTTTGAGAAAAACATCGTTCCGGAAGTTTCCGGGGATTACGTTTTCGCCATCGTCCCTGCCACTTCGGGAAGGACCTTGTACATCCAGAACATTGCCATCGATACGCTGAAAGAATACGATATCCGCATCAACGACTTGAACATGTTCAGCAAGGTTCCGGTCGAACACATGCGGAACGGAACCATCATGTATGCCTCCCTTGAGAACCGGGGCTCGGCCGCCATCGACTCGGCCATCGTCACGGTCAAAGCCGGAGAAAACATCATTGGCCGGAGCGCGACCTCCATCGCTCCGCAAGACACCGCCATCCTGTATATCGAATTGCAGATGCCCCAAGCGGAAATCGATGAACAGCTCGACCTCTCGATCCAAGCCGAAATCAAAGGCTTTTCCGATGCCACACCCGAAGACAACATCCAAAGCCGCAGCATGGAAATCACCGACGACATCCTGGCCTTCGACCATGTGAAGAGCGACATGTACACCGAGGAGTACGCCATCGGAGGATCTGCCGGGACCGGCACGGCCGGGATTCCCCTTACCATTTCCCATGCCGACACCCTGACCGGCATGTCCGTGGGCTGGGTTCAAGGCACGGCATCGGAAATCGGCTTGAAAGTCTACAAATGGGACGATGCCACCCAGCAACTGGGCGAAGAGGTCTTCAGCATCACCCGGACCCGAAGCGGCTTCGCCGGACAAGAAAATTACATCACCCCTGCCTATATCTTGGAGCCGGGGACCTACATGTTCGCTGTCAGCTACGAAGGTCTTGTCCTGGTCATTGACAAAGCAGAAGGAGGCCGTTTCTACCACATCATCGGCGATGTGGCCTACCGGCAAACCAGTGCCTTCGGTTCACCTTCCATCCGTGCCATCTTCGGCCACGGGAAAACACCCCGTACCAAAGACCTGGCCGTGGAAGAAATCACCGCCCCGGTAGAGGAAGGGCCTTTCACCGCCAACCAAACTATCACCGCCCTGATTCAGAACAACGGAAGCCAAGCTGCCAACGGAACCGTTTATTTGCAAATAGACAAGGACGTCGTTGCTAGCAAGGCGCTCAGCATGGAGCCCTATGCGCTCACCGAAATTTCCTTCACGGCCGACCTCTCCACGCCCGGCAAGGAATACGGCTTGGTCGTATACACCACCATGGATGGCGACGAAGATCCCGCCAACGACACCTGCACGAAAACGGTGCGCTGCGCACCCGATGCCGACCCCTACGTCATGGATTTTGAAGGTTGCCTCGATTTTTCCATCGACGGCTTCAATCCCCGCTGGAAGACCTTGGACCTTGACAAAGGATACACTTGGACCGTTACCGACGTTTCTTTCCCGGGCATGGGTGAAGCCATGGCATTCATGGCCTTCAATCCCAGTGCAACCAATCCTTCCATGATTGAATACAACATGACCGCTTTCCAAGGGGAAAAGTTCGGGGCCTGCTTTGGCAATGCATCCGAAGAGGTCATGCCGCCCCTCACCAACAACGACTGGTTGATTTCGCCCAAGATGAAGATGGCCCAAGACGCGAAACTGAGCTTCTTCGTGCGCAAATACGATCCTACCTTGGTCGAGGAATACTACGTCCTGGTTTCGGCCGACAGTGACGATCCGGAAGATTTCCACCGGGTAGGAGGATTGCGCGAAGCTTCCGCCGAATGGGAAAGGGTGGAAGTCGACTTGTCCGAATACGCCAACAAGGAAATCTACATCGCCATCAACTGCGTTTCCTATGATGGCTACGTGTTCATGATTGACGATATCCGTGTCAGCAAACCTTCCGCCAACGAAGGCAGCGCCTTGTCCGCCCAACTTTCCCTCTATCCCAACCCGGCTTCGGAAATCATCTCGATCCAATCCACGGATGCCCGCATCCAATCGGTCGTCCTCTACGATTTGTCGGGACGTGAAACCTTCCAATCCGGAAACAACCTGTCGACCAACCTGTTCCGCTACAATGTATCCGGACTGGTTCCCGGGATATACTTTGCCAAGGTACAAACGACCCAAGGCACGGAAATCCTCAAGTTCGTTGTCCGGTAAAAACGGCGTGTCAGGACGGGCGAAGAAGAGGCTCGTCCTGACAGGTCTTCCTAAATATGTATGTAAGCATATCAGAAATATCACCAAAAACCTTTCAACCATGAAACACATCATCGGAATCTTAGGATTTTCTTTACTGCTTTTCGGGAACCTTGCAGCCCAACAGGAAGCTGTTTCCGTCCCGTTCAGCTGTGATTTCAACACCCGCTCCTCGATGGACGACAACTGGACCACCCTCGATGCCAACGGGGACGGCCTCACGTGGGGACGATACACCGGCACGGATGCCGATGCCAATCCCGATGGAGGCTACGTCGGACTTGATTTCAATGCGGACATGGCTTCGGACGACTATTTGATCAGCCGCCCCATCACGCTCCAAGCCGGGACCAACCACATTGTATTTTACGTGGCTTCCCAATCCCAGAACTTCACCGAACGCATTGCCCTCTTGTACGGCCCATCGGAAAACGTGGAAGAAATGGACCTGTTGCAAGAATTCGAATTCGCCCATACCGACTTCCAAATCCATGTGGCCAATATCGAGATTTCGGAAGCCGGGAATTACCACTTCGCATTCCGAGCTTGTTCCGAGGCCGACCGGATGGGAATCAAGCTGGATAACGTAACAATCGATGCCGGTCGCTACAACGGGGTCCCCGACTTGGTGGTGGAATCCCTTTTGATTCCTTCTTCCGGTTGCGAGCTGGGCACCGAAGAACGCATCGGGGTCCGTCTCCGTAACCAAGGCACCGATGACATCAACCGGATCACGCTTTCCTACCAAATCGGTTCGCAACCCAAAGTGGAACAAAGCTTCAACCGGCCATCCATCCCCATCGGCAACAGCCGCGATTTTTATTTCAGTACGCCTGCCGACCTCTCCGCTCCTGACATGGAATGGGAAATCCGTGTTTCGGCCAGCGTAGAGACGGATTTGGGTCGCCAGCCGGAACAAAACACGGCCAACAACGGGGACACAGGCCTCATCAAGAACTTCATGCCGGTGGACATCCCGTTTGAAAGCGACTTTTCAAACCAGAACGGAGCCGACATGGAAGACTGGGCCGCTCCCGGAGAAGGTTGGGAATACGAAAGCAGTTATTACGAGGCCCTGCTGTCCACCAACGGCACACCTTTGGTTTCACGCTGCCTCAACCTCAGTCCGGAACGCCAATATGAAGCGGTCCTTACTTATCTGGGAGGTGCCGATGTGGAAATTTTCACACTCTACGACGACCTCGACATCCTTTGCGGGCCTAGCGGTACGGACATGGCTGAATGGGATACCGTCTTCTCCATCCGCGGATCATTCACCAACTGGGCTTTTGAAAATCCGGTCTTCTTTTTCACCGTACCGGAAGAAGGAACGTACCATATCGCCATCGTACCGTTGACCAATAACGGCTCCCTCTACGTGAGAGGCTTCGGTGTCATCGATGCCGGCCCGGCCCCGAGCGCGAACGAAGCCGAAACACCTGCGGAAGGCATCCACCTGTATCCAAACCCGGCCCATGACCAAATCCATATCGTGGCCGATGCCAGCGATTTGCAGCAGATCAGCATCTACGACCTGGGAGGGAAACTGCTTCTCCAAAGCCCGGCCCTGAACGGCTCGGCCCAATGGCAATACAACGTCTCGACCCTGGCAGCAGGTACTTACGTGGCCGAAGTCACGAATCTGCAAGGCCGGACCCGGGTCATAAAATTCATCGTGAAATAAAACCACCGTACAAAGGGTGTGTTCCCAAGAACCGGCGCACGGTACGCGGGAACACACTCGATTAACAAAATTTTCCATAACAATCAAAACTTTAGCTTTATGAAAAAACATTTGACCATCCTTCTTGCCGGCTGCGCCTTGGCTTGCAGCTCCGGTTTTGCCCAGGATACACCGGGAGAAAGCAGCGGCATTACCGATACGGTGTTCTACTGCCGATTCAATTCGGACACCGAAGACAACTATGCGACCCAAGACTGGACCACCATGAACAATACTTGGGAAATCATCGACCATAACAATGACGGATCAACCTGGTATTTCATGAGAAGTCAAGGAACGGATGATGATGCCGATGCCCAATTCCTTGGTACGTATTTCGGAGCATGGGTGGAATACAAATACAACTCCACCAATGCAGCCGATGATTACCTTGTACTGAAGAACCCCTTGTCGTTGAATGCCGGCACCAATTTCGTCTCTTTCTGCTATAAGACGCAATACGGTCCTGGAAAGTATGTCGAAAACGTAGCCCTCCTGTACGGGAAAGACCGGGATGTATCCACCATGGATACGCTTATCAACTTGCCTGGAATCGGCACAAGCAAAACATGGGAGATTACCACCTCGCAACTGGAATTGGAAGAAAACGGCGATTATTACTTTGCTTTCGTCGGATATTCGAATCCTGACTGCGGAAAACTCTACTTGGACAACTTCCTCGTGGGCTTCAGCGAAGTGATACAGCCCGCCGACCTGGTAGTGGAAAACGTCTTCCTCCCCGCCTCCGACTGCGGATTGAGCGCGGAAACCCCGATCCAAGTTTCCCTTGCCAATACCGGCCTCAACGAAATCACCAAAATCGGCCTTTCCTACACCGTCAACGAGGAAGAACCGGTGTTTGAAGAATTCAGTTTCGACCCGGCTCTGGCCATCAGCGGACGCGACACGGTGACATTCGCCACCCCGGCCGACTTTTCCACCGAAGGCACTGTATACAATGTGACCGTGGAAGGTTACGTGATACCCCAAGGCAACGAAGTACCCGAAACGGATTCCACCAACAATACCGCATCGGCCTCGACCGAGAACTTCGCCCCGGTGGATTTGCCTTTTGAAAGCCGATTCACCTCGCTCGAAGCTTGCAGCGATTGGAATTTCGACGACGAACAATGGGGATTCAGCTCCGGTTCGGAAGGTACTTCATACCTGTGGGCACGTTCCGGCAACCACGGTAGTCCCCTGCAATCCCGCTGCGTGGAATTGACCGAAGGCGTGACTTACAGCTTCAGTTTCGACTACAAGGCCGGATTCGTGGCCTCCGGCGGCTACAATACCAATGCCACCTTCGTCGTAAAATACGGTCAGAACGGGACACCCGTGGAAGAATGGGACACCTTGATGAATTTCAACCGTCTCTATACGTCCGAAGCATGGACAAACAGTGAAGAATGGTTCCTCTGTGAACAAAGTGGCATTTACAGCATCGCCATCGTCCCGGTGGAAACCGGTGGTTCGCTCTGGATTTCCGGGACCTTGCTGGAAGTCATTCCCGACCAAATCTTCAATTTCACAGCTTTCAACGGCGGCATCGCCCCGCTCATGCCGGCCGAACAAGTCAACGGGACATTCAATACCGAAGTTGAAATAACCAATATCGGTGCAAAGGAAATCACAGGCCTTTCCGTCAACATCCTGCGCGAAGGCGAAACCGTAGGAACCGCCACCCTGGACATCCCGGTGGGTGAAAGCCTGAAACAGCAGGTTCCCGTCACGCTTTCGGGTATCGCTCCCGGCGACAGTATCATCCTTTCAGCCTCGGCAAACCTTCCCGAACAAGAAGCCGTGGCAGCGCCCCAGATCAGCCGCAGCCTGGCCACCGACACCTTGATGCAGTACGACCAGACCACCCGTTTCGACCGTTTCCTTTCCAATTCCGGGAACAACAGTGCAGGCATTGTCTTCGAACTCAAACAACAAGACACCTTGAGCGCGGTCTCGGTAGGCTGGGCCATGGGCAACAATGCTGAAATCAGCATCGCCATCCACCATTGGGATGCCGAAAATACCGACATCGACGGCTTGCTGTACGAAGGCCGCTTCGACTGGGGCCTGGATGCCGGACATATCCAATACCCCATGCCTTCCATCGTGCTCGAAGCCGGACAATATCTGATTTCGGTAGGCTACGAAGGCACCGGCCTGCTTTACGACAGCATCATCGGTCCCACCATGTACGCCCTTGTCAGCGGACAAGTCGTTCCCATGACCACCTTGGGATTGCCCGCTATCCGGGGTATCTTCGGCCACCATACCCATCCTGCCCTTTTGGACGCCACGGTAGAAGCCATCCCGCTGCCTGCGGATGCCGGTCTTTTCGCCCAGAATGAACCCATCACGGTCCGTGTGGCCAACAACGGCCAAGACAGCGCCACCATACCGGTCTATGTCATGATCGACAAGAACGAACCCATGTCCCAGACCGTGACCATCCCGGCCTACGGAAACCAGACTCTCTCCTTTACCGGGGATCTTTCCACCGCCGGGGAACACCTGATTACCGCCTGGACCGGTTTGGAAGGAGATGAAAACCACAGCAACGACACTCTTACCCGATCCGTGACCTGCAGCGAAGTCGCCGACCCCTATGTCATGGACTTCGAACAATGCCAGGATTTCGCCCTGACCAATCTCAACCCGGCCTGGACCAGCCTCGACCGGGACGGTTCGCCCACCTACGGTTTCGAGGAATTCAGCTTCCCGCACTCGACCGAAGCTTTCGGTTTCATTGTCTTCAATCCCGAGCAGACCACACCGGCCTTGACAACAGGAGAATATTTTCCCTACCAGGGCTTCCGTTACGGGGCCGCCTTCTTTGCCGGAGAAGGGGCTAATGACGACTGGCTGATTTCGCCCAAACTCAGCCTGCCTGCCGAAGGAGCCCAGATGAGCTTTGCCGTCAAATCGCTGACAGACGCAGTAGGTATGGAACAATACAACGTCCTGGTTTCTGCTACCGACAACGACCCGGAAAGTTTTGTACAAATCGGGGAAACCTACGAGGCTCCGGCTTCGGATTGGGAAGAAGTGACCATCAACCTTTCCGATTATGCTGGAAAGGAAGTCTACTTGGCAATCCAATGCGTGACTCCCAGCGACCAAGCTTTCATCTTCATGATTGACGACATCCGTGTCAGCAAACCTGCCGGCAACCTGGGCAGCGACTTGTCCACCCAGCTTTCCGTTTACCCGAATCCGGCCACGGAAATGGTTTGCATCCGTTCCACGGACGCCCGAATCCTGCAAGTGAGCATTTGCAACGCCCAAGGTACGGAAGTATACCAATCCGGGAGCATGGACTCCAACGAGTTCCGTTGCAATGTAAGCAAGCTGGCACCTGGCGCATATTTCGCACGGGTGGAAACGGCCATGGGATGCAGTACTCTGAAGTTCTTCATCTTGTAGGCAAGGATAACATAACGGTATCACGAAACACTTCAAACAGCCATGCCACTATTTCATCGTCCAATCTTCAGGTACCTATTGGCACTCCTGATTTTCACATTAGGCCTGTGCATAGACCATGTCGTGTTCGGGAAAAGCCTGACGGAGGCCCTATGGTCATCTTTGGGAGTGACAGTTGGAATGATGCTGGCTCTTTATTGGCTAGTCTGGGCTAAACAAAAAGAACGAAGCTAAACAAGGCTTTATTTTCCTGCAAAAGCTGTTTCAAAACAAAATCTTTGACAGCTTCTTAGGCGGTGTGCCAGAAGGGCAAAAAGCGGAAAGCATCCCTTCTTGACACACCGTCTTTTCTTTTTTCCCTCTTTTCCATATATTTGCCTAACGGCGAATATAGGATGCGGTTCGGCAATGGCAATCAAACAAGTTTGTTGTCATTGCGCTCACCTTTCACTATATTTGCAGTTTGCATTTAAAAACACTTTTTCTTCCGCTTCCCGGATGCCGGGTCCGAAAAAGCAAAGCTTTGGAAATTGCAATCAAAACACATTGGATATGAATAAATTCATTAGCATTCAAGAAGCCGTTGACATGATCAAGGATGGCGATACCATCATGGTGGGCGGTTTTTTGGCGGTAGGGACCCCGTTGCGCATCATCGATGCCTTGGCCGAATCGGGAAAGAAAAACCTGACCCTTATCTGCAATGATACCGGCTATCCGGACCGGGGTGTCGGTAAACTGATTACCAATAAACAAATCTCCAAATTGTACGTTTCCCACATCGGGACCAACCAAAACACCATGGACCAGATGAACGCCGGGGAACTCAAGGTTGAGTTCTGTCCCCAAGGCACCTTGGCCGAACGCATCCGTTGCGGGGGCGCCGGTCTGGGCGGTGTCCTGACCGCTACGGGACTGGGAACCGTAGTGGCTGAAGGGAAACAGGTAATCTGCGTGGATGGAAAGGATTACCTGCTGGAAAAACCGCTCCGTGCCGACTTTGCCCTGATCGGCGCCAGCCTGGGCGATACCGAGGGGAACCTGGTTTACAAAGGCACTTCGCAAAACTTCAACCCGCTGATGGCCATGGCCGCCGATACGGTCATCGCTGAAATCAACCAGATGGTGGAACCCGGACAAATTGAACCCGAAGCCGTGATTACACCTTCCATTTTGGTCAAATACATTGTCCGCTAAGCGGAATTTCAACAACGGAACAAAAACCTACGGAATATGACAACTTACAAATCGACCATCCGTTTGCGGATGGGGTCGCACGATGCCCATTACGGCGGAAACCTGGTAGACGGAGCCAAGATGCTCCAACTTTTCGGCGACGTGGCCACCGAACTCCTGATCCAGAGGGACGGGGACGAAGGCCTGTTCAAGGCTTACGACATGGTGGAATTCATGGCTCCTGTTTACGCAGGGGATTACATCGAAGCCACTGGAGAAATCGTTTCGGAAGGCAACACTTCCCGCAAAATGAAATTCGAAGCCCGCAAAGTCATCGCTCCCAGACCGGACATCAGTGCTTCGGCCGCCGACGTGCTGGCCGAACCCATCGTGGTCTGCCGCGCCACGGGCACATGTGTGACACCTAAAAACTGCCAAAGGAAGTAATATGGAAAAACTGATAATCACGGCTGCCATCTGCGGGGCCGAAGTAACCAAGGAACAGAATCCTGCGGTTCCTTACACGGTGGAAGAAATCGTGCGCGAAGCCAAATCGGCTGTGGATGCCGGCGCAGCCATCGTCCACCTGCACGTGCGTGAGGACGACGGTACCCCGACCCAGAGCAAGGCCCGGTTCAAAGAGTGCATCGATGCCATTTACAAGGCTTGCCCCGATGTAATCCTGATTCCCTCCACCGGAGGTGCGGTGGGCATGACCGCCGAAGAACGCTTGCAACCGACCGAATTGTTCCCGGAAATGGCCACTTTGGACTGCGGGACTTGCAACTTCGGGGATGATGTGTTCGAAAACACCATGCCCATGATGCGCGACTTTGGCAAACGCATGTTGGAAAACAACATCAAGCCGGAATACGAATGCTTTGAAATGGGTCATCTGGACACCATCCTGAACATGGCTAAAAAAGGCCAGGTTCCCGGAGCTCCCATGCAGTTCAACTTCGTGCTGGGCGTTCCCGGATGTACTCCGGCCACGGTTCCCAACCTTTGCTGGATGGTCAACAACATCCCGGCAGGCTCCACTTGGACGGCCACCGGAATCGGGCGCCACGCCTTCCCGATGGCGGCCGCAGCCATTGTGATGGGCGGGAATGTCCGGGTCGGTTTCGAAGACAACCTTTACCTTGAAAAAGGCGTCCTGGCAAAAAGCAACGGCGAATTGGTAGCCAAAGTGGTCCGGTTAGCCAAGGAACTGGGACGAGGCGTAGCCACCTCGGCGGAAGCCCGCGAAATCCTTTCGCTTCCGGCTCGCAAGAAATAATCGGCAGGAACACGCTGTCATGAAAGGGGTTCTGGACAAATCCGGTTCGCCCGAAGAAAAATATTAACCTAAAAACCCTAATAATCTTATGCAACCTAAAGGCAACAAATACGGTACCCACCGTGTAATTTCCCCCAAAGGCGTGCTGCCCCAGCCCGCCGACAAACTGGACAACAACATGGATGTCCTGTACGACAACGAAATCCTGATTGACGTTCAAACCTTGAATATCGACTCGGCCAGCTTCACCCAAATCGAGGAACAGGCCGGTGGCGACAAGGCCAAAATCGCCGAAATCATGCTGGATATCGTGGCCAAGCAAGGCAAGCACCGCAATCCGGTGACCGGTTCGGGCGGTATGCTGCTCGGCACGGTGGAAAAAATCGGAGACGCCCTCAAAGGCAAAATCGATTTGAAGGAAGGCGACAAGATTGCCACCTTGGTTTCCTTGTCCCTGACCCCCTTGCGTATCGACAAAATCAAAGATATCCGCGCCGACATCGACCAAGTGGATATCGACGGGAAAGCCATCCTGTTCGAAAGCGGCATTTACGCCAAGATTCCGACAGACCTTCCTGAAAACTTGGCCCTTTCGGCTTTGGACGTTGCCGGTGCCCCGGCCCAGACGGCCAAGCTGGTCAAACCCGGCGATACCGTTTTGATTATCGGCGCGGGCGGAAAGAGCGGGATGCTCTGCTGCTACGAAGCCAAGAAACGCGCCGGTGTTACCGGAAAGGTCATCGGTCTCTGCCACAGCCAAAAGAGCACCGAACGTCTGCAAAAACTGGGCTTCTGCGATTATGTTTTCGCTGCCGATGCCACCCAGCCGGTCCCGGTATACGAAAAGATTGAAGAACTGACCAACGGCCAGCTTTGCGACATCTGTATCAACAATGTGAACATCGAGAACACCGAAATGACAAGCATCCTCTGCACCAAGGACAACGGCCTGGTTTATTTCTTCTCGATGGCGACCTCTTTCACCAAAGCCGCCTTGGGTGCCGAAGGCGTAGGCAAGGACGTGACCATGATCGTGGGCAACGGCTACACCAAAGGCCACGCCGAAATCACCTTGCAGGAACTGCGTGAATGCAAGGCTTTGCGGGACATCTTCACGGAACTGTATGCATAGGCGTTTGATAACGGGCGACCTGCTGCGTTACGAGCTACAGGCCGCCCGTTTTGAAAGGCCTGGAAGAATGTATGAAATTGCTCCATCCAATTGCAATTTCGCACATTCACTTCTTTCCTATTCTCCGGACATAGACAAGTGTGTAAAATGAAAAGCAGAAGAAAAGAGATGTTTCCAAACGTTACCGATGCCCAATGGAACGATTGGAAATGGCAAGTCAAGAATCGCATCGAGACGCTTGAAGACTTAAAAAAATATATCAAACTGACCAAGAACGAGGAAGCGGGTGTAAAAAAGACCCTTGCCACCTTGCGTATGGCCATCACCCCGTATTATCTGAGCTTGATCAATCCTAAGGACCCTGATGATCCCGTCCGCAAACAAGCTATTCCGACTGGAGCCGAGACCCATGTTTCGAGCGCCGATTTGCTGGATCCCTTGCACGAGGACGTGGATTCCCCTACACCAGGTCTGACACACCGTTATCCCGATCGGGTCCTTTTCTTGATTACCGACCAATGCTCCATGTACTGTCGCCATTGCACCCGGCGGCGTTTTGCCGGCCAACATGACTGCGAAAGCCCGAAGGACCGCATCGAGAAGGCCTTGGAGTACATTGAAAAAACACCGCAGGTACGGGATGTACTGCTTTCCGGGGGCGACGCCTTGTTAGTTTCGGATGCCAAACTGGAATACATCATCAAACGCCTACGTGCCATCAAGCACGTGGAAGTCATCCGTATCGGGAGCCGGGTCCCGGTGGTCTGCCCGCAACGGATCACGCCCGAGCTGGTGAACATGCTCAAGAAATACCATCCCATCTGGCTCAACACGCATTTCAACCATCCCAACGAGATTACCGAAGAAAGCGCGGCGGCCTGTGCGCGCCTGGCCGATGCCGGTATTCCTTTGGGGAACCAGAGCGTTTTGCTGCGGGGCATCAACGATTCGGTAAGCACGATGAAACAACTCGTGTGCGGTTTGGTCAAAATCCGTGTCCGCCCGTACTACATCTACCAATGCGACCTTTCGATGGGTCTGGAACATTTCCGCACCCCGGTCAGCAAGGGTATCGAAATCATCGAAGGTTTGCGGGGCCACGTTTCCGGTTTCGCCGTGCCTACCTTCGTGGTGGACGCGCCCGGTGGCGGCGGAAAAATCCCGGTCATGCCCCAGTACCTCATTTCGCAAGGGGTCGGGAAAGTCATCTTGCGGAACTACGAAGGGGTCATCACGACCTATACCGAACCTCAGGATTATGACAACAGCCGTTCGTTCGAATTGGATAAGAAGAGCCTGAAAACCGAAGGTATCAGCCAGTTGATGAGCTTGCCTCACCAGGCCATTTCGTTGGAGCCCTCCGGCTTGGACCGCCACAAACATGTGGAAGACTGGAAAAAGGCGACCGAAAATGTTGCCGAAAAAACCAAACGCCGGAGCCGCAAAGTCAAAGAGGAAACGGCTGAAGACACGCCCAAGGCTGAAGCAATGCTTGAAGCCGTCGTAACGGGACCCAAAAGAAAAGGCCGGAGACCTAAAGCGGAACTTGAATCTCAAACCTCTGTTTCTAAGAGAAAAAAATCCGGGCTTAAAGGAACCCTTGAAGAACCGGAATCAAGCCAAGGGACAAACAAGCGGAAACGCCAGTCCAAAATCCAGACCATCCAGATTGGAGCAAGCGAGACAAAAAGGGAAAGAGGGACCAAAACCCAGGCTGCATCTGGTGCCGAGGAAGCAAAGCCCAAACGAGGACGCAAACCCAAAAGCACGGCAAACGAGCCGGAGGTTCCAACCGCCAAGAAGAACGTGAAAATGGAGGTCATCAAGGGCGAGCCCAAACGCAGGGGAAGGAAGCCGAAGAAAAAACCGCAAGTCCCCAAAGAGCCCAAGCGCAGGGGAAGAAAACCCAAAATCATCCCTCCCGGCGTGCTGGCCGCACTACCCCACCGCAAGAAAAAAGCGGTACCGGCAACGGCTCCGGTGGAAGTTCCCGTTCCAACAGGAAACAACCCGGAATCGACTCCGGGAGCTCAAGAATAAAGCAAGGATAGGCCAAGAGGGTGTATCAAAATAGGGATTTGAAATAAATCTCAGGCGGTGTGTCAGAGTGAGTAAGATGCAAGGCGCTGAGAGCGAGAACGAAGGAGCGTACTGAAGTACGTGACTGAGTTCGAGACTCGAAAAACAGTGCAAACCGAGAGCCGAACCAAACCGATAGGTTTGAGTTTGGCCGAGGTGCAGCCTGTTTTCGGCGAAACCAAAGCAACGAAGCAGATTGCTCATTATGACACACCGCCTTTTATACGGCAGCAGATCCTTTTTCCCTATTAAAACCTGGAGAACGCCTAAGCATCCTCAAAATAATCGCTCCAAAACGTCGAGGCAGTCGTTTTATTTCGTAACTTTACGGAACGTGTTGCAAACCAACGGTGGTCGGCAACACGGAAAAAATCACGATATCCGGCGATGGCCCGAAAGCCGGACCGCACCGGATACAGAAAAAACATTCGACATGAAAACATTCGAACTTCCTCCCCTGCCTTATGCGGAAGACGCTTTGGAACCCCGCATTTCGGCCAAAACACTCTCTTTCCATCACGGAAAGCATCACAAAACTTACGTTGACAACCTCAACAAGCTCAAAGAAGGCACCGAATTCGCAGATGCCGGATTGGAAGAAATCATCGAAAAAGCGGAAGGCGGTCTTTACAACAATGCCGCCCAGGTTTGGAACCATACCTTTTATTGGAATTGCTTGAGCCCGCAAGGCGGAGGAGAACCCAGCGGTGAACTGGCCGCCGCCATCAATGAAAAATGGGGCTCCTTTGAAAAGTTCAAGAAAGCCTTCTCGGCAGCCGCTGCCGGTCTGTTTGGTTCGGGTTGGGTATGGCTCGCCGAAGGGGAAGACGGCTTGGAAATCCTTGCAAGCCCGAATGCGGGTAATCCCCTGCGCGACGGCAAGGAACCCTTGCTGGTCATCGATGTTTGGGAACACGCCTATTATCTTGACAAACAAAATCGCAGGGCCGATTATATCAGCGACTTCTGGAATCTGGTGGATTGGAAAGGGGTCTGCGAACGTTACGAATAAAAGAGTCCATGAGTGCCAGCCCGACCGCTTGCGGAAAATCCGGACCCGAATCCTGCCCCGCACCGGCAACTAATCCTTGTCCCGGGCAGGATACGGGTCGGGTTCCTTGCTGCAAGGTACGGGCCAAGGATGAACAGCAGCCCGGTTCGCCCAAGAACCTTTACTTGGTCGGCTTCATGGCCTGCGGGAAAAGCCATCTCGGCAAACAATTGGCCCTGCAGCTCCACCGCCCGCTCCAAGACACGGATGCCGGTATCGAAGAAAGCTTGGGAATGCTTATCCCGGAAATCTTTGCCCTCCGGGGTGAAGCCGGTTTCCGGGAAATCGAAAGCCGTTTTTTGCGCCAGCTGCCCGTAAATGGGAGCATTGTCGTTACCGGGGGCGGGCTGCCTTGCTTCGGAGATAATCTGGAATACATGCACCAGACCGGTGCGGTAGTTTACATCCAAGTGGAGGCCGGAATTTTGAGTTCGAGACTCCAGGAAAGGCAAAACCGGGAACAAAGACCTCTTTTGCAAAACGTTGCCTTGGCGGAAACCCTCGATTTCGTGCAAACAAAACTCAAGGAAAGATTAGCCTTTTACCAACAGGCGGATTTTTGCTTCCGTCCCCAGGAAGAAGATTTTTCCGTCTTGTACCAATGGGCGGAAGAGCTGTTTTCCCACACGAAACAGACGAAAAAGGAATAACGTCCCGGAGATGTCTTGTACAAATCCGGAATACGCGACATAAAATTATAAACCAAAACAAAAAACGTAAAGAAACAAACTCCCAAAAACGAAAAGCCCGGTCACAACCGGCTTTCTTTCCAACGGTGCGCCTTCGCGCAGCTTTATCCTGGGCGCAAAGAGTTTCAAGATGTTCATGGACTCGCCGCGCTCGGCTTAACCGAAGGGAGGACTTCCGCCGGACTTTCTCCACCTCGGTCATGCTCAAACAAGCTTGACGCTGCGCTCGGCTCACTCGAAAAGAGACAAATGGTTCAACCATAAATATTGGAATTCAAACTAAAAAACAGATGTCATGAAAGTGTATCAAACAGACGAAATTAAAAACATTGCCATCGTAGGCAGTGCCGGATCAGGGAAAACCACGCTCGCCGAGTCCATCCTTTATGAAGGAGGTGTCATAAAACGCCGGGGAAGCGTGGAAAACAAAAACACGGTAAGCGATTATTTCCCGGTTGAAAAAGAATACGGTTACTCGGTCTTTTCCACGGTTTTCAGCGTGGCTTGGCAAGACCGAAAACTCAATTTCATCGATTGCCCCGGTTCGGACGATTTCATCGGCGCCAGCGTTTCGGCCATGAACGTGACCGACACGGCCCTCATGGTGCTCAATGCCCAATACGGGGTGGAAGTGGGTACCATAAACCTGTTCCGGTACACGGAGAAATTCCATAAACCCGTCATATTCATCGTCAACCAATTGGACCATGAAAAAGCCGATTATGAAGGCACCCTGCACCAACTCCGCGAGCAATGGGGAAGCCGGGTGGTTCCCATCCAGTACCCGGTCACGACGGGCGATTCCTTCAATGCCGTGGTCGATGTCTTGAAAATGAAGATGTACCGGTGGAAACCGGAAGGCGGGGTGCCAGAAGTCTTGCAAATTCCCGAGGAAGAACGCGAAAAGGCGATGGAAATGCACAAAGCCTTGGTGGAAGCCGCCGCCGAACACGACGATGCCTTGATGGAAAAGTTCTTCGACGAAGGTTCGCTGAGCGAGGATGACATGCGGGCGGGTATCCGTGCCGGCCTGGTCACCCGCGGCATGTTCCCGGTTTTCTGCGTCTGCGCAGGACGGGACATGTGCGTACGCCGTACCTTGGAATTCCTTGGCAACGTGGTTCCTTGCACCGACAAGATGCCGCGTCCCGTCACGACCGAAGGTATCGAGGTAACTCCGGTTTCGGACGGTCCCACAAGTCTTTTCGTGTTCAAAACCAGCATTGAACCGCATATCGGCCAAGTGGCCTATTTCAAAGTCATTTCAGGTACGGTGCATGCCGGGGACGACTTGCTCAATGCCGACCGGGGGTCCAAGGAAAGGATGTCGCAGCTGTTCACGATTGCCGGACAGAACCGGGAAGAAATCAGCGAGTTGAAGGCGGGTGATATCGGCGCGACCGTCAAGATGAAGGATGTCCACCGGGGCAACACGCTCAACAGTAAGGATTGCGACTACCGTTTCGATTTCATCCAATATCCCGAGCCCAAATACCGCCAGGCCATCAAGCCGGTCAACGAGGCCGATGCCGAAAAGATGATGGAAGTCCTGTTCCGCATGCATGAAGAGGATCCGACCTGGATTATCGAACAATCGAAAGAACTGAAACAGACCATCGTTTCGGGCCAAGGGGAATTCCACCTGCGCACGCTCAAATGGCGTATCGAGAACAACGACAAAATCCCGGTACAGTTCCTGGATCCCAAGATTCCCTACCGGGAAACCATCACCAAAGCGGCACGAGCCGATTACCGGCACAAGAAACAATCCGGCGGGGCGGGACAATTTGCTGAAGTCCACTTGATTGTGGAGCCTTATTACGAGGGGATGCCTGTCCCGGGCAGCTACCGTTTCAAAGGACAGGAATTCAAGGTGAATGTCCGCGACACCCAGACCATCGATCTGGAATGGGGGGGCAAACTGGTCTTCGTGAACAGCATCGTGGGAGGTGCCATCGATGCCCGTTTCCTGCCAGCCATCCTCAAAGGGGTGCTTTCGCGCATGGAACAGGGTCCTCTGACAGGTTCCTACGCCCGCGATGTCCGGGTCATCGTCTACGACGGGAAAATGCACCCGGTAGACAGCAACGAAGTCTCGTTCATGATTGCAGGCCGCCAGGCTTTCAGCACGGCATTCAAGGAAGCCGACCCGAAAATCCTGGAACCGGTTTACGACGTGGAAGTTTCCGTACCTCAAGACTATTTAGGCGAGGTCATGGGAGATCTGCAAGGGCGCCGCGCTATCATTTCGGGCATGAACAGTGAAAAGGGCTACGAGAAACTGATGGCAAGGGTGCCCTTGAAAGAATTGTCGAACTTTGCGACCGCCCTCAGCTCCATCAGCGGGGGACGGGCTTCGTTCAACATGCGCTTCAACAACTACGAATTGGTTCCGGGCGACATCCAGGAAAAACTGCTCAAGGAATACGAAGCACAGAACGAAGAATAGCGATACCACCGTACAACTCCCTATGGATATTTGGCAAATATGGGGAGTCCCACGAACTCCCCAAGGGAATACTCCTCTGAAACCGGGTCGGCCTATGGTCGACCCGGTGGTGTGAAGAAGACTCTCCATTGCATCCCCGAAAAACGGGATGCGTAATGTATTCAACTAAAATTAAACAACCACAAAAATCCCTCACCTGCCGACATGACCGCACCAGCAGAAACCGGAAGCATCCTTCTCTACCAGACGGCGGATGGACAATCGAAGATAGAAGTAAGACTATGCAATGATACCGTGTGGCTTACAGCTGACCAAATGGCAGAATTGTTCCAACGCAACAAGTCCACCATTTCAAGGCACATCAAGAATGTGTTCGACAACGGAGAACTCCAGGCCTCTTCAACTGTTGCATTTTTTGCAACAGTTCAAAATGAAGGAAATCGCAAAGTGGAAAGGAACATCGCTTTCTACAATCTGGACATGATAATCAGCGTAGGGTATCGTGTCAATTCTTATCGAGGTGTACAATTCCGTCTTTGGGCAACCCAAGTTTTGCGTGAATATCTTGTGAAGGGCTTCGCCATGAATGACGATTTGCTGAAAAAGACTTCATGGGGCTTACTTCATGGAACGGTGCATTCCCCAAACGAGCAGATGCCGGAATTGCCAAAAACTACCTCTCTCCTGATGAATTGGATACTTTGAACAGGATTGTCAGCCTGTATTTGGATTTTGCAGAATTGCAAGCCAAATCGCACCAGCCCATGTACATGAAAGACTGGATACAAAAATTAGATGATTTTCTTAAACTTTCGGGAAAAGAACTTTTGACCCATGCCGGCAAGATTTCCGCAGAAATAGCCAAACAAAAAGCGGATATGGAATATGATAAGTTCAAGGAAAGGACGCAATACGACCTCTCCCCTGTGGAAATTCATTTTCTTGAAAACTTTGAGAAAGAACAGAAGAAGATAAAACGCAAACAATAAGAAACACAAAATGAAAAAACTAAGCTTCATCATGACCCTCGTGGCGGCACTCGGCATGAGCGGGTGCAAGAACCCGGCTCCCACCCCCGGGCAAGAACAAGGCTTGCCGGAAGCCACAGTCCATCAAACCGTGGACGCTCTCCTCAAACAACTTCCCCAGGCAGACAAGAGTCTGGTTGAAAAGGGAGTAAGCCAGGCCGCGGCTTTATGGCAGCCCGGAGACGGTACCGCCGAAGAGTTCCAAAGCTTCGTATTGGAGAACTACGCAGCCGACCCCAAGGAACGGGAAGAACTCTTCGAAAAACTCTCCCGTGCGCTGGAGCTTCTTTACGGGACCTCCAACCAAGTAGCCGTCCGCCTGCAAGCTCCCCTGCACCTGGCTGGCCCCGAACCCACCGGAATCGACTACATCTTAGGCGCATTCAACCCTTACTCCCACCTTTCGGACGATCTCTTCGCCAACAAGACGGCGTTCATCACGATACTCAACTTTCCCTTCTACACCTTGGAGGAAAAGAACACCTTGGGCAAGGAATGGAGCCGCCTGGAATGGGCCTATGCCCGGATGGGAGACCAATTCACGACGCGCATTCCGGCCAAAGTCACGGCCGAGCAGGGCGAAGCCCTGAGCAAGGCCGAGAATTACATCGCGTCCTACAACATCATGATGGGGCATTTACTCACTGAAGACGGCCAAAAGCTCTTCCCCGAGGACATGGTGCTGCTCTCCCATTGGAATCTCCGGGACGAACTCAAATCGAATTACGCCGATGTACCCCACGCCCATGAAAAGCAGGAAATGATTTACCAGGTCATGCTGCGGATCGTGGACCAAAGCATTCCTGCCGGAGTCATCAACAATGCGGAATACGATTGGGCTCCCGTTTCGAACAAGGTTTTCAAGCAGGGCAAGGAAGTGGCCATGGAAGCTGAAGGGGATGCCCGTTACGCCCGTATACTCGATATTTTCCATGCCGAACAAGCTATCGACCGCTACAGCCCTTACCTGCCTACCGGCATCGCCCGCAACTTTGAAGAAGGGATGGAGGTCTCGGCCCAAGACATCGAACAGCTTTTCATCCATTTGATTTCTTCGCCCCAGGTGAAAGAGGTAGCCAATCTGATTCAGTCCCGGCTGGGCCGCGAACTGCGCCCCTACGATATCTGGTACGACGGGTTCAAAAGCCGTTCCAGCTTACCGGAAGACGAACTGACCGCCCTTACGCGCAAGAAATACCCGGATGCCCAAGCCTTTGCCAAGGATATGCCCCGGATGCTGCGTTACCTCGGCTTCCCCGCCGACCAAGCCCGGTACATCGCCGAGCGTATCGTGGTGGAGAACGCAAGGGGTTCGGGACATGCCTGGGGAGCGCAAGGGCGTTGGGAACCGGCCCGGCTCCGCACCCGCGTGGGCGAGCAAGGCATGGACTACAAGGGGTACAATATCGCGGTGCATGAGTTCGGCCACAATGTGGAACAGACCCTCGACCTCTACCAGATGGATTACTACATGCTGAACGGGGTCCCCAACACGGCCTTCACGGAAGCCTTGGCTTTCATTTTCCAGAAACGGGACTTGTTCCTCCTCGGTTTCGACTATAACATGGACGAAAACACGACTCTGGATATTTTCTGGGGCGCCTACGAAATCATGGGTGTGGCCTTGGTGGACATGTACACCTGGCAATGGCTTTACGAGCACCCGCATGCCACGGCAGCGGAGTTGCGCGATGCGGTCTTGGCGACTGCCAAGGATGTCTGGAACCAGTATTACGAACCGGTGCTCGGCACGCATGATTCCCCTCTCCTGGCGGTCTACTCGCACATGGTCAACGCGCCGATGTACCTTCCCAACTATCCGTTCGGGCATATCATCGAGTACCAATTGGAGAAGCACTTGGACCAAACCGATAACTGGATGGAGTTTGCCTCGGAACTCCGGCGGATCTACACGATAGGCAGGCTCACGCCGCACATCTGGATGCAGGAAGCCGTGGGTTCGGATGTCAGCGTGGACCCGTTGCTGGATGCGGTGGAGGAAATCATGGCCCGGGAACAGGCAGAAAGAAGAGAGTCGAATCCGGCTGACTGACAGCTGTAACCCATCGAGGAAAAGGGGAGGATGCCCTTTCCTGCATCGAGAAAACTTCCCCTAAAAACTGCGCGGTCTTTCAATGACCTTGCCAGGCAGGCTATCTTGTTCGGCTTGCCTGGCATCACCACTTCCTTCTCCATCCATGCTGGCGGTGCATACACGGAAACAGGTCTCTTTGGTTCGGCCATACTTTATTTGGAAACGTATTGGAAATGCCAAGAGATTTAAAGTATCCTGAAATCTTCCAAACTTCAGAAGCCTAAATGTTTTCACCTTTTAATACCATTAGTGTCCCGTTAAAATGAGACGAGTTAAACCCAAATCGGTCATTAGAAAAAGTGCTTTTCTTTATTTCTAATGACCGCCATTAGAAAAAATGATTTACATCT
>CALUNB010000023.1 GCA_944321885.1 uncultured Bacteroidales bacterium | reverse complement strand
TGGATATTTACGACTCCCTGACCTTCATCGTTTCCTATCCGGAAGACGAGAAGTTCCTGGGCTGGTATGAAAACGGGGCGTTGTTTGCTTCTACCGACACGGTGGTAGTGGACAGCGTGATGCGCGACTACGCTTTGACCGCCCGTCTGGCTCCGCGTTACTACAACTTGACCCTTTCCGGCTTCGAAGCGTCCGAAGGTTCGGTATGGGTACTTCAGGGAGGCGACACGGTGAAGGATTTGAGCCGTATCGAAGTACCTGCCAGCTTGTCCCTGGTGGCCCAAGCCGCCGAGTATCATACCTTGGACGGTTTCTATGCCAATGGTTCGCTGGTAAGCCGGACTTCACCCTTTGCACTCACCATGAACGGGGATACGACTGTGGAAGTCCGTTTTACCCGCCAGACCGCTACGTTCAGTCGCGAAATCGTGGGGGCGGATTACGCTTCGAATATAGTCTTGACCTATACGGAAAGCGGGGATACCTTGACTCAGGCCGATTGGGCATCGATTGAACTGCCTGCCGAACTGACGATAACGGCTTCGGCCCTGGAAGGTGCGGAGTTCCTTGGCTTCTACGCCCAGGATGAAACCGCTGGAGACGGTTTGGGCGAATTGCTTTCCGGAACCTCTCCCTTCTCTTTTGTCATGACGGGCGACACGACGGTTGTCTGTGTCTTCGGTCCGGGTTCGGCCAATGAAGATTTCTCCAGTTCTAACCTCCGGGTTTATCCCAACCCGGTACGGGATGTACTGTACATCCAAGGCGAAAACCTGGACAAGGTGGAAATTTTCAGCGCGTCGGGTGTGAAAATGTTCGAATCCAAGCTCTCCTCGCCGGAACTCCCGCAGGTCGGGAACATGCAAAGCGGTCTTTACATCTACCGTGTTTATGACAAGGACGGGGCGGTCGTTACCGGACGTTTCGTGAAAATGTAGTTCCGTGGAAAGGTTCCTGTTCCATGGAAAGGCGGGTGCGGTCCATCGGATCGTACCCGCTTTTTGTTCCGGGAAATTGTCCGGGCCCGTGGCCTTGCCCATATTCGAAAAAAGGTTATCTTTGCGACTGCATAAATTGTAGAATGATGTCCAAACATATCGTCAAAGCAGCTGCCTTTACGGGAATCGCCTTGGGATTCGCGTTGGGTCTGTCTTCCTGCAACACTTCCCCTAATGCCTTATATAACAAGAAATACCAGTCGCCGTCCACGGGATGGATGGTCAACGACCCGAAGTGGGGAGGTTTCCAGAACAACGACCACTACCAACAGCCGGTTCCTAGCCGTTTCCAGTTTGTGCAAGGTGGTTTTTTCACGATGGGGATGAACCAGGAGGATTTGAAGTTCGAACACAACAATGCCCCGCATCCCGTCACGGTTAGTTCGTTCTATATGGACGAGGTGGAAACTTCCAATGCCGACTACAACGAGTATATTTATTGGTTGGACCGGGTCTACGGGACCGATCATCCGGAAGTGGTGGAAAGGGCCCAGCCTGATCCTTTGGTGTGGAACTCGATCGGGGGGTTCCGCGACCAGATGACGGAAAATTATTTTGAAAGTCCGGGCTACAACAACTATCCTGTGGTGGGGGTTACTTGGGAACAGGCCCGGGATTACTGCGAATGGAGGACCGACCGTTACAATGAGTATATTTTGTTGGATGCCAAGTTGATGAGCTTTAATCCCGACCAGAAGAACGATGATAACTTCAACACGGCCGCGTATCTGGAGAGATTGTACGTGCTTCAGAACGAGGGGGTGAAAGACATGTCCATGGGGGCGGAAGAAGACACCAAGCGCCCGGTGGAAAAAAGGGACGGTATCCTGATGGAAAAATTACGTCTTCCGACCGAGGCCGAATGGGAATACGCCGCCTTGGCTTTGATTGGCAACAGCGAACAGGAACGCCTTTCCGAACGCCGGGTCTATCCTTGGAACGGGAAACCCTTGCAGGTGCGTTCTTCCGACAAGAAATACAGGGGGAAGATGATGGGGAACTTTTCCCGCGGGCAGGGCGACTACATGGGATCCGCCGGATCCTTGAACGACGGGGCCGACTACACGGCGCCGGTCTATTCCTATTTCCCCAATGATTTCGGTTTGTATAACATGGCCGGCAATGTGGCCGAATGGTGCATGGATGTTTATCGTCCTCTCAGCTATGAAGACGCGGATGCTTTGAATGCTTTCCGTGGGAACGTCTACATGACGGTGGTGAGGGACGAGGACGGCACGGTGGCCGAAAAAGATAGTCTGGGTCGTGTTCCTTACCGGCTTTACACGGACGAGGAGTTGGCCGACAGGGATAATTTCCAACGGGCGGATAACCGTAACTTTGCCGATGGGGACGGATCCTCCTCCCTCAATTCCGAATTCTGGGGCGAAGGCCTGGAAGAGGGTTCGGAATCGGAAATGGCACAGGTTTCCGGTCCCGGGGACTATACGAATTCCTTGTACGAATACGGTACCAGTTCCTTGATTTCCGATAAATCGAGGGTGGTGAAAGGCGGTTCATGGAAAGACAGGGCTTATTATATGTCGCCCGCTACCCGTCGTTATTTGGACCAAGACCGTAGCGCTGCGTGGATTGGTTTCCGTTGCGTGATGTCACGGGTGGGGTCCTCCGAGGACGGAGCAACCAACATCCGCCGGATTGGTAGCAGGGGGCTCTGAGGATAGCCCGTCTCCATAGGAAAAGGATGTCGTTCGGCATCCTTTTTTTGTAAGGTGCGGCTTCCGCATGGTCAGGATTTTGTTTGCCCATCGGGGGCTATTTCGGGTCTGGGTTGAGCGATGCTCGAGGCATCCCTCCAAATCCCCTCCCGATGGCCTAAACAAATTAAAACGAACCACTTTTGAAAAAGATAGAATTGCTTGCCCCGGCGGCGGATTTGGAAACAGCCATGGCGGCCATTGATGCCGGGGCGGATTCCGTGTACATGGGAGGCCCGGCCTTCGGGGCCCGGGCCAAGGCGGTCAACAGCATGGCCGACTTGGAAAAGGCGGCCCGTTATGCCCATCGTTATGCGGCCCGGTGTTTCATGACCTTGAATACCTTGGTGTACGAACCGGAGATGGAAGAAGCCCTGCGGCTGGCCAGGCAGGCTTACGAGGCTGGTGTGGATGCTTTGATTATACAGGATTTGGGTTTGTTGGAGGCCGGCTTGCCGCCTATCGAGCTCCACGCCAGCACCCAATGCCATATCGCCACGCCCCAAAAGGCCCGTTTCTTGGAAAAGGCCGGTTTCAAGCGTTTGGTCTTGGCCCGGGAACTTTCTGTGGACGAAATCGCCACGATTGCCGCTTCGGTGGATTGTGAAATCGAGACTTTCGTACATGGGGCGCTTTGCGTGAGTTACAGCGGCCAGTGTTATATGGGCTGTTATTTGAGCGGGCGTAGCGGGAACCGGGGCGAATGTTCCCAGGCCTGCCGTCTTTCGTATGATTTGACAGATGATAGGGGACGGGTTTTGCAAAAGTCCCGTTATCTTTTGTCGATGAAGGATTTGAAGGCCGAGCCCCATCTCGGGGACTTGCTTCGTGCCGGGGTCTCTTGCCTCAAGATAGAGGGACGGCTCAAGGATGCCGCCTATGTGAAGAATGTGACGGCGGCCTACCGTCGAAGCTTGGACGTTTTGTTCCGGAGCCTGGACGGTTTCGGACCGGCTTCCCAGGGAATTTCCAGGCCCGGTTTCCGTCCCGACTTGCAGAAGAGTTTCCATCGGCCCTATACGGACTTCAATTTGAGAGGGAAAAGAGACTATTGGGTGGTACCGGAAACGCCCAAGGCTACCGGTGAGAGGGTCGGGCGTTTGAAAAGGATTGTGGCCCACGGGAATGGTTACGGAGGGCTTTGCTTGGAGGCCGGATTGGATGCGGGCGTGCTTTTGTCGCCTGGTGACGGGCTTTGTTTTTTCGACCGCCAGGGCGTTTTACAAGGTGGGGCTTTGGAAAGGTTGGAATCCCGGAAGGACGGTTGTCTCCTTTATTTGCCTGGTATGGAGGGTTTTGAGAACGGGATTGAAACCGGAAGCCTGTTGTACCGTAACCAGGATATGGCCTTTGGCAAAGAGGTCCGGACTTCCTTATGCGAGCGGAAGATAAACGTGGAGATTTGTTGGGATGCCAGGCGTCAGGTTTGCCGGATGCAGGACGAAACGGGACTTGCCGTGGAGGTGGCTTTGGAGAGTGCGGCAGGGGAAGCAGCCCGGCAACCGGAGAAGGCTTTGGAAACGATGGAACGCCAGATGGGCAAATTGGGAGGGACGGCCTATGTCTTGGACGGATTCCGATACAAAGGGGATGGAATCTGTTTTGTGCCGGTTTCGGCCTTGAACGCCTTGCGCCGTTCCTTGGTCTTGAAGATGGACGTGCTTCGGGAGGAGACCTTCGATCCCCGGAATCGAAAGGAACCCGGTACGCCGGAAGATACTCCGTTTTCCGGTTCCGCCTCTGTTCTCCAAGACGGAACCTTTCCGGCGGACCTGTCCCGGTTCCAAGGAAGGCACACGGCCCTGGGAAACGTCCCTGAAGTCCCTGTTCCGGAAAAGGAACGCGGCTACCGTTTGAACGTGGCCAACTCCTGGGCGGCTCGTTTTTACCGGGAACGTGGCATCGAGGTCCGGGTACCGGCTTTCGAGTGCTTGGACAAGGAAAACCAGGCCCGGGCCGGGAACGTGTTGATGGTTTGCAAGCATTGCATCCGCTACCAGATAGGGCAATGTTTGAAGGAAAATCCGGATCCGGCTTACCAAGGGGATTTGTATTTATGTCGTGGCCGCTATAAATTCGCGCTGCATTTTGATTGCCAAGCCTGCCGCATGGAAGTCCGTTCGTCCTGAAGGAGGTTCCGTACGGGACGGATGGGGGCTGGACCTGTCCAAGAATTATGAAGAAAAAGAAGTTCCGGGCCGTCTGGCCTCCTTGTGAAATTTGGGGCGTTTTGCTGCTTTTGTCGCTTGTGGCCGCTTGCGCCCGTTACGGTTCCGCACCTACGGGAGGGCCTATGGACGTGGCGCCTCCAATCTTGCTTTCGGCTCTGCCGGCCGAAGGAGACACGGGGATTGCCGTGAACGGTCCCACGCAGATTCTGTTGAATTTCGACGAGTACGTGGTCCTGAACGCCACCGACAAGATTGTTACCTCCCCGGTCCTGGGCAAGGTTTCCTATACGTCCAACCTCAAGCAGGTCAAGGTAATTATCGAGGACACGCTTCTGCCGGACAAGACCTATTCAATCAATTTCAACGATGCGATCGGGGATTTGCATGAATCCACCCCTTTGCGGGGTTATACCTATTTTTTTTCCACGGGAAGCAAGGTTGATAGCGGGCGCATAGACGGCTTGGTGCGGGATGCGTTCAGCTTGGAACCGGTCCCGTCGGCTTCGGTCATGTTCTACGCCCGTAAACCGGAAGGTTACCCGGTGACGGTTCCTCCCGATTACGTGGCAGTGACCGATACGGGGGGCTTCTTCCAATGCAACCATATGGCCGAGGGTTGTTACTACATCCTGGTCTCGAACGAGGAGAACCGGGATTACCTTGTTGCCCCGACCGAGGAGAAGATGGCCTATTCCGGGGCTTGTTGGGAAACCCAGGCTTTCCGGCCGCCGGTGCTTTTCCGCAAACAGGCGGGCGTGAAAGAGAGCGACACGATGGCAAGGCGGGCCAATGACTCGCTTTATGCCTTGGAACGGAGCCTGAACATAGGGGCCTTGAGCCAAGGGGGCCGTTTCCTGTACTTGTACCAGGACCGGATTGATTCGGTTTTCCTGAAGGAGGCCAAATGGGAAAAGGCCGGAGAGATCAGTTTCAGTTGGTATTATCCGGTGGATCCGGACAGCCTGCGTTTCGTGTTCCTGCCTTCCTACACGGATATCGAGAGCGTGCGGCAATGGGAGCTGGCACAGTCGGATACGACCCCCAAGGAGGGGGAAGGAAGGCGGGGTAGGCGGGAACGGCGGGCCGAGGAGGACTTTGTCCTGCCCGATTTGACTTGGCCCTCTTCCCTACGTTATTCCTTTGTCCCCCAAGCCGATCCCTTGGGCGCGAAGCTTTTTTTCAACAATTATGCGGTTTCGGACATGCGTCTGGTTTTGCACTACAAGCAATACGTGGATACGGCGGAGCTGATGTTGCCCCAGGCAGGCGACCGGAAGAAATTGCCGGACACGGCGGCTTTCAAGGTTACACCTTCTCCTTCGGCTTTGTTTTTCCAAGATAGCTTGCTGTTGGATTTCAATTTCCCGGTCGTGGGCGTGGATTTCGGGAAGGCTTCGGTTTTGGAAATCGCGACGGATGTGGAAGGAATCAAGGATACGACCCGGATCGGGATTGAAGATTTCCGCTTGGAGGAAATCTATTCCAACCGTTATGCCTTGAAATATGCTTGGAAACCGGGGCATGATTATTCCTTGTTCATGCCTTCGGCTTGCTTTACCGATTTTTTCGGGCGTTTGGCCGACACGGCTTATTTCAATTTCAAGATTCCGGCCTTGGAAACCTACGGCCAGGTCGGACTTCGGGTCCAAGGTTTGGATTCCGCTTTCCAGTATGTCTTGCAGATGGTGACGGCTTCCGACAAGGCGGTGCTGGAGTCCCGGGTCCTGCTTTCGGATTCCCAGGTGGAATTTCCCTATGTGAACCCGGCCACGGTCAGCTTTATCTTGATCCGTGATGACAACCGCAACGGGCTTTGGGATTCGGGGCGTTACCTCGACAGCATCCAACCTGAGAAACGTTGGTTTTTGGGCAAGAACTTACAGGTGGAAGCCGATTGGCGGATCGAGGAAACGTGGAACGTATCCGGTGCGAGATAAGGTACTTGGCTGCTTTTGTGGTTCGTTAAAAACTTATTGGAAATTAATTTTTTTGTGTGGCGCGTCAGAATAGGTAGGATGCGAGGCGCCACACTACTCTATCATTAGGTTGCAACCACGTATATCACTATAATCGAACCGCCCCAGAACCTCGAAACAACCATCGGGCAGGATGCGGCCCAAGTCCTGGGTCGCGATGAACGGGCAAGAGAAAAGGTTTCCCAGATCGATGACGTTGATGCCGCCGCTGCGGCCTTCTTCTTCCCAGCGCAAGGGGTCCTGGCTTTGGCGGATAAGGATTTTCATCCAAGGCGGGCAGCGGAAACGCAAGCCGTCGCCTACCGTGTAGGCCTGGGAAAGGAGTTCGCACATGCCGTATTCGGAATGGACGGCCTCCAAACCGAAGGCCTCCCGGAGAATCTGGTGCAGTTCTTCCTTGGGCATTTCCCGGCGTCGTCCTTTCATGCCTCCCGTTTCAAGGACAATCGTGTGTTCCAGCGGCATGGGACAGCTTTCGGCCAAATCCAACAGGGCGTACCCGGTTCCGAAAAGCATGGTTTTTTGTTCCTTTCCTTCCCATTGGCGTAGCAGCCCGGCGATTTTGTCCGGTTCGTGCAGGTAGAACCCGCTTCCGGCTTGGCGGCTTTGTGCCATGAGGCCTTTCATCATATAAATGAGCGAAGAATGCGGCTGTTCCATGTAGTTGGGCAGCAGGGCCAGGAAAGCGTAGTCTGCCGGTTCGCCCCAGAAAAGGCGGAAAGCCGTGTTGAAACAGTGTTCGTAAAGACTTAAGTCGCAGAGGTAGTGTCGGCTTTGAACGGCACCTTGCGAGGTGGTTCCCGAACTTTGGAACCAGTCCAGCACCGGGAAACCTGGCAGGACGATTTTGCGGGTCTTGAAAAATTCGATGGGCAGGAAGGGGATTTGGCGGTAATGTTCCAGGCTTTCCACCTCCAGGCCGGGATGCAACAAGCGGACGAAACGGGAATAAACGGTGTCGCAGGCCATATGCAGGCGGAATATCTCCAAAGCCAGCGAATTGAAATCCTCTTCGTTCCTTATCGAGAAAATCCGGCGTTTGAGTTCTTCCGTCTGCGGTCTTGTCAACATTTTTTGTAATTTTACAAATCCGGGTTTCGACCCTTGTCGTTTAGTGGTTTGGAAAATAGACCTTTGATTGATGCGATTCCGTTTTTTTCCGGCAAAAGCCCCGGTTTCCCGGCCAAGGATCCCGGCATCAAAATTACGAATTCTGCCGCTAATATTCTCCGCTTTCGGCTTAGCCTCCTGCGTGGACCCCATGGAGTTCCCTCCGGGACCCTATCTGGAGTTCCGTCAGAACCTGTTCAGCATGGGAGTGGGAATCAGTGGCGATACGGTGACGACCTTGGAGGTGGAGTTCTATTTCCAGGACGGGGACGGGGACATAGGACGGGAGAGCGAGGATGAGGTTTTCCCCTATGTGGGCGATTCCTTGCACAACCTGCATTTCCACCTTTTGGAGGTGATGCCCGACAGCACCTATGTCCAGGTTTACTACCAGGACAGCTTGGGGAACATGACCCCCATCGAGTACAGTTACCATTTGCACTACATCGAGCCGGTGAACGCCAACCATGCCTTGCGGGGTACCATCACTTGGGAGGTGGACGATTTCCAGAATACGGCCTTTTTCATGCAAGGGCGCAGGGTTTGTTATAGCATTTATCTCTATGACAGGGCTCTGAACCGGAGCAATACCATTTACACCGAGCCTATACAACTATAGTGAAGCAACGGCAATGAGACGGACGGATATTGGAAGGAGCTCGGTCATCTTGGCGGTGTTCATCGCCGTTTTCGTGATTTATTGGCTCAGGTTGTTCCAGTTGCAGATTCTGGACGAACGTTATACCTTGGATGCCCGTTCGAACGCCATCCGGCACAAGGTGCAGTATCCGGGCCGGGGGCTTGTATTGGACCGGAACGGGGAGATTTTGGTGTACAACGAGGCGGTTTACGACCTGATGGTCATACCAGGCCAGGTGGATGTGGCAGGCATGGACTGGAATTTGCTGGCCGGTTTGCTGGAAATCGATTCCTTGGGAGCCCGCGAGCGCTACCAGAAGGCCCGTTCCTATTCGCGTTATGTCCCTTCAGTCTTCGAGAAGCAGATTTCCAAGGAGGTTTACGGGCGTTTGCAGGAATACATGTACCGGTTCTCCGGTTTTTACGTGCAGAGCCGGAGCCTGCGGCGTTATCCCCAGCCGATTGCGGCCCATGTGCTGGGCGATGTGGGGGAGGTGAGCCAGTCCGAATTGGAGGCGGATGCCTATTACAAGTCAGGGGACTATATCGGCAAGAGCGGCTTGGAAAAGTACTACGAGGAAGTCTTGCGCGGGCAGAAAGGGGTGAAAGTGGTGATGGTGGACGTACTCAACCGCGAGAAAGGCAGTTACAAGGAGGGTTTGTACGACAGCTTGGCGCGTCCGGGTGAGAATTTGTACACGACCTTGGATGCCGGTTTGCAGGCCTATGCCGAGGAGTTGATGAAAGGGAAACGGGGAAGCGTGGTGGCCATCGAACCTGCCACCGGGGAGGTTTTGGCCTTGGTTTCGGCCCCTGTCTACGACCCGAACCTTTTGGTGGGGCGCGTGCGGAGCCGCAATTACGGGAATCTGATTGCCGACCCCCAGAAGCCTTTGTTCAACCGGGCTTTGATGGCCTATTACCCGCCAGGTTCGATTTTCAAACTGCCCCAGGCCTTGATTGGGCTTCAGGAAAAGGTGATTACGCCTTATACGGGCTTTGAATGCGATAAGCATTTGATTGGTTGTCACGACCATCCTGATGCGAAGTCGGTTGCCGAAGGGGTCCGCATGTCTTGCAATCCTTATTTCTACCAGGTTTTCAAGCGGATTATCCAACGGGGGACCACGCCTGATATTTTCGAGGACAGCCGGGCCGGGATGGCGGAATGGAACGCCTACATGCGGTCCTTCGGTTTCGGGAACCGTTTGGGTATCGATTTGCTGGACGAAAAGTCGGGCTATATTCCCGACACGGCTTTTTACGACCGTTTTTATGGTCGCAAACGTTGGGCTTTCAGTACCATATATTCCTTGAGCATCGGGCAAGGCGAGGTGGGTTTGGTGCCTTTGCAAATGGCGAACCTCGCGGCCATCATGGCCAACCGGGGGTATTATGTTACGCCTCACTTGGTCAAAGGAATAGGGGAACAACACCGGGTGCCGGAGGTGGATACCTCCCGGCATTACGTGGGCATCGACCGCAAGTATTTCGCCCCGGTGGTCCAGGGGATGTATGAGGCGGTCCATAAGCCCAGGGGAACGGCCCGGCGGGCGGAAATCGACAGCATCGTGGTCTGCGGCAAGACCGGGACTTCGGAAAATCCCCATGGGGAAGACCACGCGGTGTTCATCGGTTTCGCTCCCATGGACCAGCCCCGGATTGCCGTTTCGGTTTTTCTGGAGAACAGCGGTTTTGGCGGGACCTGGGCGGCGCCCTTGGGAAGCCTCTTGATAGAGAAGTATTTGACCGGGAAAGTGGAGCGGACCTGGTTGGAAAAGCAGGTGAAGGATTTCACGATTTTCACCTACGATGCAGAGGGGAACATTACCGGGCCTCCGGCGCATTGAGGAATTTTTCCGGCATAAAAAGGCCTTTCCCGGTACATCGGGGATGCTGTCGGCCTTGGAATCGCTGTTGAAGATTTTTTTGCACGCAAATTTGAACCGTTCAGTTCAAGTGACGATGGGAACGATAAAGAGCGTTTTGAAAAACATGGACAAGCCTTTGGTCCTGGTCTACCTTTTGTTGGTGGCCGCAGGCTGGTTCAACATTTATTCGGTGGTTTACGACCCGGAAACGGCGGCCGGTTTCTCTTTGGCGACCCGTTATGGGAAGCAGTTGATATTCATTGGGTTGTCATTGGTTTTGGCGAGCTTGGTCATGATGGCCGACCTACGGGTGTTCACCCAGTTCGCCTATCTTTACTACGGGCTTTGTATTTTATTGCTTTTGGCGGTCTTGGTCGTGGGAACCGAGATTTCGGGGGCCAAGTCCTGGATTAAGTTGGGATCCCTGTCCATACAACCTTCGGAATTCGCCAAAGTGGCTACTTGTTTGGCTTTTGCCAAATACGTCTCCCAGCCGTCCATCAACATGAAAAAGCCCCGGCAGCAAATCTTGGCGGCTTTGTGGTGCCTTTTCCCCATGTTGTTGATCCTGTTGCAGCCGGATGCCGGTTCGGCCTTGGTTTTCCTGGCTTTTATTTTCCCTTTGTACCGGGAAGGCATGTCGGGCTGGGTCTTGGTGACGGGTTTGGTGGCGGTTTTCCTGTTCGTGGCGGCTTTGTTGGTGAACCGTTATGTGCTGATGGGAGGTATCGCCTTGGTGGTCCTTTTCCTGATTTGGCGTAACAAGCGTACTTTCCGGAATATCGCGATGGGAATCGCCCTCTTTGCCACGTGTTCCCTCTACACCTTGGGGGTGGAATATGCGTTCGAGCATCTCAGCCCGCATCAACAGACCCGTATCAACGTGCTTTTGGGTAAGGAACAGGATATCCGGGGGGCGGGGTATAATGTGAACCAGTCCAAAATCGCCATCGGGAGCGGGGGATTTTGGGGCAAGGGTTACCTGCAAGGGACGCAGACCAAATTCAATTTCGTGCCCGAACAAAGCACGGACTTCATATTTTGTACGATAGGTGAAGAATGGGGTTGGGTCGGCTGCACGGTGTTCCTGGGCGCTTATTTGTTCCTGCTGTCGAGGTTGGTTGTCTTGGCCGAACGCCAGAAAAGCCCTTACGCCCGGGTATACGCTTACGGGGTGGCTGGGATTTTTTTCATGCACCTGTTTGTCAATGTGGGCATGACGATTGGCTTATTGCCGGTTATCGGCATCCCTTTACCTTTTTTCAGTTACGGGGGATCGTCCCTTTGGGCTTTCACGCTTTTGCTCTTCATTTTCATCAAGATGGATGCCCGGCAGCGTTTCGTGTAGGAAGTGGGGCAAATCCGGGAAAATTGGTGTATCTTTGTTCTTTGCAGTTTTTGCTGGGTTCCGGAGGACGTTTTGGCAAATGCCGGGGAAAATGGCGTTCCAAGGATTTGGTAGACCCTGTGGTACTTTCCGGGTGAAACGGTTGGCAAGTGCTTGGGGAAAAACGGTATGCCGGGAATCGTGCGGTGGACTTTTCCAAACGGCATGATGGAAGATGCGCCGAAGGAAGACAAGGATTGGATGGAATGGAAATCAACAAACAAAAAATAAAGTTATGAAGAATGTTCTCTTTTGTGCCGGGATGAGCGCCCTTTTGTTGAGCTCTTGCGGCAACAAGCAATCCCAACCGGCTCCCAAGGCCGATGACGGTACGGTGATGGGCTTCGCCCGTGTGGAACTCAAGACCGATTTGAGCCGTTTCAGCGACACGGACAAGAAAATGATGGCCTATCTCTGCGATGCCGCCGAGCTGATGGACCAAATTTATTGGAAACAAGCTTTTACCGGAGACAAGGATGCATTTTTGAAGGGAATCCAGAACGATACCTTGCGTCGTTTCGCCGAAATCAACTACGGTCCCTGGGAACGTTTGAACGGGAACCAGCCCTTTATCGAAGGCTACGGGCAGAAACCCCTCGGGGCTAATTTCTATCCGGCCGACATGACCAAAGAAGAGTTCGATGCCTTGAAGGATCCCAACAAGGCTTCGCTCTACACGATGATTCGTCGCGATGAAAAAGGCAAGCTGAAGGTGATTTGGTATCACGACTTTTTCAAGGAAGAAGTGGACAAGGCAGCGGCTTTGATTGATTCGGCGGCGGCTTTGGCTTCCGACCCGGGCTTCAAGAAATATCTGGGTTTGCGGGCGAAAGCTTTGCGTACCGATGATTATTTTGAAAGCGATTTGGCTTGGATGGATGCCAAGACTTCCGAAATCGACTTCGTGGTCGGCCCCATTGAAAACTACGAGGATGCTTTGAACGGCTACAAGGCGGCCAACGAGTCCTTCCTTTTGATCAAGGACCCCGAATGGAGTGCCAAACTGGCCAAGTATTCGGCCATGTTGCCCCAGTTGCAGAAAGACCTGCCGGTGGATGCCAAGTACAAGGCTGAAATGCCGGGTACGGATTCGGATTTGAACGTGTACGACGTGGTGCTTTACCGTGGCGACTGCAATGCCGGGAGCAAGACCATTGCCATCAACCTGCCTAACGACGAAAGGGTCCATATCCAGAAAGGGACGCGCAAGTTGCAGTTGAAGAATGCCATGAAAGCCAAATTCGACAAGATTTTGTTGCCGATTTCCGAAATCGTGATGGATCCCGCCCAGCAGGACATGGTGGATTTCAACTGCTTCTTTGAAAACGTCACTTTCCACGAAGTGGCCCACGGCATGGGTGTCAAGAATACCATCAACGGCAAGGGTACGGTGCGTTCGGCCTTGAAGGAAACCTATTCGACCATCGAGGAAGCCAAGGCGGACATCATGGGGCTGTACTTGGTAGACCAGCTTTACCAGATGGGCGAGATGAGCGGTGCCGATGTGGACAAGAACTACATCACCTTCTTTGCCGGCATCTTCCGTTCGGTACGTTTCGGGGCTGCCAGCGCCCACGGCAAGGCCAATATGCTTTGCTTCAATTTCATGAAGGAACACGGTGCCTTTACCCGTTCCGCCGAAGGGGTTTATACGGTGGATTTGCCCAAGATGAAGGAAGCCACCAAGGCGCTTTTGGCCGAAATCCTCAAGTACCAGGCCGAGGGTGATTATGCCGGTGTCCAGAAATGGATTGCCGAGAAGAGCGTGATCCTGCCGGAACTGCAACAGGATTTGGACCGCATCGCGGCGGCGGATATTGCCAAGGATATTTACTATGTGCAGGGTAAGTCCGTCCTCGGATTGTAAAACTGTTTTTTAGCGGCATCTACGGCCTTGCGGGGTGGTGGTTGCATCCTCACGTACAAAAGTACGCTCCGGTGCAACCTCCACCCCGCGCCTTGTATCTGCTCGATAGAAAAGCAGTTTTACCCGACAGGATAACAGGGCGTGTCCCCGTGTTTTATTTTATCCCGTGTTTTATTTTACAGAGAGAACCATGTGAAGCGGTTCACCATCGGTGACGTATGGTGGTGTGTCTGTGGTTTTGTTTCACCGGCGGTTAGGATTGGGTTTCTTAGAGCTGTTTTTCAGGAACCTGTTGTCCGGAGAGAAAAATGGATTGCATAACCGGCACTGCATGTCTCCGCATTCCAAAGAGCCATGCTTGGTGGTTCAAAGAGCAAAAATGGCACTTTGGATTGCATTTTTGGTAAATCTTCCACAGCTTGTGGAAAGATTGCATTCCGACTTGTTCTCTGTCGGGGCATCGTTATATCGTAGATAAATGCTTGAATAGCCCGAAAAAGGCTTTGTTCTATGTCCGCCAGACACTGGAAAATGGTGGAGCATGAATCCTCCGTCCAATACCCCAACCCGGCCTCGTGTGGAAAATTTTGAAGGGCATCCAAAGCGCTTCTCGGAGGAACTTTGTACTTTTGGAGCCGAGTATCAAACGAACGAGGTCTGGCGGGCAGCCGCCAAGGGCTTTGTTCCTCCAATCCAAGCTATGAGCGAGAATGTGGCCGTCATAGGCGGGGGCAGTTGGGCCACCGCCATTGTCAAGATATTGTTGAACAATTGCCCGCGAGTGCATTGGTGGGTCAGGGAAGAGGAAATAAGACAGGGATTGCAGACCGAAGGCATCAATCCTTGCTACCTTTCTTCGGTGGAATTCCCGGTGGACAGGCTTTGCGTGAGCAACGATATCGCTTCCGTCGTGGCGGAGGCGGGGATTTTGGTGATGGTGGTCCCTGCCGTGTATTTTCCCGAAGCCTTGAAACCCTTGGACCCCGGAAGCTTGCGGCAGAAAAAGATTTGTTCCGCCGTCAAAGGCATCATCCCCGGGCATGACCAAGTGGTTTGCGAGTATTTGCACGACAGTTTCGGCATCGGGGAAGAAAACATGTCGGTAGTGAGCGGGCCTTCCCATGCCGAGGAAATCGCCCTCAACCGGCTCACGTATCTGACGGTGGCTTCGCGCAATGCCGCGCTGGCTTCCGAAATGGCCTCCCTTTTCGCTTGCGAATATGTGCGGACCCGTTGCAGCGACGACCTTTACGGCATCGAGTACGCGGCGGTCATGAAGAACATCTACGCCCTTTCGGTGGGGATTGCCAAGGGCCTGGGTTACGGAGATAATTTTGTGTCGGTCTTGGTGGCCAATGCCGTGGAAGAAATGCGCAATTTCTTGGAAAAGGTACACAATATCAAACGGAACCTGAATTCCGCCCCCTACCTGGGCGACCTTTTGGTAACTTCCTATTCCCAATTCAGCCGGAACCGGACCTTCGGCAACATGATAGGTCAAGGGTATTCGGTCAAATCCGCCATCTTGGAAATGCAGATGGTAGCGGAAGGCTATTATGCTTCGGGCAGCGTGCATGCCATCAAGCAGAATTTCCAAGTGGAGATGCCGATTTTCGAGGCCGTGCATGCCATCTTGTACGAAAACCGGAACGCCCGCAAGGTGTTCCGCCAGCTGGAAAGGATTTTTTATTAGCAGGGGAAGCCTTTGGGGAATCCTGTTTATCTTCGCAGAAATTTTTGCACTTTGATTTTGAACCGGTTTTTCTTTTCCATTCTCGCGTTCTTGCCCGCTTTCGTGCCGGCAAGCGCACAGCAGTCCTTACGGATTTACGAAATCCAAGGCCAGGGGGAGGCTTCTCCTTTTACGGGGCAAACGGTCACGACCCAAGGTGTCGTCACTCTGACCTTGTTCGGAGAGGGGCAGTTGAGCGGTTTTTTCATCCAGGATACCTTGGGGGACGGGAATCCCGCCACTTCGGACGGGATTTTCGTTTACGGCCAGGCGGAAGTCGAGCCGGGGGACTATGTCCGGCTTACGGCCGAAGTGACCGAATACGCTTCGCGGACCGAACTGACCCATCTCCAGCAATGGGAAGTGCTTCGGGAACAGCTTCCCATTCCCTATGTCCCCGTGTCCTTCCCGGACGGCTTGGCCGAAGCCTTTGAAGCCCACGAAGGCATGGCGGTCCGCTTCACCCATCCGCTTTACCTCAATGCCACCTCCGCCTTGCGTTACGATGGTGCCTTGGAGCTGGGTTCGGAACGCTTGCGCTCGCCTACCGATTACGTGGAACCCGGCAGTGCGGATTACGAAGCCGCTTTGGCAAGGAACCAAGCCGACCGTCTGCTGCTGGATGACGGCAGTACCCGTCGCAACCCGTCCCCGACTCCTTTTCTGGATGCGGACGGGACTTGCCGTACGGGGCAGGTTGTGGAAGAACTCCTCGGCGTGTTGGACGAAGTGGACGGGACCTACAAGGTTTATGCCATCGGGCAGCCGGATTGGACGGGGAACGAACGGACGGAGGCTCCCGATGAAGCCGCCTTGGGCAATTACAGCATCAAAGTATGCGGTTACAACTTGGAAATGTTCTTCAACGAATCGGAATTGCAGACCACGCGCCTTGTCAAGGTCTTGGATGCGGTTGATGCCGATTTGTTCGGTTTGGTGGAAGTCGGGGGCGGTTCGACGGTCATTGAAAGCCTTGTGGATGCCCTCAACGAGGCCAAGGGCAGCGAAGAGTACGATTTCATCCGTTGGTCGGGTTACGCCCAGCCTTCCACCTACACTCTTAACCATATCGTTTACCGGAAGTCGAAACTGGAGCCTTACAGCAACTATTTCATGATCAATACGGTCAATCCTTTGAACCGTAAGCTGGTGCAAGCTTTCCGGGAAATCGCCACCGGCGAAACCTTCATTTACAGTATCAACCATTTCAAATCCAAGACCGGGAGCGGGAGCGGGGCCGATGCCGACCAGGGCGACGGGCAAGGCCAGTACAACAGCCGCCGCCGTCAGGAAGCTTATGCGGTCCTGAACCGTCTGGGGGAACTCCGTTACTATTACGAGTCCGACCGCGCTTTGGTCATGGGGGATTTGAACTCCCTTTACCGGGAGGACCCGATCCGGGTTTTCACCGATGCCGGTTACGAGGACATGGTCCATCGTTACGAACCGGAAAGTTATACCTATTGTTACGACGGCCAGGTCCAGTTCCTCGACTATTCCTTGGCTTCGCCGGGCATGCAGCCCTATGTGACGGGAGCCACGGTCTGGCATATCAATGCCGATGAGCCTTCGTTTTTGGACTACGACCGTTCCGATGCGAGCCAAAATGGTCCTTACCGGGCTTCCGACCACGATCCGGTCATCGTAGGCTTGAATTTCAGCTCGGCAGGGAACCAGGCGGGACAGCGGCTTCCGGAATGGGGATTGGGCTTATGGCCGAATCCAGCCAAGGCTTCGCTCCATGTCCAATCGGAGCGGGAAATCCGGGTCCGGATTTTCAACTTGCAGGGAAGCTTGTTCTTGGAACGCGTTTTACCGGTAGGAACCTCCGTGTTGGAAACCGGGAACCTGCCTTCCGGTTCCTACCTCTTGCAAGCCCGTACCCCTCAAGGGGAAGAAAAAACTTTGAAATTCAATATTTTATAAGATAGAGACCTTTCAGACATGCGAAAAATCACATCTTTGGCCCTGCTTGTGGGCGGTTTTGCTGCCGGAGGTTTTGCTGGACCGGCTTCCGCCGAAGAAAAACCTCGTGAAAACCCGTTTTTGGTGTCTTGGGAAAACCGGGAACACCGGATTCCCCCTTTTGCCCAAATCCAGGAAGAAGATTACCTGCCAGCCTTGCGCCAAGGTATCGAATACCAGAACCAGGCCATCCGCGATATCGTGCAGAACCGGGAGGAAGCCACTTTCGAGAACACGATCCTGCCTTTGGAAAAGAGCGGGGAGATTTTGCAGAAGACGGCGGCTGTCCTTTTCAATGTGGCGGCGGCAAATTCCAACGAGAATCTCCGCCAAATCGAAAGCGAGGCCATGCAGCTGCTGAGCAGCCAGAACGATGCGTTGTACATGAACCCTTTCCTTTTCCGCCGGGTAAAGCGGCTCAAGGAACAGGACCAAATCAGCGACCCGGTGCGGAAACGTTTGGTGGAAGAGACCTACCGTGAGTTCGTGCTGAACGGGGCGGAATTGCCGGCGGCGGAACAGGAAACTTTGAAAGAAGTGAACGCCCGCCTGAGCGAATTGGGTAACAAGTTCGCACAGAATCTCTTGGCGGCTACGGCTGGATACGAGCTTTTCGTGGAGGATGTTTCCCGTTTGGAAGGACTTCCTGCCGCCGATTTGGAGCGTGCCGCCCGGAAAGCCGAGGCCAAAGGCCGCAAGGGCTACCTTTTCGGTTTGGACAATCCCACGGTGATGCCTTTCCTGCAATACGTCAAGGATGCGGACTTGCGCAAGGAGATTTTGGATGCCTATACGGGCCGTTGCGCGGAGGGAACCCCTTATGACAACACCCGGATCGTGGCCGGATTGGTTTCGCTCCGGCTTCAAAAAGCCCGTCTTCTCGGTTTCCCCGATTATGCTTCCTATGCCTTGCAGACCCGCATGGCCAAGAAACCGGAGGCGGTTTACGCCCTCTTGGAGGAAATCTGGCCCTATGCTTTGGAACGGGCCAAGGAAGAGTTGGCCGAGATGAAGCGTTACCGAAAGGAAAAGGATGGTTTGAAAGGCAAGTTCCTGCCTTCGGACTGGCGCTACTATGCCGACAGGATCCGGCAGGAAAAATATGCTTTGGACGAAAACGCCTTGAAGCCTTACTTGACCGTGGACAACGTGCGGGATGGCATTTTCCTGCTTTGTGAACGGCTTTACGGCATCCGTTTCGAGCTTTTGGCCGGGGCGGAGGTGCCCACGCCCAATACCACGGCCTGGCTTTGCCGGGACAAGGACGGCAGCGAGTTAGGCGTCTTGTACTTGGATATGACCGCCCGTCCCGGGGCCAAATCGGGCGGGGCCTGGAACACCTCCTATGTGGAACAGTCCTACGACAGCACGGGTCGCCGTTTGGTTCCCAACACTTCCATTGTCTGCAATTTCACCCCGGCTACGGGCGAGGAACCGGTCATGCTCGGCTTGGACGAGACCGAGACCTTCTTCCATGAGTTCGGCCATGCCTTGCATTGCTTGTTTGCCGAAGTGAAGTACCAGGGACTGGCCGACGTTCCGCGTGATTTTGTGGAGCTTCCCTCCCAAATCATGGAGCATTGGGCCTTGCATCCTTTGATGCTCAAGGAATATGCCCGGCATTACAAGACGGGCGAACCCATGCCGCAGGAACTGATTGACCGGATCCAGGAGGTTCAGAATTACGGACAGGGCTTTGCCACCACCGAGCTTTTGGCGGCTGCCTTGCTCGACATGGACTTCCATACACTGGAAGAGATTCCCCAGGATTTCGATCCCATGGCGTTCGAGGCCGCCACGATGAAGAAACGGGGGCTGATTCCCGAAATCTACCCGCGTTACCGCACGCCTTATTTCTCCCATATCATGGACGGGGGCTACAGTGCCGGGTATTACAGCTATATCTGGTCGGAAGTGCTGGATGCCGATGCCTTCGATGCCTATGTGGAAAGCGGCGACATCTTCAATACCCGGATTGCCGAGGCTTTCCGGAACGGGATTCTCAAGAACGGCGGCATGTACGATGCCATGGAGATGTACGTCAAGTTCCGGGGGCACGAACCCGAGCCGGACGCTTTGCTGCGTGGCCGGGGTTTGAGCAAATAAGTTTGACTGGGGCTTTGTGGCAGGGCCCATCGCAAAACAATGCCATGGAAAGTTTGGTTTTGACCCGGCCTCAAGGCCAATGAAAACGAGGAAGTATGATAAGCGTAGAAAACGTTTCCAAGAGTTTTGGTAATTTGCAGGTTCTCAAATCGGTGAGCCTGCAAATTGCCGATGCCCAGGTCGTCAGCATCACCGGGGCTTCCGGGGCGGGCAAGACCACGCTTTTGCAAATCATGGGAAGCCTGGACCGGCCCGGTTCGGGAACGGTCCGTATCGGGGATACCGATATCTACAAGCTCTCATCCAAGAAGTTGGCAGCGTTCCGCAACCAAAAGGTGGGGTTCGTGTTCCAGTTCCACTATCTTTTACCGGAGTTCACGGCTTTGGAGAACGTGATGATGCCGGCTTTGATTGGCGGAAAGGACCGCAAGGAGGCTGGGGAAGCGGCTGCGGCCCTGTTGGATTTCCTCGGTTTGTCCTCCCGCCGCGATCATAAGCCTTCCGAGCTTTCCGGAGGCGAACAGCAGAGGGTGGCCGTGGCCAGGGCTTTGGTGAACCGGCCCGAAGTGGTGTTTGCCGACGAACCTTCGGGCAATCTCGACACGGCGAACGCCTTGGCTTTGCACAAGCTGTTTTTCGATTTGCGGGACCGTTTCGGGCAGACCTTCGTCATCGTGACCCACAATCCGGATTTGGCCGCCATGTCGGACCGTAGCATCGAAATGAAGGACGGACGGGTGTAGGATTTGTTCTATTATCAATTTTTTATGTATCTTTGCACTCCTTTTTGGCAAAAACTTTTGTTTTTGATAAAATCATGATAAACATTACATTACCGGACGGTTCGGTGAAGCAGTATCCCGAAGGGGTTACCGCGCTCGAGGTGGCCAAGGGCATCAGCGAAGGCTTGGCCCGCAATGTGTTGGCTGCAAAAGTGGATGAGGAAGTGTGGGACGCCACACGTCCTATCAACAAGGATTGCCACCTGGTCTTGCTTACCTGGCAGGACGAGGACGGGCGAGCCGCTTTCTGGCATTCGACGGCCCACTTGGCCGCTGAAGCCATCGAGCAATTGTATCCGGGTGCCAAATTCGGCATCGGACCCCATATCGATACCGGTTTCTATTACGATATCGATTTCGGGGACCGCGAAATCTCTTCGGATGATTTCGGGAAAATCGAGGAAAGGGTCATGAAGCTGGCGGCCGAGAAGCAGCCTTTCGTGCGTAAGGACGTGAGCAAGGCCGACGCGATTGCCTACTTCACGGAAAAAGGGGACGAGTACAAGCTCGACCTTTTGAACGACTTGGCCGACGGTACGATTACTTTCTATACCAACGGCACTTTCACCGACCTTTGCCGGGGGCCTCATATCCCGGACACTTCTTATATCAAAGCTTTCAAGCTTACTTCCGTGGCAGGTGCCTATTGGCGGGGAGATGAAAACCGCAAGATGCTGACCCGTATCTACGGGGTCTCCTTTCCCAAGCAGAAGGATTTGAAGGAATATCTGGAATTCCTCGAAGAAGCCAAGAAGCGCGACCACCGCAAAATCGGCAAGGAAATGGAACTCTTCACTTTCTCCCCGAAAGTGGGGGCGGGCCTTCCGATTTGGCTGCCCAACGGCACGGCCATGCGGGAACAGTTGGAGAAATTCCTCAAGAAAGTGCAACGCAAGGCCGGTTACGTACAGGTCATGTGTCCCCATATCGGGAACGTGGAACTGTACAAGACCTCGGGCCATTACTACAAATACGGCAAGGATTCCTTCCAGCCCATCAATACTCCCGTGGAGGGCGAACAGTTCTTCCTCAAACCCATGAACTGCCCCCACCATTGCGAGGTTTACCGTTCCAAGCCGCATTCTTACAAGGATTTGCCTTTGCGTATCGCGGAATTCGGTACGGTGTACCGCTACGAGCAGAGCGGGGAGTTGCACGGTTTGACCCGTGTGCGGGGCTTTACCCAGGACGATGCCCATATCTTCTGTACCGCAGACCAGCTCAAGGCTGAGTTTGAATCGGTTATCGATATCATTCTTTTGATTTTCAAGGTTTTGAATTTCAAGGAATATTCGGCACAGATTTCCTTGCGCGACAAGAACGACCATAGCAAGTATATCGGTTCGGACGAGAATTGGGAAAAGGCCGAGAGCGCCATCATCGAGGCGGCGGCGGAAAAAGGTCTGAAGACCTATGTGGAATACGGGGAGGCGGCTTTCTACGGCCCCAAGCTCGATTTCATGGTCCGCGATGCCTTGGGCCGGAAATGGCAGTTGGGTACGGTGCAGGTGGACTACAACCTGCCGGAACGCTTTGGCCTGGAATACGTGGGTGCCGATAACCAGAAGCACCGTCCGATCATGATCCACCGGGCGCCTTTCGGCTCGATGGAGCGTTTCGTGGCCGTCTTGACCGAAAATACAGCCGGGCGATTCCCCTTGTGGATTACGCCGGTGCAGTTCACCGTCCTGCCGATCAGCGAAAAATACCTGGATTACGCCAAGGAGGTGAAGTCCTTGCTGGAGGATGCCGATTTGCGGGGTGAGATTGACGACCGCAGCGAGAAGACGGGCCGCAAGATACGGGATGCCGAAATGAAACACATTCCCTACATGTTGGTTGTGGGCGAGAAAGAGGCCGCCGAAGGGACGGTTTCGGTCCGCAAGCACGGGGAGGGCGATTTGGGAGCCTTGAAGCTGGAAGATTTTGCCAAGCGTCTGCAAGAAGAAGTGAAAGAGTACAAATAACAAAATTAGGAGGACTGCGCTATAGCTATTCCGAGTAACAGAAATCAGAACCGAGGTTTCCGTGCTCCCGTGAAAAAAGAAATGGAGCACCGGATCAACCGCCGTATTACCGCGCCCGTGGTGCGCGTGGTAGGAGATAATGTGGAACCGGCCATCATGCACTTGAAAGAGGCGCTTCGCATGGCCGAGGAAAAAGAGTTGGACTTGGTGGAAATTTCCCCTTCGGCGAACCCGCCTGTCTGCAAGATTATCGACTACCAGAAGTATTTGTACGAACAGAAGCGCAAGCAAAAGGAAATCAAGGCCCGGAGTGCCAAAATCGTGGTCAAGGAAATCCGCCTCGGTCCCCAGACCGACGACCATGATTTCAACTTCAAGCTGAACCATGCCAAACGTTTCCTTTCGGAAGGCTCGAAGGTGAAGGTGGACGTGTTCTTCAGGGGTCGTACCATTGTTTACAAGGAACAAGGTGAGGCCATGTTGCTGAAGTTCGCCGAAGCCCTGTTGGAGTTCGGCAAGCCTGAAAGCATGCCCAAGCTGGAAGGCAAGCGGATGATGATGATGATCCAGCCGGTCAAGGCCGCCGTGAAGAAACCCGCGCCCAAACCGGCGGAAGAGAAACCCTCGTCCGAGGAAAAGGAAGTTTAACAAACCCATAAATAAAAATCATGCCAAAAGTAAAAACCAAATCGGCTGCAAAGAAAAGGTTTTCTTTGACCGGAACGGGCAAGATTAAACGTCAACACGCTTACAAAAGCCACATCTTGACCAAGAAGAGCAAGAAGCGTAAACGTAATCTTACTTACTCGGCTATCGTTCACAAGACCAATGTGTCGGCTGTGAAGGATATGCTCAACTTGTAGGAGTCCGCCCGTTTGAACCCGCGTTTCCGGAGAGCGGGAACCCATCTCTGGAGAAAATAGTATTAATTGATTATGAGCATAAAAGTCTTCTGGAACAAGGAAGCGCTCATACAAAAACACTAAAAAATGCCTAGATCAGTCAATGTCGTTGCCGCGAGGGCGCGCAGGAAAAAGATCATGAAATTGACCCGTGGCCAGTTCGGACGCAGGAAAAATGTCTGGACCGTCGCCAAGAATTCCTGGGAAAAGGGTCTTGTTTATGCTTATCGTGACCGTAAGGCCAAGAAGAGGAGCTTCAGGAATTTGTGGATTGTACGTATCAACGCCGGTATCCGTCCTTACGGGATGTCCTACTCTGCCTTTATCGGCAAATTGCACAAGAAGAACATCGAGTTGAACCGCAAGGTTCTGGCCGACTTGGCAATGAATCATCCCGAAGCCTTCAAGGCGGTTGTGGACAGCGTGAAGTAGGGGAGCGGGAAGTATATCCCGGAGAAAATTAACGGATTAGCAAATATAAAAACAATAGAGTTACCATGAGCAAACCGGCATTAATGCAATTTGTTGATACACTGACAAAATGCAACGAACTGCCTGCTTTCAAGGCTGGCGACACCATAACCGTAAGTTACAAAATCAAGGAAGGTAACAAGGAACGTATCCAGCAGTTCCAAGGCGTGGTCCTCCAGCGTTGCGGGAGCGGTACCACGGCTACTTTCACGGTGCGGAAGATGTCGGGCAATATCGGGGTCGAAAGGATTTTCCCGGTAAATTCGCCCTTCATCGAAAAGGTGGAAGTGAACAAACGCGGGGTGGTGCGCCGCGCCCGTATTTTCTACCTGCGTAAACTTACCGGCAAGAAAGCCCGTATCAAAGAACGTCGTTTCTAAGGGCGGATGGCAAAGGGCAGCGGAAGTGCTCCGTTGCGGATTTGTTCCGGAATTATCAAGATTTTCTTGTTTTCTTGTAAAAAGTGGCCTCCATATGCTTGGAAGCCACTTTTTTTATTACTTTTGCCGCTGGTTCCTTTCTTCCTCCCGCTCATTGCCGGAAGTCATGTCGCTTCAGGATCGAGGGCTTTTCCCGGAGTACGGTCCTGCACGGCATTATCTTGCGAGTGTTCCTGTTTCCAGTCCGCAGGAATTTCCGCGATGACCTTTCCAGGTTCCATTTGAGACAATATTCAAAAAAGAATTCGATAAAATGGGAAAATTTAGTTTTCGCGCATTGCTGGCAGGCTGCTGCCTGGCTGCGGCGGTCGCTTTCCTTTCTTGTACGGACGAGGCATATGATTTGAAGGGTGGCTTGAATATGGAGATGCGGGTAGGCGGCGACAGCCTGTATCTGCCTTTGGGGTCGACCACGGATTTCACCATCAAGGAGTTGTTGGGAAATAGCGAATTGTCTTCCTTGTTGGTGTTGAACGATGCCGGGGTTTACGTGCTTCGTCCCGATTTGCAGGAGATGGGGGTGGATATAGAATCCATTGACCCTTCATCCTTGCAGATTGAGGATGTGGTGAGCGATACGATTTTTCCCTTGGGAATGGCGGCCAAGGCTTCCGCTCCTGTCGGAGCCACTTTCGGCTTGGATTTCTTGTTCGCCGACTTGCCCGGGAGTGTCATTGATTTGAACCGTCTGGTTTTCGATGAACGGACTTATTTTGAACTCTCCATTACTTTCCCGTCCTTGCCCGAAGGCTGGGATTTGAGCCGGATTACGCCTGCATTGGACATCACTTTGCCTTCGGTTTTCATTTTTCCGGAAGGGACCGGCGACGTGATTCACGTGGATGCGTTCAATACGTCTTCAGGCTATGTGCAGACCTTGCCCTTGCATGAAATCCTGGTGGATGCCTATCCGGTGGAAAACCATTCCATGCATTTTGTCTCGGAAGTGGCGATGACGGGGGCTTTCCAGTTGGACGAGACCCTTCCCTTGCCCTCGGAAGGGCTGGAAGTGGAAATTTCCTGTGCGGTCCGCTCCATCTACCCCGAGCAGGTGGAAGGAATCCTCAATCCCAGGGTTGATCCTTTGGAAATCGAAGCGGGTTTCGGCGACGTGCCGGGTGCCTTGCGGGCGGAAGGGACTTCCTTGGACTTCATCGGTCCTTATCTGACCTTGAACCTGCAAAGCAATATCGAGTTCAGTTTGAATGCGAACGTGGATATTGTGCCGGTGAACGGGAACGTGCCGGACGAGGGGATGCGCCAGGTTTTGGAATTGGAAATCCCTGCTTCCTCGCTCCAAGGTTCGAACGGGAATTGGTATTATATCGGGGATGCTGAACCGGCTGATTTGCCTGAGGGCTACGATTTCGTGCAGGCGGACGTGGTTGCCATGCTGCGGCAGCTGCCCGACCGGATTCAAGTGGCCGTCAGCGCGGCGCCTGATACGAGCCGGGCGTATGTCTACTCTTTCGGGGAGACTTACCAGCTCGATGCTGCCGTTGAGCCGGAAATTCCCTTGGTCTTCGGTGACAACCTTTTTATTGCGTTCTCCGATACTTTGAGCGGCCTTCCTTCCGGTTTGTCTTCCTATATGACCGATGGTGAATTGGTTATTTACGGGGATATCCACAATAGTTATCCCTTGGAATTCACGATGGAAATCCAGGCCTTGGATGCCGACAATCGCTTGTTGGAACTTCAAACCAGTGGCCCCCAGTTGATTACCTCTGCCCAAGAGGGTGAAACCTCTTCGTCTGTCGAGTTCCGTTTCGCCGATCCGGACGGCATTCTGGATCAATCCTCCATTGCCGCTTTGGCCGTGCATTGCGAGGCTTCGACGAACCAGGGTTTGGAGGGAAAGGCCATCAAGGAAAATTCTTCTTTCCGGGCCGAACTCAAGTTGAGGAAGACAGGAGGAATCGTGGTGGATTTGAACGAGTAAACAGGAACTGACGAATAAGATCGAGCCATGAAAAAAATAGCAATTGCAAGTTTGGCTTTAGGCCTTTTGCTTTCGGGGAAAAGCGTGCTGACGGCCCAGTTACCAGTGGCAGGGGTGGAGTATTTTCAACCGGGTTATGCCTACCGTAATTTGTTGAATCCGGCTTTCGTGCCGCAATGGGGTTATGTGGGAGTTCCGGTGGCCGGTTTGATAAACTTGAATGTGGGCAGCAACTTGGGAATTGCCGATTTGCTTTATCCTTTGGAAAACGGGGAATTGGCAACCTTCATGCATCCGGAGGTGTCTTCGGAGGAATTCTTGTCCCATATCAAGAAACGCAATAAGATAGGTTTTGATTTGAATACCAATATCTTGTCAACGGGTTGGTTTTGGGGAAAGGCTTTCTGGAGCGTGCATGTGGGTTTGCGGGCCAGCGTGCAGGCCGCCTTGCCCTACGAGTTGTTTGAATTTGCCAAGAACGAGATGTATGCGAATCCGAGCCAATACACGATAGAAAACCTGGAAGCGGTGGCGAAGGCGTATTTGGAAGTCGGAGTGGGATATGCCCGTCCCATAACCGAGGAAATTACCGTGGGGGGACGGTTCAAGTTCCTGGTCGGGGTCGCCGAAGCCGAATTGATGGTGGACCGGATGGATATTTCCTTGGGCGATGAGGCTTGGCGGATTCAGAGCAATGCCGATTTGAGGGTGTTCGGCCGTCTGTTGGCCAGCGAGATACCGGAGGATGCCCGTTTCCCATCCTTTGATTTCGGGGCTATTGCGCCGTCGGGTTACGGGGCTGCCTTGGATTTGGGGGCTGAATATCGTCCGAATTTCTTGAAGGGATTGCGTTTTTCATTGGCTTTGAATGACTTGGGGTTCATTTCCTATAAGCAGGGCGATATTTCCCAATACACGGCTTCCGGAGAAGTCGTTTTCGACGGGTTCGACAATTTGGGCACGGATATGGATGTGGATGCGGAGGTGGATGGCCTCATGTCGGACTTGCAGGAGATGGTGGATTTTGACGAGACTCCCGTCGAGAGGGGGTTGACCCGGCGGATCAACACGATTTTGAATGCCGGTGTCGAATATGGTTTTTGGGGTAACCGTTTCAGCGTAGGGCTTTTGAGTTCGACCACCTTTTACCGCGCCTATACGGAAAGCGAATTGTCGCTCATTGCCAACATACGTCCTGCACGTTGGTTTTCCCTTTCCGTGGCTTATTCTTTCCTGGGTGGGAGGAACGGGATAGGTTGGGCCTTGAACATCACGCCCAGCAACGGGTTGAACATATTCCTGGCTTCCAACTACACGCCTTTGCAAGTCAGTCCCCAGTTCATTCCTTTGAAAAACGCCCATGCCAACTTCCAGCTCGGCTTGACTATCCCCTTGGGGAGAAACCGGGCTTACACCCAAGAGAAGGATCCCCGCGACGTGAACGTGTTCCCGTACAGTTTCAAGGATCCGGAGAACCATCCCAACAAGGTGATGTTGCGCAAGCAAGCCCGCCAGGCCGGCAAGGCCGCCGAGCTTGAAAAAGAGCAGGATTGAAGAATCTTTTGACTTCGGGTATGGAAAGTTTGCAAAGGAAGGAGGCGGGCATGTCGCTTTTGCCGGTGGTGGAGACGTTTTATTCCCTGCAAGGGGAAGGTTGCCATAGCGGTTGGCCGGCCTATTTCATCCGTCTGGCCGGATGCCGGAATGCCTGTCCCTTCTGCGACACCAAGGAATCTTGGCAGGAGGAGGGTTTCCCTTTGATGCGGATTGAGGAATTGAAGGCTGCCGCACTGGCTTCCGGCGTGAAAACCTGTGTGGTTACGGGGGGCGAACCGATGTTGCATGATTTGGATGCGTTTTGCCGTGTTTTCCGGGAAGCGGGTTTCGCCTTGTGGTTGGAAACATCCGGTTCGGAACCTTTGTCGGGGCAATGGGATTGGATTTGCCTTTCACCCAAGAGGGGGGTTCCTGTCTGGCCGGAATATTATCCTTCGGCCCATGAACTGAAGGTGGTGGTGTCGGAAGAGTCCGATTTCGGGTTTGCCGAGGAAGAGGCCGGCAAGGCGGGACCGCAATGTGTTTGCCTTTTGCAGCCGGAATGGGGTGTATCCGGCAGCTTTTTGCCCCGGGTCACGGAATATATCCTGGCGCATCCGCGCTGGAGGCTTTCCTTGCAGACCCACAAATTCATGGGTATCCGTTGACCCGGGCAAACAAAATAGGACCGCATTTCTTTTTTTTGCTAAATTCGCCCCATGATACGAACCGCTTTTCATCGGGCTGTCATAGTCTGCCTTCTCCTTGCAGGATTGTTTCCCTGCCTGCATGCTACCCACCAGAAAGCCGCCGAATTGATTGTGGAACATGTGTCCGGTTATACTTACCGGGCCAAGCTCTACACCTATACTTATACTTTGTCCGATGTGGACCGTCCCTTGCTGGAAATCGCTTGGGGAGACGGGAACACGACCATCCTGGAGCGTTCGCGGACCGAGGAGCTCGACAACAATACCAAGCTTAACTATTATGAAGGGACCCATACCTATGCAGGGCCGGGGTCCTATACCCTTTACATGGAGGACCCCAACCGTAACTCGGGAGTCGTGAACGTACCCAACAGCGTGTTGACCTATATGTATATTTCTACCACTATCACGATAAGCCCGTGGTTGGGAAGTGGGAACGACAGTCCGGTCACGACACGCAGCCCGGTAGACGACCAGGCTTGCCTCGGCCGTCGTTACGAGCATAATCCGGGGGCTTACGATCCGGACGGGGACAGCCTTTCCTACCGCCTGATTCCATGCCGGGGACAATACGGGGAAGAAATTCCGGGTTATACCTATCCTGCCGCCAGCGACACGATTTTTGTGGATCCCGTAAGCGGGACCTTGGTTTGGGATGCCCCCATGGCCCAAGGAGAGTACAATGCCGCGATCTTGATCGAGGAATGGAGGAACCAAATCAAGATCGGGGAGGTGACACGCGACATGCAGATTATCGTGAGGGCATGCGACAATGAACCGCCCTATATCGAATGTGAAGGGCATTATTGCGTGGAGGCAGGGCAGACGATGATGTTTCCTGTCCGGGTTTTTGACAACGGACGTAACGCGCTTTCCTTGGAACTTTCGGGCGAAATAACCCAGGGCGGGAACCGGGCGGGTATCATGCCGGTTCATGAAGGCTTGGATTCTTCCGTTTATATGGTTTATTGGAACACGGGATTGGCAGATTCGCGCTTGCAGGATTATGTTTTGTACCTGCGGGCCGAGGATGACGGCGACCCTTCCTTGAGCTCGGTGAAGGTGGTGGATGTCAAGGTAATGGCTCCATCTGTCCATTTCAAGGAACCGGATGTCCGGGAAGAAGGTTTTTCTTTGTCCTGGACCACTGCCCCCAGTCCGCACGCCAGCGGATATGATTTGTACCGCCGGGATTTCTATGGCGAAGAGGCGGTTTATGATTCCTGCCAGACCGGCATAGGGGATACCGCTTACCGTCTGCTTGCCTCGTTGCCTTTGTCGGATTCATCTTATTCCGATACCGATGTGGAGCAGGGCCGGGAATATTGTTACCGGGTCGTGAGCCGGTTTGCGGACGGGGACGGGAGCCGGCAGTCGGATGCTCTTTGCCTGCAATTGCGCAATACCTCCCCTTTGTTGACCCGGGCGAGCGTGGTGTCAACCGATTCCTTGCAAGGACGCGTTTCGGTGGCTTGGAGGGCGCCTTCGGACCGGGATACGAGCCTTCCGGCGGGGATGTACCATCTTTATTCGGGTATCGATCCTGACAGCCTGAGCCTCAGGGCAAGCTTCCCTTTCGCCGACAGTTGCACTTACGTGGATTCGGCTTTGAATACGTTGCAGCATGCTTATTGTTACCAGGTTGTCTTGGATTCTTCTTGGAGTTCCCCGGCCTCGACGCCGCGCTTGGAAGTGGAAAACCGCACTGCCCGGATTCGTTTGCGATGGGAATCGACCCAACCTTGGATCAATACACGTTACGATATTTACCGTTTCGAGGACTCGGTAGGGGATTTCCGCCTGTTGGCTTCCACGAAGGAAACGGTTTACGATGACCAGGATGTGGAAACGGGCAAGGAGTACCTTTACTATGTCCGGTCCGTGGGGAGTTATTTTACCCGAACTTTGCCGGATACCCTGTACAACAATTCGAACATGGCCCGGGGATGGGCGGAAGAGGGTTTGCCTTGCCAGCCTTATCTGGCTTTGGCGGCTTCTTCCTGCCAGCCCTTGTCCAGCACCTTGGTCTGGGATTTCGACAGCCTTTCGATTTTTACCGGACAGTCAGATACGGCTTTCGGGAGTGTGGAACGCGAAGAATGCGAGGCCTCGGTGGCCTATTACGAGCTTTACCGGAAACAGGCTTCGGACGATGAATATGTCTTGTTGGCGACCTTGGAGGAAAAAGAGTATGAGGATACGGAGCCGGGGTCCTTGTTCTGCTGGTACCGGGTCGTGGGGGTGAACGCTTCGGATGTGCCAGGCGAGGCGAGCAACGAGGTGTTCGTGGATAATTGGAATTGCTTTTCGTTCAACTTACCGGATGTGTTCACCCCTAACGGGGATCAATGGAACGAGACCTGGACGGCTATCGACCCGCTTTATATCGAGAAATTTTCCTTGAAGGTCGTCAACCGCTGGGGGGTCACCGTCTTTACTTCCGATGACCCTGGATTCGAGTGGAACGGCCGGATCAATAACAGGGGGGCGGCTTGCCCCGACGGGGTTTATTACTATCTGGCGGAGTTCGAAGCCCGGGCGGAAGGCCGGGTGTTCAAGAAAGTACAGTCGGGTTCGGTCACGATTCTGCGTTAAATCCAGTCCGGGAACAGCAGGAGCAGGGCCGCCGCAAGGAGGACAAGCAGGAACTGGAACCAGAGCGGGCTTTGGCTGAAACGCCGTGCCATCCAGTTCTTTTGCGATTCCTTGGGGAGGAGGATTCCTGCGAAACCAATCAGCATCAAGACGATGCAGTTGCCGTGTTCTCCGGCGAGGGCCGGTAAGGCTTGCCCGTCCATGGGTTCGAACAGGCCGAAGAAGAAGTCTGCCGCACTTTGGAGGTCGGGCATGCGGAACAGGATCCAAGCCAATCCGATGCTATGGAAAGTGAGGATCCATCCTGTGGCTTGCCAAAAAAAACGGGCTTTCGCCGGATTTCCTCCACCTCGGCCGTGTTCAAGCTTGCTTGGCATGGCGCCTGGCTTGACCGGACGTTTCGTCAGCTTGTCCCATCCGCTTAGTTTTTCAAGGCTTGCCAGCAAGCCCCAAAGTACGCCCCACAGCAGTACGCCCCATCCGCCACCCCACCAGAGTGCAGCCAAGAAGAAGGTGCAGCACAGGGCGAGTCCTTGGCGCCATTTCCCTTGTCGGTTTCCCCCCAAAGGAATGTAAATGTAATCGCGGAACCATTCGGAAAGCGAAACGAACCAGGATCTCCAGAACGCCCCGGAATTCACCGCTTTGTAGGGGGCACGGAAGCTGCGGGGCAGCGGGAAGCCGAACAAGGCTGCCAAACCGGCTGCCATGTCGGCATAACCCGAGAAATCCATATAGACGCGCAGGATGAAAGCGTAGAGTTCGACCCATTTTTCAAGGCTGTTGCTTGTTTCCGCTGCGGAAAAACTGGCTTCGGGAAAATGCCAAGCCAGTGTGTCCGCGAAGACGAGCTTTTTGATTAATCCGCAGAGAATCAAAAACAAGGCAGTGGAAAATTCCCGGGTGCCGAGCAGGTAGTGTTGCTGGAGCAAGGTCTTGGTTTCCCGGGCGCGGAGCAAGGGACCTGCCACGAGGCGGGGAAAAAAGGCGAGGTAAAGGCCGAAGTCTCCGGGATGTTTGAAGGCCAAGGCATTGCCTCGTTTGAGGTCGATAAGGTAGCTGAGGGCTTGGAGTGTCAGGAAGGAAAGGCTCAGGGCCGGGATGCTGTGTTGCAGGAGCGGCAGGGGACCGGCATTTGCCGCCGCTTGGAACCCCTGGGGTGAAAAATAATCCAAGGAAAGCAAGCCGGAGGCGGACGGGTTATCCAAGTTTTGGATGAAAGAAGGACCGTATTTGCCAAAGAACAGGATGAGCAAGTTGGCTATGATACCGATGACCAGGCCCCGCGTTTTTCCCCGGGGCGAGGCCGTTTCCATCGCAAGGCCGATGCCGTAGTTGAGCAGGACGGACAGCAGCAGGGCGAGGATGAACAGGCCGCAGACTTTGTAGTAAAAGAACAAGCTGCAAACCAGCAGGAAATTGTTCCGGGCTTGGCGGTTCTTGTAGCAAAGGCTGAAGCCTGCCAAGCAGAAGGCGAGGAAAATCCAGAAATCCAGGCTCGTGAACAAGAAGGTTTCCTGGGGCGCATGGCAGAAAAACCGGATTATATAGTCCATGGTCAAGCACTTTTACGGGATTCTTCTTTCGGTGAGCTCCAGGGTTTTGGCTCGGTTCAAAATCATGTCCCGGCCCTCGCTGCGGAGGAATTGGCGGTAGGCGTCCATGATGGCTTTGTAGAACAAGCGTCCCGCCAAGTCCCCGCCTTGGGGCGTGAACCGGAAAGGCATATCCGTGGCCAAGGGGACGGAGGCGGTTATCCAACGGGTGGCTGACCCTTCCCCGCCCATGGCAGAATACAAATCCCAATAGACGCAGGCTGTCTGGAGGGCACACTCTTTCAGAATCTGCCTGATTCCGGCCGGGTCGGGTTTGCCCTCGCGGTTTGGCAGGTCGGGCAGACCGATGACAATGACCGGCAAGGAAGGCATCAAGGTCCGGAGATAACTCAGTTCCCGGAGGGTCCGGAGCCGGAAAGCTTCATCGTCGAAATCTTCCCCTTGGGCGTGTTCCCAAGCTTCGGTTCCGCATTGGTAGAGCAGAAGGCCGACGTCGAGCAAGCGGAACTGGTCGGTCAGGAAACGACGGTTGTTGGCCGTGAAGGCCTGTCCGGCGCGTTTTCCACCCAAGCTCAGGTTGTCCACGCAGATTCCAGTCGTGTCGTTCAGGCTCAACGCATAGAGGCTCCGGTTTTTGAGAAGCTGCATCCGCAATTCCACTTGATGGAAAGTGGCGGGGAGGGCGTAAGTCAGGCGTTGTTGTCCGAAAACCTTCCGTTCCGGGGCGGAGGGCAAGGCCATTCCGTCTGCTTCAGCCACAATGTCCCGTTTTTGGACGTCCTCGTGCACGAGGAGCTCCATGAAAATCCGGCCTTGGGTCGCCCGGATGTTTTCAGGAACAGGAAAAACAAGGCTCCCTTCTTCTTTGCCGGAACCCAGCAGGGCCGTGATGGGAGGTGGTGCCAGGTAAGCGTTCCAGATACCGTAATTGCCTCGCCGCCCGCTGCCGGACGCATCCACGACATGCCAAGGCCCTTGGCGCCGTACAGGGGTAGGCATTCCTTCTTGGGAGAAAAGGGCGACCAATCCCGGTCCGTGACCTCCGAAATCTTTTTGGAAGAGCTCGCGCAAGCTGAGGCTGATAATGTCGTTTTGGATGAATCCATCCCCGTAGTGCAGGATCCTGCTGAAAGCGGGGCGTTCCCTGCCCGGGTCTTCGCTCCAGAAATCGGGCGTTTGGTACAAGGCATCAATCCAGAGGGCTTCCTGCGGGTTGTCCAAGCTGAGCAGACGGGCCAGGAATCCTTGGAGAAGGTGCTGCCCGGCTCCGGCCGTGTCGTATTGGAAAGCTTCCAGGGGCAGATGGTCCAGCAGGGGATTGCGGAAATGCTTGTCTTGCGGGCGGTAGATTTTTTGGTACAACTGTATCAGGCTGTCGGCCAGCCATCGGTTTGCCATGTTTTCCCGGGCATCCTTCCCTCCGGCCCTGTCCGGGGCATTCTCCCGGCAAATGCGGTCGGTACCTGGTCCGTCATAAGCCGGCAAGCCCTCGTATCCCATGCTCCGCAAGAGGAAATGGCTTCCTATGACAAAAGCGATGGCACAAAGGAGGAACAAGAGGGTCTTTTGCGGTTTCATGCCTTATTTGGGTTCAAGCTGGATAGTCAAGACTTGACCGGGCCGGATAGTCCCTTTGGCATCGAGCTTGTTGCGTTTGATGATGCCTTTCACGCTCGAACCGGGGTATTTGCGCCAGATACTGTACACGGTTTCCCCTTTTTTGACGGTATGGGTGAAGGTCCTCGAAGCCTCGGCCTGGACTTGGGAAGGACTTTTCGAAACCGGTTTCCCGCCCCGGGCCTTGGTGGTGGTCATGTTGACTTGGCCTTTTCCTGTCCCGTTCTTGGACGTAGGGAACTCGAGCGAGGAGGAGGAAGGCCTGGGCCGGTTGTTGGTATAAATGTAGAGGATTTGGTTGGGGTAAATCGTGGAGGAGCGCAAATTGTTCCATTCCACGATGTCTGAAACCTTTACATGGAAGTTGGCGGCGATGCCCGAAAGGGTCTGGCCTCGTCTTACCCGGTACTGGAAACGGGCTGGTGTAGGTGGCATGAGGTTGTTGGTATCGGCTAAGATATCGTGTTCGTTTTCCATGAATTTGACCACGAAATCAATCGGGAGCCGGATACTGTAATAATCGGTATTGCCGGGGATGACATCCATGCGGTATTGGGGGTTGAGGTCGCGCAGGATTTGCAAGGGGATGTCCAGGTGTTCGGCCACCACTTTGAGGTTCAGGTCTTGGTCCACCATCAAGGTGTCGGTCAGGATGGGCAGCTTGGGCCGGGCGGGGATGCCGTGCTCCTCGTGGAAGTTCATGGCGTAGGTGGCTCCGATGAAGGCTGGCACGTAGCCTCGGGTTTCGCGGGGCAGGAAAGGGTAGATTTGCCAGAAGTCGGTCTTCCCTTGGGCGCGGCGGATGGCCTTGTTCACGTTCCCCGGCCCGCAATTGTAGGCGGCGATTGCCAAAATCCAGTCCCCGAAATTGTCGTATAGGTCTTTGAGGTAGCGGGCGGCGGCATTGCTGGCTTTCACGGGGTCGAAGCGTTCGTCCACGGCCAAGTCGATTTCCAGGTCGTACATCTTCCCGGTGGAGTACATGAACTGCCAGCAGCCGGAGGCTCCGGCGCGGGACACTGCCCTGGGATTGAGGGCCGATTCGATGATGGCCAGGTATTTGAGTTCGGTCGGGACTCCGTTGCGTTCCATGGCTTGTTCGAAAATCGGGAAATAGTATTGGGAAAGGGCCAGCATGACATCCACTTGTTGGCGGCGCTTGTTGACATACACGTCGATGTAGTTGCGGACGGTCTTGTTGTAGCTGAGCTTCACCACGAAATCCTTGTTGAGGCTATCCAGGCGGGCCTGGTAGACCGAGTCGGGATTGTCGTAGACGGGAATCGTGCTGGAAAGCGAAGGCCGTTCCTGCACTTGGGCCGTGTCGGATTCCCGGTAGCGGGCGTCGTAAAACCGGAGTTCCCGCGAAAGGAAAAATTCATCCAACAGGATTCGGGTCAGGCTATCTTCCCGGGTCACGGACCGGCTTTGGACCGTATCGAAACGGGCAGGGTTGATGAAGATGTCTTGGGCCGGGAGTCGTCCGGAGCCGGAAAGGAACAGGGTCGTCGATAGGCCAAGAGCCAAGAAGACATGCCAGCCTTTCCGCGACGGCGGTTGCCGCCGGTATGCTTTTTCCAGTTTTTTGAAGCTCGTATTTTTCACAATCGGCAAAAGTACGAAGAAGTCCAGAAAAAGGAACACACCGGGGGCTTGGATGCCTGTCCCGGATGAACCGGGATGGAGACCGGCCGGCGGAAATCCCGGGTGGCCCGTTTACCGGAGATTGTCCATGCCAAAGCTGCGGTCCGGGTCTTGAAGCATCCGGAAGGCTTGGGGCAGGAATTCCGCGAGGTCGGAAGCGATCAGGGCTGTTTCCGATTTCTCTTCCGCCGCGAGGTCCCCGGCCAGACCATGCAGGAAGACGGCGGTGCAAGCGGATTCCACGGGAGACAAGCCTTGGGCCAGCAAAGCAAGGATGATACCGCTGAGCACGTCCCCGCTGCCGCCGGTGGCCATGCCCGGGTTGCCGGTGGAATTGAACAATACCGGTTTTTTCTTTCCGGTCATTCCGGACGAGGGCAGGCTGATGGATGTGTGGGCCCCTTTGAGCACGACGATGGCACCGTACCGGTTGGAGAATTCTTGTTGTTTTTGAACCCGTTCCCAGGAATCGGAGGATTTCCCGGCCAGTCTTTCAAATTCCTTGGGATGGGGTGTGAGGATGCAACGTCCGGCGGGCAGGAATTCGAGCAGGGTCGGGTTTTGGGCCAGCAGGTTCAGGCCGTCGGCATCGACAAGCAGGGGGGAAGCGGCATGGCGCAGCACGTTTTTGAGCAAAAGGGCGGCCTGCGGGCTGGTCCCGAGGCCTGGGCCGATGCCGATGGCGGAATACCGTCCTATCCTGGCCCAGTCGATTTGGCTCTGGTCTACGAAAAGGGCTTCGGGTACGGCGGTTTGCAAGACGATACGGTTGGCTTCCTCCGAAGCGATGCCCAACAACCCGCAACCACTCCGCAACGCGGCCCGTCCGGCCAGTATCGCGGCCCCGGCCATGCCTTGGCTCCCGGCAATCAAAAGTCCATGCCCGAAACGGCCCTTGTGGGCGAATTTGGGCCGGGGCGGCAAGGCCCGGCGGGCATCTTCGGCTTGCAGCAAATAGGCTTCGGCGGGATTCTCAACCATGAAGGATTCGTCCAGATGGATGTCCAGAATCGCAAAGTCCAAGGGACGGCCTTCGTTCTCGGCGAACAGGAAGGCTTGTTTGGGAAATTGGAACGAAAGGGCCAGGCTGTTTTCCACCACGGGATATTCTTCGGGCGTGGTTTTGTCGGCATAGAGGCCGGAAGGCAGGTCGATGGAGTATTTTTTGCCGGGGCAAGCGTTGAGGAAACGGACCACGGCTTCGGTAGGTGGGTCCAGCCGTCCTGCCAGGCCGGTTCCGACCAAGGCGTCAATCAGGATGTCTTCGGGGCTGGGGGCCGGCATACCTTCCGCACCGAAACGGTGCAAGGGAATTCGATGGCCAATCAAGTTCCAAATGTTCCTGAGGGCGTTGGATGTGAATCCCGGCTTCTGTTCTCCGGCTTCGGACGGGAATTCTCCTTTGTCGGGTAGCCAGACTTCGACCGGGCAACCGTGTTGGATTAGTTTCCAAGCCAAGCCGAAACCGTCCCCGCCTTTGTCGCCCCGTCCGCAGAAGAGGAAGAATTTGGCCGTTTTTTTTATCCGGGGCGAATCAGGGAACGGTTTTCCGACCTTCTTTTCCCGGGCCGGCATGGCCTCTTTTTCGTTTTCCAAAAGGAAGTCGAAACAGGCTTTCACGGCTCTTTCCATCAACTGCCAGCCATACAAATTCTGCCGATGCAGGGTTTCCTTGTCCGCTTGCCGGATTTTTTCCACGGGATAAATCGGAATCATGATTGCAATTTTTTGCAAATTTAAACGGCTTCTTGGGTTTTATCCGAAATAGTTTTAAGTTTGTGACTGGGTATCGGGCTTATGGCTTGATATTGGCTGTTTTCCCCAAGAGGATTTTTTGAATCGGATATGAAAAAGAATTTGTCTTTTGCGGTCCGCGCAGGGTGGGCCTTCATGGTGTTTTTCCTGTCGTGGACGGCGATCCAACCGCTTGCGGCGCAAGGGAGCAGATCTCCGCACCGGAACAGCGGGGATGTGGAAATAGAATTGCCCCGGAACAGTCCGGCCCTGGTGGAACAGAAAATGGGCGGTTTGTTGCAGATGATACGTTTCGCCTATGTGGAAGACATCGACATGGCGCCGGTAGTGGAGAAGGGTATCGTGGAAATCTTGGAGGAACTCGACCCTCATTCGGCCTATATTTCCGCCAAGGACGTGAAAAAAGCCAATGAACCCCTGGTGGGGAATTTCGATGGCATCGGGGTTTCTTTCCAACCGAACAACGACAGCATTGTAATCATTGAGGTCATTGCCGGAGGCCCCTCGGCCAAGGTGGGCTTGCTGGCTGGCGACAAGATTGTGCGCATAGACAGCCTCGACGCCACGGGCAAGAACGCCACCCGCGATTTCGTGTTCAAGCATTTGCGCGGTAAAAAAGGCACGCAGGTGGAAGTGGGCATCAAACGCAAGGGCGTTCCCGAAGTGATGGATTTCGAGATTGTCCGGGACAAGATTCCCTTGCATAGCGTCAATACCTATTTCATGATTGACAAGGAAAACGGCTACATCATGCTGGACCGTTTTTCCCGGACCAGCATGGATGAAATCCGCGCCGCCTTGACAGACCTGAAGCAGCAAGGCATGAAGAACCTGATATTGGACCTTCGGGGCAATTCGGGCGGGTATCTGGACGTCGCCGTGGACTTGGCCGATGAGTTCCTGCCCAAGGACGAGCTGGTAGTTTACATGCAGGGGAAGGCCCAGCCAAAGGAAACCTTCCATGCCACCAAGAAAGGTTTGTTCACCAAGGGCCGCATGGTGGTCATGGTGGACGAGGGTTCGGCTTCGGCTTCCGAAATCGTTTCAGGGGCTTTGCAGGATTGGGACCGGGCGGTCATCGTGGGACGCCGGACTTTTGGCAAGGGGTTGGTACAGAGACCTTTCAACTTGTCAGACGGCTCCCAGGTCCGTTTGACCATAGCCCGGTACTACACCCCTTCGGGGCGTTGCATACAGAAGCCCTACAAGGACGGCTTGGAGGCCTATTACCAAGACATCATGAACCGTTACCGCCATGGGGAAATGGTGAACCCGGATTCGGTGAACCTGCCTGACTCTTTGCGTTACCAGACCATGGGCGGAAGGACGGTCTACGGGGGCGGCGGCATCATGCCCGACGTGTTCGTTGCAGTCGATACCCAGCGGGCCAGCGACTATTACGTGGCCTTGCGCAGCAAGAACCTGTTGAACCGTTTCGTCTTGGGCGTCCTGGAGAACGACAGGGAACAGTTTTTGGAAACCTATCCCGATTTCGAGTCGTTTTACAAGGATTGCGGAATGAACGATACCTTCATGCAGAAATTCTATGATTACGCGGCGGAAAAAGGGGTGCCTCATACCAATTTCAAGGAGGCACAGGCCGGGAAGTTCTTGCAGGAACTGTTGAACGCCATGCAGGCGGACACGGCTTTGGACGAGGCCCGGAGTTACGAGGATTATATGTCGCGGGTACTTTGGTCACAGGACAGCATGCAGGCCTATCTGATGGAGAGGGCCAAGGCGGAGGATGCCCGGCAACGGGAATATGCCGAGGCTTCGGACAAATACCTCAAGGCGCAAATCAAGGCCCTGCTGGCCAGCAACCTCTATGGCTCCAAGTACTATTACCAAGTGACCAAGGATGTGGACGAGGCTTTCGCCCGGGCTTTGGCTGTCTTGAAAGACAAGAAGTTGTTTGATAAATTGGGAATCCATGATTGAGAGGGGTGGGGAAGAGGCCTGGGATTCCCGGACGGAGCTCCTGTTGGGGCAGGCGGAGGCGGAAAGCTTGCGTGCGGCCTCGGTTTTGGTGATGGGTTTGGGCGGCGTGGGAGCCTATGCGGCCGAGATGCTGGCCCGTGCCGGGGTCGGAGGCCTGACCATCGTGGACGGGGACAGGCTCCACCCGACGAACCTGAACCGGCAATTGCCGGCCTTGCATTCGACTTTGGGCCGCTTGAAGGCCGAGGTGATGGGGGAACGCTTGCGGGATATCAATCCGGCTTTGCGTTTGGAAGTGCTTCCGGAGTACGTCAAGGACCAGCGGATGATCGACATCCTGGAGAGCTGTCCTTTCGACTACGTGGTGGATGCGATTGATACGCTTTCGCCCAAGGTTTACCTCTTGTACCATTGTGTGCAAAGGGGGACCCGGGTGGTGAGCGCCATGGGGTCGGGCGGGAAAACCGATCCCTTGCAGCTCCGGATTTGCGATATTTCCCAGACTTACGCTTGCCCCTTGGCCGACGCCTTGCGCAAGAAACTGCATCGTTTGGGCGTTTACACGGGCATCCAGTCGGTTTTTTCCCCCGAACCGGTGCCGGCCCGTGCGGTTTTACCCACCTGGGGGGAAGCCAACAAGAAATCCACGGTGGGAACGGTTTCCTATATGCCCTCCATCGTGGGATGCCTTTGCGCTTCGGTGGTGATCCGGGAGCTTTGCGGACAGAAAATCAAATCGGATTTGCCGGTGCCTCCTTCGGTACGGCAGAAAATTTTGGACGGCTTTCATGACAGCCTATCGAAAAATGATGTAACTTTGCCCCCGTTTCCGGCAAGGCCGGGCAGAGGGGAGTGAAACAAGGCCGGGACGGACCGCCGAGGACGGTGTGATGGAAAGGGAAAAATTTAGTAATCATAATTAAAAACTTAATTGCCATGGACGTAAAAAAAATCTTGGCTGATCTGAAGGAAAAACATCCTGACGAACCTTTGTTCCTCCAAGCTGTTGAGGAAGTACTGTACTCCATCAAGGATTACGTTGAGGCTCATCCTCAGTACGAAAAACACAAGATCATCGAACGCATGGTTGAACCGGACCGTATCTTCACCTTCCGTGTGGAATGGGTCGATGACAAGGGTGAAATCCAAGTGAACACGGGTTACCGCGTACAATTCAACAACGCGATCGGACCTTACAAAGGCGGTTTGCGTTTCCACCCCTCCGTTCGTCTGGACACCCTCAAGTTCCTCGGTTTCGAACAGACTTTCAAAAATAGCTTGACGACCCTGCCCATGGGTGGTGGCAAGGGTGGTTCCGACTTCAACGCCAAAGGCCGTTCCGACAATGAAATCATGCGCTTCTGCCAAGCTTTCATGATGGAACTCCAGAAATACATCGGACCTGAAACCGATGTTCCTGCCGGTGACATAGGCGTAGGTGGCCGCGAAATCGGTTACATGTACGGCATGTACAAGAAACTGCGTCGTGAAAACACCGGCGTTCTGACCGGCAAGGG
>CALUNB010000022.1 GCA_944321885.1 uncultured Bacteroidales bacterium | reverse complement strand
AAGAAGATAATAGATTCCTATAAGAGGTTTGAGCGTCTGCCCGAATATCACGCTCCTGAATTTCAGTCAAATGCATCAGAATTTCATGTGACATTATGGAATTTGAATTATGGAAGTAACGGTGTGATGGATGAAAAAGAGTTCCTAAAAGTAGATATAGGAACAGAGAAAGAGTTCCTAAAAGAGGATAATAAGTTCCGGAAAGAGTTCCTAAAAGCACAGAGGATAATATACAAATTGATTTCCTCGAATCCAGGAATCACAATTGCTGAAATGGCTTCGAACATAGGTATTTCTGATCGTCAGGTGCGTAAATACCTCAAGAGAATGACAGATATGAAGTTCATTGTCAGAGAAGGAGGCCGGAAGAATGGAAAGTGGAGAATAATAGACGGTGATTACGAAGATTTCTTTGAAAGAATCTGATGACATCTGAAAGATATGGATAAACTCACGAAAGAACAGAGGCACCGTTGTATGTCAGCAATAAAAGGGCGGAATACGAAGCCTGAATTGCTGGTAAGGAAGTTTTTGTTCAGTCGTGGGTTCCGATACAGACTGAATTATTCGCGCCTTCCAGGACATCCTGATCTTGTGCTTCGGAAATATCGAACGGTAATTTTTGTAAATGGCTGTTTCTGGCATGGACATGAAGGATGCAAGTATTATGTTCTGCCCAAGACCAATGTGGAGTTCTGGCGAAATAAGATAGATCGTAATAAGTTTAGAGATAAAGAAGAACAGAGAAAACTTGCTTCAATGGGGTGGCACTGCATTACCGTTTGGGAATGCCAGCTGAAACCGAAAGTACGGGAGCAGACTTTAGAAGCATTAGTTTATACACTTTGTCATATCTTTCTTGAAGATAGGAGAATAAAATCTTATGAGGATATAGAAGAAAAATATCAGTTGGTAGCAGAATCAAGTATTAAATATAAGAAGTAAATTAGTATTGTTAAACGATATAAGTTATTGAAAATGAGTAATGGAGCATTGTTTTATAAAGCGGATTTACATATACATTCATATGGACCCAGTACTGGTTCATTTGATGTAACTGATGTATCCAATACTCCACAAGCAATTGTGGATACTGCTATTGAGAAGGGATTAAAGGTTATCAGTATAACTGACCATAACCAATATATAAATAGCCAGATTGCAGTTCAGTATGCGAGAGGCAAGGATATCCTTGTTATACCCGGTATAGAGGTTAGTACGACACAAGGACATCTTTTATTATATTTTGAAACTATTGATAAGTTACAAAGATTTTATGTTGGGTTAACTTTTAACCATGACAATTCGATCTGTAACCAAGGAATAGTCGAATGCTTGAATTCGGCCGAGAGATTAGACGGGATAGGCGTTTTAGCCCATATTACATTAGATTCCGGATTTGAAAAGGTTATAAATAGATTCGGCCCACATATGGAGCAAATATTTATGTGCAAGAATTTGTTAGGTCTTGAGATAACAAATAAAAATGAAGCTCACTTATATACGGATGAGGATGAGAATTCAGAGCATAAAAAACTATTAAACTTATGGCGAGATTCGTTAGATAATAAGTTACATAGGGATTTTGCGAAACTAATGTCTTCTGACTCACATGAATTAATTAGATTGGGCAATAATGCAGAAGGCAACAATCGATTAACTAGATTAAAAATGCCGACACTTACATTTCGCTCATTCCATATTGCATTGATGAGTAGTGAGTCCCGTGTTCGTCTAGAAGATGAAATTCCTGTTCAACGCCCAATAATTAAGCATATAAAATTAGAAGGAGGACTATTAGATGGGGTAGATATAGAGTTAAGTCCTAATCTTACATGCATAATCGGTAGTAGAGGCGCAGGGAAATCAACTCTATTGGAATCAATTCGTGAAGCAACTGGGAATAAGTCTTTTTCAAAAATTTGTGAATCAGAAGTATGGCCTCAAAATATTTTGCTAGACTATACAGATGAAGCAGGCCAAACGCAAACTTTCCAAAGAGAAAAAAACGCAAGTGTTGTAAATCGCTCGGATCCAGACTCAGGAATAACATCCATCCCTATTGAAAGCTATGGGCAGGGGGATACAGCAAGTACGATTCAGCATAGTGAAGAAAATCCACAAGTTGTTATAAACTTTTTAGATGCTTTTCTCGATTTGAAACTATTGGAAGCTCAAGACTCTGAATATATTGAATTGCTAAGGAGTAATCAAAGCGAGATGAATAAGCTTCGTATTAATATCATTTCGTTACCTAATGCAAAAAAAGCTTTAGAAAATGAACGTCGTAAATTAAAAGCTATGGAACAAAGTAAAGCAGCTGAAATTGTTAAACTGCATAATGCTTTGCTCCAAGAAAGAGATTTCCGTAAGACTTTGATAGACGACCTTAATAAACTCGTCAAAACATATAGAGATATTCTTGGCGATACCAATTTGTTTGATAAAGTTGCCGAGATGAGTGATGACCGTATTGTTGTTGGCAAAGAATACTTCTTTAATGTCCAAAGGATAATAAATGCATTTTCTGTACTTGTATCTTCTAAATCAAAAGAGCTTAATGATGCTCTCGCTGAAAAAATTTCGGAGTTAAAAACTCAATTAGAATTATGGAAAGCGAAAGAATCGGAAATACAAGGACAGATAGATGATAAGAAACAAGAGCTAATACAGCAAGGTATACCCTTTGACTTGGGAAAAATTAATCAAATTTCCAAGGATATCATTGATTACGAGAAAAAGGTTGCAAAGCTTCAAGATGATCAGAAACGCCTTGTTGAATTACTCAAGGAACGTCAAGAATTGATACAGGAGCGCCAAAAGAATAAAAGAGAAATTACTCGAAAACATTTAGCATTTGCAAAAAAGATAGATGAGAATCTAAAAAATTCAGTTGATGACTTTTTTGTCTCTATTAAATATGCTGAATCACTATATTCTCCTGATTTTGAAGATACATTAAAAACTTTGATGGGCTGGAGAACTTCCCAAGTTATGAAATCCTCAGTTATCGCAAGGAGTATTGGTGTGTATGACTTTGTCCAAGCAATCAAAAAGAAAGATATTGGCGTATTAAAAGCTATAAAATATCAAGGTGAACAATTTCTGCGGGATGACGAGATTGATAATATTATTACGACCCTTAATGACGGATTTAAATATGAGGATCTTGAATGTTTGAAGTATGATGACCATCCACAAATTACAGTAACTAAGTTCGTGGATGAAAGTGGAGTTAGGAAAAATATTACAAAACGAATATCCCAATTATCGCTTGGACAACAGCAATCTGTATTATTAAGTATATTACTATTATCTGATAGTGATAAGCCTTTATTAATAGATCAACCAGAAGATAATCTTGATAGTGAATTTATTTTCAAAACAATTGTTGGGAATTTGCGTAAAATTAAAGAGCACCGTCAAGTGATTATAGTTACACATAACCCGAACATTGCAGTGCTTGGAGATGCTGAACTTATCATTCCGCTTAAAAGTACAAGTGTGCATTCGCAGATTATATCATCTGGTTCTATTGATAATGATGACACTATTAAACTTTGTTGCAATATATTAGAAGGAGGAGATTCTGCTTTCAAGCAAAGAAAAAATATTTATGGTTTTTGAATAACTGTATCTATCATTGGGTTTGTTTGTCCTCCATTTCCTTCCATCGCCTCAGACCGTCTCAGACGGCGTGGTTTGTTTGCGCAAATTTCATTGATTACTGCATAATGTATTGATAATCAATACTTATAAATTTCTTCAACGAGGATGAGTATTGATTCTTTTCGAATGAAGTGATACGGGCGGGATAAACAAGTCGATTGTCCCGCTCGTGTTTTATGGTTCGTTTTCACGCAGCTTTCTCCGCCTCGGCCATGCTCAAGCAAGCTTGGCATGGCGCTCGGCTTAATCGAAAGGTTCGTTTTCACGCAGCTTTATTCACGGCGCAAAGAGTTTCAAGGTGTTCATGAACTCGTTGCGATCGTTTCTCCGTCTCGGCATAGCTCAAACTTCGTTTAGCTTTGCCGAGACTTAGAAGCTGTTTAAATTTATTTGTTTAGGCCATCGGGAGGGGATTTTGAGGGATGGCGCGGCGTTTTTCAAAGGAGGATAGCCGAGCTATCTGACGTGAAAAAGGCAAGCCAGCCCCGAAATAGCCCCCGATGGGCAAACAAAATCCTGAAACCGGTTCCTGAAAATTCAGTCTTTTCAGGATTGCAAGAAATTTTAAACAGCTTCTTAATCGCAAGGTCCCCTATGACGGGTCAGCCTGCGGATGAGGATTACCTGATTCCCCTTTCGTCCAAGGCCCGCTGGTAAGCCCGTGCGTTGGCCAAGTGTTTGAAATAGGAGGAAGCAAAGTCGTGGTAGCCCGAAAAATCGGCTTTGGCACAGAAGTATAGGTACTTGGTCTGCTTGTTCTCCAAAACGGCATCAATCGATGAAATCGAAGGCGTACAAATCGGACCCGGAGGTAATCCTTTGTATTTGTATGTATTGTAAGGAGAATCCGTTTGGAGGTGTTCTTTGAGGATTCGCCGGAGCCCGAAATCCCCGACCGCGTATTTGACCGTGGGGTCGGCTTGCAACAACATGCCGCGCCGCAGGCGGTTCAGATAGACCGAAGCGATATCGGGCCGCTCGTCCTTCTGGTTTGTCTCCTCCTCCACGATGGATGCCAAAGAGATGATTTCCAGCCGGTTCATCCCCAAACTATCGGCTTCCTTTTGCCGTCTCTCGTTCCAGAAACGCTCGAACTCCCAATACATCCGCCTGAAAAACGCCTCGGCATCCGTGTTCCAATAAAGATGGTAGGTATCCGGGACGAAACAAGCCAGGACGTTTTCCGGAGTTACCCGCAAAGCCTCTTTCTGCAAGGAATCGGCATCCTTGAAGGCATAGGTGAAATGGGACAGGTAGAGCGTGTCCGAAAGCACGGCCACGAGGGAAGCCGAATCGGCTTCAATCCGCTTGGAAACGATTCCGGCCAGCTGCTCCACCGTGCGGACTTTATTGAACGTGACCCGGACCTCGTCCTGGTCGCCCGAACGCAGCTTGTTGACCACGGTCGAGGCCGTAACGTCTGCGGGAATCACGTAACGTCCCGGTCTTACCCAATCCGGATATCCTTTGATACGCGAAAGGATTTCGAACTTGAACATCCGGATGTTGCCGCTCGAACGCAAGCTGTCCTGCACCTGCGCGTAAGTCGCTCCCGTCGGGATGAACACTTCGGTCCGGGCTTTGACTGCGGACCCCATGCCGATGGAGGCCGCGCACACCATGAGGCCGAAAATGAACACGGCAAGGAGATACAAGCCCGCTTTTAGTTTTCTGCTGAAATGCTTTCTGCCGCTGGCAGCAGCATACGCATGGGTCTTGCGCCTTTTCCTCGGTTTTCTTACCTGCATCGTTGTATTGTTTAGCGTTTCATATATCGTGACCTGGACCGGACACGCAAACGCCTCGTCAAGCCGCTTGCATGGCGATATGGGTTCCTCCTCCGGCCCGTGTCGGAAAACGGTCTTAACGAATCTGCATCCCTACTTCGGCCTCGGGCGAAGGCTCCACGAAGCAAAGTTTGCCGTCCGGATTCTCACTCATCAGGATCATGCCGTGCGACAAGATGCCTTTGAGCTCCTTGGGTTCCAGGTTGGCCAAAAGGCAAACCTTTTTTCCTATCACTTCCTCGGGCGTGTAGCATTCGGCAATGCCGCTCACCACGGTACGGGTATCCAGGCCCGTTTCCAAGGTCAGTTTCAAGAGTTTCTTGGTCTTGGCCACCTTTTCCGCCGCCGTAATCCGGGCCACCCGCAAATCCATCTTGCCGAAATCCTCGAAGTTCACGCTTGCTTTTTGGGGTTCGTAACGAGGTGTGGCCTGCATCCGGTTGGCTTTCTTGGCTTCTTCCAACTTGTCCATCTGTTTTTGGATGGCCTCATCTTCTATCTTTTCGAACAGGAACTCGGCGGGGTTCAACGGATGGCCGCCTTCCAGCAAGCAGGTCCGGGTCGCTTCGTCCCAGGGCAATTTGGGCAAGTCTAGGATACCGCACAACTTTTTCGCCGTGAAAGGCAGGAAGGGTTCGCACAGGACCGCCAAATGGGCCGCGATTTGCAAGGAAAGGTTCAAAATCACCTTGACCCGTTCCGGGTCGCTCTTGAAGAGTTTCCATGGTTCATTGTCGGTCAGGTATTTGTTCCCCAGACGGGCCAAGTTCATCAACTCGTTCAAGCCTTCCCGGAAACGGTAAGCTTCCAAGCTCGCGGCGATTTTTTCCGGATAAGCGCACATTTCCCGCAAATATTCCCGGTCGGTTTCCGTGAAAGCCGGATCCGGCACTTCAGGAACCTTGCCTTCGAAATACTTGTGGGTCAGGACCACCGTCCGGTTGACGAAGTTGCCGAAAACGGCCAGCAACTCGTTGTTGTTCCGGGCCTGGAAATCCTTCCAGGTGAAGTCGTTGTCCTTGGTCTCCGGAGCGTTGGCCGTCAGCACGTAGCGCAACACGTCCTGCTTTCCGGGGAAATCTTCCAGGTATTCGTGCAGCCAGACCGCCCAGTTCTTGGAAGTGGAAATCTTTTCCCCCTCCAAGTTCAGGAATTCGTTGGCCGGCACGTTATCCGGTAAAACGTAGCTCCCTTCGGCTTTGAGCATGCAGGGGAAAATGATGCAATGGAATACGATATTATCTTTTCCGATAAAATGTACCAACTTGGTTTTCTTGTCTTTCCAATACTTTTCCCATGCGTCCGGTTTCAGCTCCTTCGTGGCCGAGATATAGCCAATCGGGGCATCGAACCAAACGTAGAGGACCTTGCCTTCGGTATCAGGCAGGGGAAGCGGTACGCCCCAATCCAGGTCGCGGGTCACGGCGCGGGGCAACAAACCTTGGTCGATCCAGGATTTGCATTGCCCGTAGACGTTCGTTTTCCAGTCGTCCTTGTGTCCCTCCAGAATCCATTTCCGCAGGAAGTCCTCGTAGCGGTCCAAAGGCAGGTACCAATGTTTGGTTTCTTTCTTCACAGGCCTGTTCCCGCTAATCGTGCTCCTGGGGTCGATGAGTTCATCGGGGCTGAGCGCCGAACCGCATTTCTCGCACTGGTCGCCGTAAGCTCCTTCGCTATGGCAATGCGGGCAGGTCCCGGTGATGTAGCGGTCGGCCAGGAACTGGTGGTTCTCCTCGTCGTAATACTGCAAGGAAGTCTTTTCGATGAAGCAACCTTTGTCGTAAAGTGTCTTGAAAAAGGCCGAAGCCGTTTGGGCGTGGATCCGGGTCGAAGTGCGGGAATAAATATCGAAAGAGATGCCGAACTTCTCGAACGAGTCCTTGATCAAGGCGTGGTACTGGTCCACGATGGCTTGGGGCGTGGTATGCCGTTTCCGCGCTTGGATGGTGATGGGGACCCCGTGTTCGTCCGAACCGCCGATGAAAATCACATCCCGGCCCCGGCTGCGGAGGTAGCGGGCATAAATGTCGGCAGGAACATAGACCCCTGCCAGATGCCCTATGTGTACCGGGCCGTTGGCATAAGGGAGTGCCGAAGTGATCGTGTAACGTTCGGGGGTGGAACCCGGTTCGAAGACAGGCGTAGTGTTTTCAACGTCTGCATGTTGAGAATTCATATCCGTTTACAGTTTTATTGTATCCCGATTTTCAAATATCTTTGCTTGGGAAAGCTTCGTGTTTCCGGGAAGGCGAAGATAAACGCTAAATCCGCAAAATCCAAATTAGAAGCTGTTTAAAATTTCTTACACAATCCTGAAAAGGCTGAAATTTCAGGGACCGGGTTCAGGATTTTGTTTGCCCATCGGGGGCTATTTCGGGTCTTGGTTGAGCGGTGCTCGATGATAGCTTGGCTATCCTCCTTTGAAAAACGCCGCGCCATCCCTCCAAATCCCCTCCCGATGGCCTAAACAAATAAATTGAAACAGCTTCTTAGGAACGGGATGCAAAATTAGCATAAAACCGAAGACCGGCAGCGGAAGCGGCTCCCATTATCTTTCCAAACGAAAAAGAATGAGCAAAAAAAAGTACATATCCACCGCCCTTGTGTTGGCCTTGATCGGGATGGTCCTGATATCCCCGATTCCTTGGAACCATGCCCACAGCAGTTCCAAGCAGCAACAACCCTTCAGCTTGCCGCAAAATTCCGCCGATACCGTTTGTACCCAAGTCCGGCTTTCGAGCCAGGCCGATTCCAGCAAGGCCCGCGAAATAAACCAGCTCCTGACCGAAGCTTACCGCAAAGGGCAGTTCAGCGGGCAAGTCCTTTATGCCGAAGATGGTCAAGTTATCTATAACCAGTGCTTTGGATTTTCGGACATCCGCTCGCGCCGGGATTCCATCTGTCCGGAAAGCGCGTTCCAGCTCGCTTCCCTTTCCAAGCCATTCACAGCCGTGGCCGTCATGCAGCTCTATCAAAACGGGAAACTGGACATCTACCAGCCGGTAAAGACTTATCTTCCTGATTTCCCTTTCGAGACCATCACGGTGAAAGACCTTCTCCAGCATCGTTCCGGGCTTCAAAACTACATCTACACTGCCGAGAATTTCTGGCCCGACAAGGAAGACCCTTTGATGAACTCCGACCTCTCCACTTTGATGGGAACCTATGCCAACCGTCTGGATTTCAAACCTGGGACCAAGTTTCGTTACTGTAATACCAATTACGCTTATTTGGCGCTTCTTGTGGAACAGGTTTCAGGGCAGTCCTTTGCCGATTATTTCGACGAGCATATCGCGCAGCCCCTCCACATGCGGAACACCTTCGTGTACGATGCCCGTAATCCTCAATCGGATCGCGGGATGGTAAGAGGTTATTCCTATTCGCGGCGGACCGGTTTTTACCAACGCAGGCCCGATTACTTGGACGGGGTAGTGGGAGACAAGGGCTTGTTTTCCAACGTGCAAGACTTGTACCGCTTCGACCAGGCCCTTTATGATGACAATTTCCTGGCCGACACGATAAGGCAGCTGATGTTCACCCCTGCCGTCCCCCTCTCCGAACGTCACGACAACGATTACGGCTTGGGGTTCCGGATCAAGCAAGAAGAGTCGGGCGCCCAGACCGTTTACCACAACGGATGGTGGAAAGGCTTCCGGTCTTATTTCATCCACGACTACCAGAACCGCCGTACCTTGATTTGGCTCAACAACCGGAGCGATGTGACGGTAAATCCTTATATCGAGCGGATTTTCGAAATCGCATCTTCTTTCAACGAGCCCCAATTGGCCGAAGGGGTGGAACCGGAAGCACAGGGTCCGGTATACCACGACAACGGGAACCGGAACGAGAATCCCGAGTCATAGGCGGAATCACCGGCCGGACCCTGGTCAAGGTACAACCAACCTAAACAACGCATAATGGAACCAATGAACTTGACGGGAGATACCTGTTCCCAAGTCCTCCGTTTCCGCAAATACCAAGGGGCGGGGAACGATTTTATCCTGCTCGACAACCGGAACAATGAATATTCCACTTTGAATTACCAGCAAATCGCCTTGCTTTGCGACCGCAGGTTCGGTATCGGTGCCGACGGGTTCATGTTGCTGGAACATCATGACCATTATCCCTTTTGCATGTCTTTTTTCAACTCGGACGGGATGCCGGGCAGCATGTGCGGCAACGGGGGGCGCTGCATCTGTGCCTTCGCCAAGGATCTCGGCATCGTGGGGGACGGGAGCTTCAAATTCTGGAGCAGCGACGGGGAACACGAAGCGAGCATTGTCTCGAAATTAGGCAAACAATACTTGGTCCGGCTCAAAATGCGGGATGTTTCCTTGTACGCCAAGCATAAGAGCAAGGATATTTACCTGCTGGACTCCGGTTCCCCGCACTACGTTTCTTTTGTGGAGGACTGCGACAGTATCGATGTGGTGAAAGAGGGGAAGGAAATTCGTTTTTCAAATGATTTTCCGCATGGTATCAATGTCGATTTTGTTGAAAAAGAGTATTCCGGACTTAAGGTAAGAACCTACGAAAGAGGCGTGGAGGACGAGACCTTTTCCTGCGGGACCGGGGTCACGGCGGCTTCCTTGGCTTTCGCCTTGAAAGAAAATTTGCCTGCCGGGCAACATACGGTCAAACTTTCTACCAAAGGCGGGCATCTGCAAGTGGATTTCCAGCTTTCCTTGGCCCCGGCTTCCATGCTTAAACATACTTCCGGCATAGAAGATGTCTTGGTACCCCAGCAATTCTCCCTGCTTCAAAATACTTTGTTCACCCGGATTTACCTGGAAGGACTCGCCACCTTCGTTTTCGAGGGCGAAATAAGCCTCTAACCGCTTTCACGATGCCTGTCCAACCTCATTCAAGGAATTTGTGTGAAATCCGTCTCCGGGCCATGGAACCGGGGGACGAATACCTGCTTTACGACATGGAAAACCGGCCCGAGGCTTTCGTGCTGGGCGAGACCTGTATCCCTTATTCCTTGGATTATTTGCGGGAATTCGTCCAAAACGGTTCGGGCGCGAAACTCTTTTCTTGCGGCCAGGTCCGCCTTATCGCTTGTTTGGAAAGTCCCGCTCCTGTCCTGCAAGCGGGAGGAACACCCCCGGACACGGGGCGGCAGGGATTTACTTCCCTTGCTTCATGGCAATGCCCTCCTGCCGGGATATTGGATTTCTTCAACTACGAGGCCTTGCACCAGCGGGCCGAAATAGGCATCCTGGTCTGCCCGGACTACCGGAATCAAGGCCTCGGGCAAAAAATCCTCGCCCAAGCGTGTTCCTACGCCAAAAACCAGCTAAATTTGCACCAGCTCTATGCTTCGGTGCGCAGCGACAACCCGGTCAGTCTCAAATTGTTCGATTCCGCCGGGTTTGAACGTTGCAGCCATCTCAAGGATTGGATCCGTTCCGGAGCGCGCTGGGTCGATGTGTTCGGATTGCAAAAGATTCTTTGAACCGGCCCGGAAAACCGTGGCAATGAATAGCAACCATCAAAATTTTCATAAGGAATCCATGGAAAAAAGAAAAGTCAGAGTCCGTTTCGCGCCAAGCCCTACCGGGCCCTTGCATATCGGCGGGGTCAGGACCGCCCTGTTCAACTATTTGTTTGCCAAGCAACACCAAGGGGATTTCCTGCTCCGTATCGAGGATACGGACTCCAGCCGTTTCGTGCCGGGGGCCGAAGAATATATCATCGAGGCCTTCCAGTGGCTCCATATCCCCTTCGATGAGGGCGTTGGCATCGGAGGTCCCCACGGGCCTTACCGCCAGTCCGAAAGGCGCGACATCTACCGCCAATACGTGAAGCAGTTGCTCGATGCCGGTTTGGCCTACTATGCCTTTGATACGCCCGCTGAGTTGGAAGCCATGCGCAAACGCTTGGAAGAGAGCAAGTCGAGCAGCCAGCAATACGATGCCTCGACCCGTATGCAGATGAAGAACTCCCTGAGCCTTCCCGAAGCGGAGACCAAGGCTCTGTTGGAGGCCGGGACTCCTTATGTGGTCCGCATCAAGATCGAGCCGGGCCGGAGCATCACCGTGCACGACATGATACGGGGCGATGTGACCATCAATTCGGAAATCCTGGACGACAAGGTGCTTTACAAGAGTGCCGACGATTTGCCTACCTACCACCTGGCCAATATCGTGGACGACCATCTCATGGAGATCTCGCATGTAATCCGGGGTGAGGAATGGTTGCCTTCGGCTCCTTTGCATGTGCTTCTTTATGAATATCTTGGTTGGAAGGACACCATGCCTTGTTTTGCCCATTTGCCGCTTTTGCTCAAACCCGACGGCAACGGCAAGCTGAGCAAGCGTGACGGGGACCGTCTCGGATTCCCTGTTTTCCCCTTGGCTTGGACCGACCCCAAGACCGGGGAGAAGAGCAGCGGCTACCGCGAAAGCGGCTATTACCCGGAGGCCGTGGTCAATATGTTGGCTTTCCTGGGTTGGAACCCGGGAACCGAACAAGAGCTTTTCAGCATGGAGGAACTCATCCAGGCTTTCCAGCTCGAAAAAGTCAGCAAGTCGGGGGCCAAGTTCAATTTGGAAAAGGCCCATTGGTTCAACCATCAATACCTTCAAAAACAAAGCGATGCCGATTTGGCTGCCGTTTTGCGGAAACGTTCGGGCGAAGCCGATGTGCGGGGTGGGTTCTGCCGTCAAGCCGCTTCCTATTCCGATGCCGAATTGCAGAAAATCGCCGCTTTGGTCAAGGAACGCCTCAGCTTCCCGCAGGAAATCTGGGACCAGAGCTACTTCTTCTTCAATGCGCCGGAATCCTACGATGATAAAGTGGTGAAGAAACGCTGGACGGAAGACATGCCCCGGATTCTGCGGCAATGGAGCGAAGAGGCTGCCAAGACGGATTTTTCGGCTCTGGCTTTGGAAACCTTGACCCAAGAGTTGATAGGCCGTCATGGCTGGAACGCTGGCAAGGTGTTCAATAGCATGCGTTTAGCCTTGGTCGGAGCTTCCCTCGGCCCCCATGTCTTCGATATCATGGAAATCCTCGGCAAAGAAGAGACTTTGGCGCGGATTGAACAGGCTTGCCAGAAGATAAGCAGCCCCAAGGCGGTATAGCAACCCCAAGGTGGTCTGATTTCGAATCGCCGGGGAAAAACCACACGCCGCGGCGGCAAGTTTTTTTTGCTCATCGATGAAGCGCTCGGAACCGGTTTGGCCGGATTCAACCGCTTCTTAACCTTTAAACCTACGATTATGGATTTGTTTGAAAAAATTCAGGAAACAGCAGCTTATATCCACAAGGAAACCGGAAATTACCAACCCGAAATCGGCATTGTCTTAGGCTCCGGCTTGGGCGGTCTGGTGGATGAACTGGAGATTGAAAAGACGGTTTCTTACAAGGATATCCCGCATTTCCCCGTTTCCACGGTGGCAGGACACAAGGGACAGCTGCTTTTTGCCAAACTGCGCAGCGGCAAGAGAGTCGTGGCCATGCAGGGCCGCTTCCACTATTACGAAGGCTATGCCATGCAGGAAGTTACCTTCCCCATCTACGTGATGAAAGCCTTGGGTGTGAAGACCCTGCTCGTTTCCAATGCGGCCGGGGGCATGAACCCGGGCTTCAAGGTCGGGGACATCATGTTCATCAAGGACCATATCAACCTTCTGCCCAATCCGCTTTTGGGACCCAACGACGAACGTTTCGGGGAACGTTTCCCCAGCATGCACAACGCTTACGACAAGGATTTGCTCCAGCATGGGATCGACACCGCTTCCAAGCTTGGAATCCCGGTCCAGCAAGGGGTGTACGTGGGCACGACCGGACCTACTTTTGAAACTCCGGCGGAATACCGTTACATGCGGATTATCGGGGGAGACGCCGTGGGGATGAGCACGGTTCCTGAAACCATCGTGGCGAATTATCTGGGAATGAAAGTCATGGGGCTTTCGGTCATTTCCGACCTCGGCGGTGGTGAAGTGGCCTTGGAGGTCAGCCATGAAGAAGTCTTGGCCGCCGTGGAAAAGACGGTTCCTGTCCTTATCCGCTTGGTCAAGGAAATCGTGGAAGGACTTTAAGGGCTTCCATCGGATGGATTGCCGGAATTGATGAGAAGAGGGTGTATCAAAATAGGGATTTGAAATAAATCTCAGGCGATGTGTCAGAGTGAGTAAGATGCAAGGCGCTGAGAGCGAGAACGAAGGAGCGTGCTGTTGCTGCTTCGCAGCGAGCGCAGGCTTCGCCTCAGCAGAGTGCAAGTAAAAACTTGCCTCTGCCTTCGACTTGCACTGCTTTTGGCCGAGGTGCAGCCAGTCTTCGGCGTAGCCAGATTGCTCATTATGACACACCGCCTTGTTTTTATGCGGGCGGGTTTGATTCGCTCTCGGAAGTAATAGCTTTATCCATTTATTGTAAAAACGAATACACAGGATTTATTGACAGTTCCATTATATCTTGAACCGGAAAACTTTTCTTTGCCCAAGCTGTGGCGTTCCATGCCTGTGGCCGGATTATCCCATTGGAAACAAGTCAAGGAACCAAATATTCTAATCATGGCAAACAAGACAATTGGAGAGATTGCGGCGGCTTGGAAAGAATACAAGCGGCCTTATGTGAAGCAGTCCACGATGGCTGCCTATCTGTTGATTTTGGAAAACCACATCTTACCGGATTTCGGTGACCAGGATTCGCTTCCGGAACAAACCGTGCAGGCTTTCGTCTTGAAAAAGATAGAAAGTGGCTTGGGAATAAAAACGGTCAAGGACATCTTGATTGTCTTGAAAATGCTCATGAAGTTCGGGGTGAAGAACGAATGGATGAATTATTACGAATGGGATATCAAATATCCGGCCAACTGCACCGGGCCGGTACTTGAGGTACTCACGGTGGCCAATCATCGTAAAATATTGCATCATATCCAGACCCATTTTTCCTTTGCCGGGCTCGGCATTTATATCAGTTTGAGCACGGGTTTGCGCATCGGGGAAATCTGTGCTTTGAAATGGAGCGACATCAACGTGGTAGAAGGCACGATAACCGTCAACCGTACCATCGAGCGCATTTATATCATCGAAGGAGGGCGGAAGCATACGGAATTGGTCATCAGTACGCCTAAGACCCATAATTCCTGCCGGGCGATTCCCATGGGCAGGGAACTGTTGGCCATGATGAAACCTTTGAAGAAAGTGGTCAATGAAGATTTTTATGTGTTGACCAACGAGGAACGCCCTACCGAACCGAGAACCTACCGGAATTACTATAACAAATTGATGCAGGAACTCGGCATCCCGAAATTGAAATACCACGGCCTCCGTCACAGTTTCGCCACACGTTGCATCGAGGCCGGTTGTGATTACAAGACGGTGAGCGTGTTGTTGGGGCATTCCAACATCTCGACCACGCTCGACCTCTATGTCCATCCCAACATGGAACAGAAGAAACGCTGCATCGTCAGGATGTTCAAATCCTTGGGACAGTAGATGTTTCCCGGTCTCCCGGGACCGTTGAAGGGAAAAAACAAGGCGGTGTGCCAGGGCCATCCGGTTTTTTGCCGAAAATCGGCTCAGCCCGGTATGTCCCGTTTTGGCGCACCGCCCGGAATACTGTCAAAAATTTTGTTCGGGCATGGTTTTTCGTCCGGTAACCGGCTTTACAGGCTTCCGGCCACCCAGAGGAGTTCGCTCCAGCTCAAGGCCAGTTCCCTTTCGGCCGAGAGGTAGCTCTCCATCATGTCGAACTGGTATTGCAGCTCGGTCAGGTAGTCCATCAGAGAGTATTCGCCTTCTTCCAAGGCTTTTTCTATGTAAGGCAAGTTGTCCAGGCCCGAGAGCGCGTCCCGGTAGCGCGTGACTACCGGTTGCAGGTGCAGGCTTTTGTTGTAGAGTGATTCCAATTGGGCCCGGAGCTGCCATTGGGCATCGAGGGCTTTGTGCTGCGCGGCTTCGGCTTCCAAGCGGGCTTGTTTCACCCGGTTCTTATTTTCCCAAAGCGGGATGCTCATACCTACGGCAATGCCGTTGAAGCCTTCATCGAAAACGTTTTCTCCCTTGTATCCCACCGAGAATTTAGGCAAGGCTTCCGAAATGTTGACCTTTACGTTCTGTTCCTTGGCCAGGCTTTCGTTCCGGGCCTGTTGCAGGATGGGATTGCTCCCTGTGATCCGGGCGAACCAGAGCTCGAAGCTTTCCGGGAGTACCGCGTCGGGGAAGGCGCTTTGGGTCAAATCCACTTCGATACCTCCGGTCAGGCGTTCCAACCCGGCTTTCAAGTTCTCGATTTCCGCTTGGAGTCGTGCCATTTCGCTTTCCAGTCCCAAAAGGTTCAGTTCGGCCTTGTTCGCTTCCACAATCGAAGTCTGGCCCTTTTCCAATTGTTCTTGGTAGGAACGGGCAATCCGGCGGGCGCTTTCCACCCGTTTCTGCAAAACATTCGCCATCGCATTGTTGTAAATCAATTCGATACACAAATTTTGCGCTTGCAGCATGATTTGTGCCCTTTCATTGGCAAAACGGTAATAGGCCGCGCTGTCGTGGTTCTTGGCCATCCGGCTCTTGTAAACGTAGACCGACGGGAAATCAAAGCTTTGGGATGCCTCGAAGTCCATACGCCGTCCGTCCGGGTTTTGGTTGTTCCAGAAATAACCGAAACCGAATTCCGGGTTTTCCGGCACGTTGCCCGTGTGGTTGCCCTTGATGTCGGCCTCCATCTGCTTGCGCGAGGCCTGCAAAAGCGGGCTGTATTGGTCGATAGCCGAGAGGATATCCCGGTAATCGTCCGTCCGGAGAACGGATTCAGGCGTTTGCATGCTCTGGGAAGCCGGTACTTCCTGGGCCGTGCCAAGGCCGGGCAGGAATCCCAAAAACAGGCAGGCCGGCAGGAGGATTTTCAAAACCGGGCCGCCAAGGGAAGGCTGTGCCGTCGTTTGCACCTTTCCATGCCGCATGAAACCCGCTTGCAGCATTTCCGGGTCATCGTAACGCGCATCCCATTCGGCTTCCGGGTTCTTCGGGAGCCGTTTCCGGGGACGGTTCCTGAACCATTCGTATAGGGCCGGAACCACGAAGATATTCAGCAAAGTGGAGGTAATCAGACCTCCCAGAACCACGATTCCCATAGGACTTTGAATTTCATTTCCACTTTTATCCCCATTGACAATCAACGGAATCAGCGCCAAGGCAGCCGTGAGCGCGGTCATCAGGATAGGGTTGAGCCGGTCGATGGAACCTTCGGTGACGATGTGGCGGATCCGTTCCCGGTTCCCGGTCTTGCATTCTTCGGAATCCGAAAGCAAGGAAACCTGTTTTCCGCCGCCCAAACGTTCGTATTCGGCCACCAGCAGGATGCCGTTCCGGATGGCGATGCCGAAAAGGGTGATGAAACCGATGATGGACGGGATGCTGACGATACCCGAGGAAATACGGATGGCAAGGACCCCGCCAATCAAGGCCAAGGGCAGGTTCACCAAGATAAGCAAGGAAAGACCCGTTTGGCGGAACTCGGAATAGAGGATGCAGAAAATGAGGAACAAGGCAGCGATGAATACCAAGGTAAGGGTCCGGGAAGCGCTTTCCGCGCTTTCGAACTGCCCGCCGTATTCCACCCGGTAATCCTCGCCGAACTCGATGTTTTCCGCCACGGTCTTGCGGATTTCCTGGACCACGCTTTCCATGTCCCGTCCTGCCACATTACAGGAAACCACCAGTTTGCGTTGAACATTCTCGCGGCTGACCGCGTTGGGGCCGTTGCTCGAAACGATTTCGGCCACTTCGGACAGAGGGATTTTGGCACCGGTCCCGGTCGTGACAAGGGCCGAGGAAAGCCCCTCGATGGTCTGGGTGTAAGGTTCCTGGAGACGGATGACCAAATCGAAGCTGCGTTGTCCTTCATATACTTCACCCAATTTGGCACCGGGGAAGGAAAGCTCGATGAAACGGTTGAATTCTTCCACCGTGATACCGTAGCGGGCCAGCATGGGGCGGTTGGCCCGGATCTGGAGCTGGGGCGTTTCGGTCTGTTGTTCCACGTTCAGGTCCACGACCCCTTCGATGCCTTGGATTTGGTCCTTGATTTGGTTCCCGAGCAGGAAGAGGCGGCCCAGGTCGGGACCGAAAATCTTGATGGCGATGCCGGCTTGGGTTCCGGAAAGGATATGGTCGATTCGGTGGCTCAGAGGCTGCCCCACCGAGGTGACGACACCCGGTACTTCGGCCAATCTGGCGCGGACTTCTTGCAGGAATTCCTCCTTGCTGCGTTCCTTCAATTCGAATTTGACCTCGATTTCCGCGCTGTTGGTGGCTTGGGAGTGCTCGTCCAATTCGCCCCGTCCGGTGCGCCGCGAGGTGGAAACCACTTCCTCGATGCCGAGCAGTTGCTTTTCAATCGTGTTGCCGATTTGATTGCTGAGGTCGAGTGAAAGCCCGGGTTTGGAGACGGCAGAAATGGTGAGGGAACCCTCGTTGAAGTTTGGCAGGAAGCTGTGTCCCAAGGTGAAATAAATCCCGATGGCGGCAACCAAGGCAACCGCCGAGCTGCCGACCACGATTTTTTTGTGGTTCAAGGCCCAGGCCAATCCGTGGCGGTAGGAAGCCGAGAGCTTGCGCGACAACCAGCTTTCCTTTTCGTTCCGGGCCAAGTATTTTTCGTTGCCTAACATCATCTTGCACAAAAGAGGCGTGACGGTCATGGCCACGATCAAAGACATCAGCAGCGAGATGATATAGGCCAGTCCCAAAGGCTTGAGCATGCGGCCTTCCATACCCGAAAGGAAGAAGAGGGGGGAGAAAGCCACGATGATGATGAAGGTGGCGTTCAGGATGGAAGCCCGGATTTCGGTGGAACCCTCGAAAACCACCTTGGTGACGGGTTCGCGTTCCTCCTTGGGTAAGAGACGGTTCTTGCGCAGTTTCTTGTAAACGTTCTCCACATCGATGATGGCATCATCCACGAGCGAACCGATGGCGATGCACATGCCACCCAAGGTCATGGTATTGATGTTCTGGCCGGTAAGATAGAGCACGATAATCGTTCCGAGCAAGGAGAGCGGGATGGCGATGACCGAGATGAGGGTGGTGCGGAAACTGCCCAGGAAGATGAACAGGATGATGATGACGAAGATGGCACCTTCTATCAGGCTTCGTCCCACGTTGTTGACCGAGGCCTCGATGAAGTCGGACTGCCGGAAAATATCCGTGTCGAGCCTGACATCCGGGGGCAGGTTGGTTTTGAGGGATTCCAAGGTCGCCAGGATGTCTTCGGTCACTTCCAGGGTGTTGACATTGGGCTGCTTGGAAATGGTCATGAGGATGGACGGCTGGGCGTTGGTGCTGGCGTATCCCATCTTGACCGCCGGGGCGATAACTACTTTTGCCACGTCGTTGATGGTGATGGGTTTTCCTTGGGCGTTGAGTTTCACCAGACTGTTGCCTAGTTCCTCTAAGTCGGTCGTGCGGGCCATACCCCGGATGGCGAACTCGTTGCCGTATTCGCGCACGACTCCGCCGGTGGAATTCCGGCTGATGCCCGAGACGGCTTCGGCCAATTCCTGCAAACTTACCCCGTAAGCGTTCATGGCCACAGGGTCTGCCAGGACTTGGTATTGTTTGTAATCCCCACCCATGACGGTGACTTGGGAAACCCCGCCGGTGGCGAGGATGGCCGGTTTGATGACCCAGTCGGTCAAGGTTCGCAGTTCCATCATGTCGGTAGAGTCGGCTTCGACCCCGACAAAGAGGATTTCGCCCATGACGCTGGTCTGGGGGGCCAAGACGGGCGTGATGCCTTCGGGCAGGCTGCCTTCGAGCGTCACCATTTTCTCACTGACAATCTGGCGGGCTTTGTAAATATCGGTGCCCCAGTCGAATTCCACCCAGACGAAAGAAGCTCCCGGACGGGAGGAGGAACGCACGCGCCTTACATCGGTGGCTCCGTTGACCGCCGTTTCGATGGGAAAGGTCACCAATCGTTCCACTTCCTCGGTCGCCATGTTTTCTGCATCGGTCATGACTACGACCGTCGGGGCGGTCAGGTCGGGAAAGACATCGATGTCCAAATGCCGCATGGAGTAATATCCACCCAAGACGAGCAATACCACGCCCAACAACACGAACAGTTTGTTGTGGAGCGAAAAATTTATGATTTTGTTCAGCATTTCAATTGGTTTTATGAAGTCTGCGGCCTGGGTGGGCTTCGTCAGGGCTTTGCCAAGGCCGTGTCTGCATATTAATGGGCGTGGCCCGCATGGGGATCCAGAGTCCCGGTTCCTTGCGACAATTTGATGATTTGGGCGCCTTTGCTCACGATTCTTTCCCCGTCTTCAAGCCCTTCCTTGATTTCGGTACGGAAACCATCGTTGGCACCAATGGTGACGGATCGTTTCTCGAACAGCTCGGGCGTGAGCTGCACAAAGACGAAGTAATTCCCCATTTCTTCCACGAGGGCGGTGTTGGGAACACTGAGCCGGGGCGTTTGACCCGAGGTTTTGAGGTAGAGGTTGACGAAGCCGCCGGGAATGGCATCGAACACGTTGTCGATTTCAAAGGTGACAGGTACCAAGGGACTTTCCGGGGAAGTGCTTTGCCCCACGGAAACCAGGTTCCCGTGCACTTCTTGCAGGGAATAGGTTCGCGAGGCGTTCATTTCCCGTATGTTGACTTCGGTGAGATGCTTCAGGAGAGGATATTGGCGCGGCGGAAGTTCGGCTTTGAGCAGGAGCTTTTGGTTTTGGCTCACGCTCAACAAGGCTTGTCCTGCTTCAACGTATTGCCCGTTCTGGACATTGACCTGTTTTACGTATCCCGAAACCGGGGCGCGGACAATCTGCCGGTCTCCCGCAAAATTGTCTTGGACTTGTTGGTAGTTGACAAGGGCTTTTTCGTAGGTTGTTTTGGCTTCCAAGAGTTCGGATTCCGATACGATTTTATCCTCGGCCAAGGCCTTCTTCCGTTCGTAGTCCTTACGCGCTTTTTCGTAATCGCTGGCGACTTCCGAAATATATTGGTTTATATTGTTTTCCAATAATCCTCCACTCTCAATCGAGAACAGGGCTTCGCCTTCTTCCACCGGCAAACCTTCCACTACGTTTTTGTTCTCGAAGGAAACAATGCCCGAAGCTTTGGCAATAATCTCGTTTTGCGCAGTCGGGACAGCTTCGATACGGGCTACGGTCGGAATCAAACTTCCAAGGGTCTCCATCCGGGCTTCCTCGGTCTTGAAATCGATGAGATAGCTTTGGGCTTTGGGGAAGGCTACCGTGTTGCTGCCAGAGGGTATATGATGTTCGGCAGCATGGTGGGCGTTGTGTTCGTTGTCGTAAACTTGGACGGGAATCCGGAATTCCTCTTGGAATCCCTGCCCGTTTTGCGGGCCTCGAATCCGGAAATGCAAGTTCCCTTCTCCGGTTCCGGCAGCTTGGAGTTCGAGTTTGTACTGCCCTTTCCCGACTTGTTCCAAGCCGGTGGCGGCTATGCTTTTCCCTCCTGTTTCAAGGTTCATTTCAATATGGGCCGAGTCCAGAGGTTTGAAGTTGTCCAAGCGGGAAAGCTGGATGAGGAAATGCGAATTCCCGCCGTTGTAAAGAGGATCGGCTTCGGTAAAGAATTCCATGCTGGAACCGTAATGGGTAAGGTACAGCTTGGCGTCGTGCACGTGGGCTCCGGCTTCATGCCCGTGTTCCCCTGCGTGCTGCTTGTGCGGGCCTTGGCATCCCAAGAGGAGAGCCAAAGGCATGATGGAAAGCAGAATACTGGCTTTCATGTCTTTTTTGATAAGTTCAAGGATTATGGGAAAAATAAAACTCTTCCGGTGTTGTCGGTTTTGGAACCTTTCGATTAAGCCGAGCGCCATGCCAAGCTTGCTTGGGCATGGCCGAGGCGGAGAAAGGAACGTGAAAACGAACGAAAAAACGCTTAGGCTACGGGAGGGGCACGCAGGGCGCGTGTTCCTGCCAAGAAACTTTGGTAGAGGAGGGAAAAATCGGAATGGGATGGCAGGTAAGCGAAAAATCCGGCTATTGGAGGGAGCCGGAGTTGGCCTTCTTGGAAGGAATTGTCTGCCAAGAAGTTTGGGGCATCTTGCGGTGTGGGCAGGAGGTTGGAACAGGAAGGATTGATGTACTTGGAGTTTTTCCAGCAGGGGTCTCCTTGGCCTTGGGCCGGATGGTCATGCCCGCCGTTGCAATCCTGGCCGCAGCTCTTGGCCTGTACAAGTTGGAATGCTGCTTCGGGAAATCCGGTTTCTTCCGCTTCCAATGTGCATCCGGCACTGAAGACCACTTGGTGGCAATGGTGATGATGGGGCAAAACCGCATGCACCAGCATCATCAGGCTGGCAAAGGCAAGGAAAAAGACGGCGGTTTTGCGTTTCATACAGATCCAGGCGTTTCAAAGGAACAAAGTACGCGTTTAAAACGTGCAATCCGGTTGCAAAGAAGGTGCCGGCAAGGGCCGGGCCGGTTCCGTTTCCCTTTCCTGAAAAATGTAAATAATTGGTTGATAGTATTTTTTTATATCGTGCCATGTTTTGAAACATTTTTTCCTATTGTCGTATAATAGAGAGCTTTTTGCTCCCGCATGACGATTTTTGCGGAGAACGTCCGCCTGCGGGTTGCCGGAGATTTTTGTGTGGGGAGGAACCTTGGGGACTGAAAAAGCGATAGTTCAACATAAGTACAGATGAGACAGTTAAAGATTTCAAAATCAATTACCAACCGTGAAACCGCTTCGCTGGACAAATATCTCCAGGATATCGGCCGGGAGGAATTGATTTCGGCGGAAGAGGAAGTGCGTTTGGCCGGGCTGATCCGTATGGGGGATACCAAGGCTTTGGACAAACTGGTCAAATCGAACCTGCGTTTTGTGGTTTCGGTGGCCAAGCAGTACCAGAACCAAGGTTTGAGCCTTCCTGACCTGATTAACGAGGGGAACCTGGGTTTGATCAAGGCTGCCAAACGTTTCGACGAGACTCGGGGATTCAAGTTCATTTCTTACGCCGTTTGGTGGATTCGCCAGTCTATTTTGCAGGCTTTGGCGGAACAGTCCCGTATCGTGCGCTTGCCGCTTAACCAGGTGGGTTCGCTCAACAAAATCAAGAAGGAATCTTCCCGCCTGGAGCAGAAGTTCGAACGCCCGCCTTCCATCGACGAGCTTGCCGAAAGCTTGCAGATGCCCAAGGAAAAGATAGCGGAGGTCCTCAATATCACGACCCGTTACGTGTCGATGGACGCACCTTTGGTACAAGATGAGGAAACCAACTTCATCGACGTGTACGTGGCCGAGGATGCCCCGACCACCGACCAGGCTTTGATGAAGGAGTCCCTTTCGCGTGAAATCGAACGGGCTTTGGCCACCTTGACCGAAAAGGAAAGGGACGTGTTGAACCTTTTCTACGGCATTGGGGGCCATCATGGCTTGACTTTGGACGAAATCGCGGCTAAGTTCGACCTGACCCGCGAGCGGGTACGCCAAATCAAGGAAAAGGCCATCCGCCGTCTCAAAAGTTCTTCCCGCAGCAAGCATTTGAAGGCTTTCTTGGGAGAATAGGGGAATCCCGGAGAATCGGGAAACGCTTTCATGCGTCAATACATGGAAAGAGGCTGTATCGATTTTTTGATGCAGCCTCTTTTTTGCGACGTGTCAGAATGGATGGGATGGAAGGCGCTGAGAGCAATTGGTTATATGTTCTAGACAGTTTATATACATTGACGGCATGTCGTGCAGCGCTGCGGGCCATTAAATTTAGAAGCTGTTTAAATTTATTTGTTTGAGGCATCGGGAGGAAATTTCGAGGGATTTTGCTGCGTTTTTCAAAGGAGGATAGCCGAGCTATCGGACGTGAAAAACGCAAACGATAGCGAAAGTCGAGCGGGGAATCAAAGCTTGCTTTGATTTCTCCGAGACCAAGCTATCTTCGAGCTTCGCTCAACCAAGACCCGGAATAGCCCCCGATGGGCAAACAAAATCCTGAAACCGGTCCCTCAAAATCCATTCTTTTCAGGATTGTAAGAAATTTTAAACAGCTTCTTAAACTGTTTCATTGTAAAAGAAATATCATTGTGCCTGTTCCGGGTTTCGGAATCGTCAAGGAGATGTATCGGGGAAATTGTTACATTGGCCTTTGCTTGCCGGAACGGGAGTATTGTAAAAATTTAACCAGATTCCAAATAAAGTTGTGTGTTGTTTTCAAATTAAAGCCTTAGCTTTGCAATCCGGAAAACGATATGACCATGCATAAGCATAAGACCAAATTCATCTTCGTTACCGGAGGTGTCGCATCTTCATTGGGAAAAGGGATCATTTCTGCGTCCTTGGCCCGTCTTCTTCTCTCCCGTGGATACAAAACGACTATCCAGAAACTGGATCCCTACATCAATATCGACCCGGGTACCTTGAACCCTTACGAGCACGGAGAGTGCTACGTTACCGAGGACGGGGCGGAGACCGATCTGGACTTGGGCCATTACGAACGCTTCACCAATATCCCCACTTCCCAGGCCAATAATGTTACGACCGGGCGTATTTATTTGAGTGTTATTGAAAAAGAGCGGCGCGGCGATTATCTGGGTCATACCGTCCAGGTGATTCCCCATATCACGGATGAAATCAAGCGCCGGGTACGTCTTCTGGCCGAGGGTAACGATTTCGACGTGGTCATCACCGAAATCGGCGGGACCGTGGGCGATATAGAGTCTTTGCCTTATATCGAGGCGGTCCGCCAGCTTACATGGGAAATGGGTGACGACGTGATGGTCATCCACTTGACCTACGTGCCCTATCTTTCGGCTGCGGGCGAATTGAAGACCAAACCAACCCAGCATTCGGTCAAGACCATGCTGGAGCAAGGTCTGCAACCCGATATCATCGTTTGCCGTACGGAACATCCCATCAACAAAAGCATACGTTCCAAGGTCGCCCTTTTCTGCAACGTGCAGCCCGAGTGCGTGATTGAAAGCCGGGATGCCAAGAGTATTTACGAGGTTCCCCTTTTGATGCAGAAAGAAGGTTTGGACAAGCAGGTGTTGAAGATTTTGAAACTGCCTTACGGCGGGAGGGCCAACCTGACCAAATGGCGTTCGTTCCTGCGCAAATTGGAACATCCCCATTCTGAAATCCAGGTGGCTTTGGTGGGCAAGTACGTGGAGCTCAAGGATGCTTACAAGTCCATTTTGGAATCTTTCTTGCAAGCGGGAGCTGTGAACCAATGCAGGGTCAAAGTCAAGATGGTGCATTCCGAGCATCTGGACGGGAACAACGTGGAGGAACAGCTGGGCGATTGCAAGGCTGTTTTGGTGGCGCCCGGTTTCGGGAAGCGGGGCGTCGAAGGCAAATTGGCCGCTATTGAATATGCCCGGACGCGGAATGTTCCGTTCCTGGGAATTTGCTTGGGCATGCAGATGTGTGTCATCGAGTTCGCCCGCAACGTGTTGGGCTGGAAGACCGCTAATTCCACCGAAATGGATGCCAAGACCAAGTACCCGGTCATCCATATCATGGACGAGCAGAAAAACGTCAAGAACATGGGGGGGACCATGCGCCTGGGTGCCTATCCTTGCAGTTTGGAGAAAGATAGCCTGTTGTACAAGATATACGGGAAACGGGATATTTCGGAACGTCACCGGCACCGTTACGAATTCAACAACGAATATATCGAAGCTTTTGAAAAAGCCGGGATGCGTATGGCCGGTATCAACCACGGGACCACGGAAGAAGGGAATCCTTTGACGAGGGTCGAGGCGGTGGAATTGCCTTCCCATCCTTTCTATGTGGGTGTCCAATTCCATCCTGAATACAAGAGCACGGTCGAAAACCCGCATCCTTTGTTTGTCGCTTTGGTCCGGGCTGCCATGGAATATGCCGGAATCGAAAGCCCGGTGTCCGCGGGTGTGTCAAAATAAGAATTGGGGAACCTTCCTATGCGGTGTGCCTGCATAGGCAAGATGCAAGGCCCAGCTCTTGCGCTTATGGCACATCGCAGCGTTAAGGATGCATGAAAGCGAAAGAGGACAGGCTCGTTTTGGATGAGGGGACGGTACAGTCCCATACCATCTATTTCCTTCGCTTCGTCTTGATTGTGGCGGTAGTCTTTTCCCATGCCCGTTTGCGAGAAGTGGGAGAAGGTCCGGAGGGGTCTTATTCCCTGTTCGTTTACCTGTTTACGAGTGTCTTTGAACGGCTGCCGGCCCTGGTCTTGTTTTCGGGCTATTTGTTTTTCCGGTCCGGTTTCTCGGCAAGGATTTACGGGAAAAAACTGAAAAGCCGTGTCCGCAGCCTGTTGGTTCCCTATGCGTTCTGGAACGTGGCGGTTTTGTTGTTCACCTTGTTCTTGCAATGGTTCCAGCTCCGTATCGGGGAGCAACCGGGCGGCACTTGCGTCTGGGATTATACGGCCCATGATTGGTGGATGGCGTTTTGGGGCGGGCCTATCGCCAAGCAGTTCTGGTTCATCCGGAACCTGATGGTGTTGATGCTGTTCAGTCCGGTTTTCTATTTCTTGGTCCGATATCTGAAAATCTGGGGCGTGCTTCTCTCTTCCCTGCCTTGGTTCCTGGGCTATGACGTGGTGTTCCGCATGCACACTTATACGTTCTTTTTCTTTGCCTTGGGAACCTGGTTCGCCTTGGAGAAGCGGAATTTCGTCAAGGATATGGAACCCTTTTTTACCGTGTCGGGCATCGTTTTCCTGTTGATTTCCCTTTGGCAGGTTTATTGCCATGAAAGCGGGGGAACCCAAATCCTTTGGCTGAACAAGATAGGCTTGTGCGCCAGCGTGGTCTTCTTGATTTCCTGGGTGGGCCGCATGTTGCACCGGGGCGTGTTCCGGGTCAATGTGCCCTTGTGCCAGAGCAGTTTCCTGATTTTTGCCTTGCATTTCGTTCCCTTGGGGCTGTTGAAACAAGTCGCGACCCGTTTTGTTCCGGATACGGACTTCAATTGCTTTTGGCTGCATTTCCTCTTGGTCGCGTTGATTACGCTTTTCTGTGTGGCTTGTTACAAGCTGATGCACCGCTATACGCCGCGTTTCTTGGCTTTGATTACGGGCGGGAGGTGAACCAATCTTCCTCTGCGCACCGCTTTTGGACGGAAACGACTGCTCTTGGACGGAAAAGGCGGGAAAGTTGTCAACAGCCTGTGGAAAAGATTTGTTTTTGTCCCTCTTCGTTTGTACTTTTGCAGCTGTTTTTGCCGGGAAAGGCGGTTCGGTGACGGGCAATCTTTTGGGCAAGCAATTGTTAAATAGTTTTTTATAATCGTAATCATAGAAAGAGATGAAACGCACATTTCAACCCTCCGTTCGCAAGCGCGTCAACAAGCACGGCTTCCGTGAAAGAATGTCCACGCCTAATGGCCGTCGTGTCTTGGCCGCCCGCAGGGCCAAAGGACGTGTCCGTTTGACGGTTTCCGACGAGCGCTAAGCGCACGGGAGACCTCCGGGAGTTTGCAAGGAAGCAGGCTTGTTCCAATGAAAACTTAAGCGAGTATTCGTTTGAAATTCTGTTTATTCCAAAGAGGAATGGCAGAATTTTTTTTATAAGGACCATATGGGATTCATCACCTCCATACTTATAGCCATCATCGGGATCTTCGTTATCGGGTTATCTTTGGTGGTTTTCATTGTCAAGCGGATTTTCGGGCGGGTCTCCGGCCGTAAGGAATCCGCGCCAGGTTCCAGGCCCTTTGCTTCGGGTACGGGCCGGAATCCGGGGAACCCTGACCGCAAGGAAGGGGAAGTGAGTATTGATTATGTGCCTCCGCGCAAGGATTACCGGGATGCCCGTCCGGCCCAGGAAGGATCGGCCGGGGATTACGTGGATTACGTGGAAGTGAAAGACTGAATTTGAACAGCTTCTAATAAAATCCATAGCCATGCAAGTTTTCAAGAAAGCTTGGGATTGGGTCAAGAAAGGCGTTCCTACCGACCCGAAATTATTGAGGCGGGAAATCAAGAGCTACGTCTTCATTACTTTTTGTTTGGCCCTGTACGCCTTCGGGCTCGTAACGTTCATCATCAATTCCGGCATTGTCAGCGGCGGGGTGAACGGTATCGCGACCTTGATTTTTTACGCCACCAACAAAACGATTCCTGTGGCGGCTTCCGCTTTTGTCATCAACATGGTCTTGTTGCTGATAGGCTTCAAGATTTTGGGAAAAGGTTTCGGGTTCAAGACCATTTACGCCTGCATCATGCTTTCGGTCTTCGTGGCGATGTGGACCGGTATCATCGGGGATTTTCCGCTTTTGGCGGATGACAAGCTTTTGTCGGCGGTCATCGGCGGGGCTTTGATCGGGCTTTCCATTGGTATTTCCTTCAATTACGGGGGCAGTACCGGGGGAACCGACATCATCGCTTTGATTGTTTCCAAATTCTACAATATCAGCCCGGGACGGGTCATCCTCTTGTGCGATATTTTCATCATTTCCTCTTCTTTCCTCGTTTTCCATGTCTTCAACGGGCATCCGGTGGATGAATCCATCCGGGTGGTGCTTTACGGTTTCGTGGTGATGGCGGTCACTTCCTACACGATAGACTTGATTGTGTTGGGAAGCCGGGCCAGTGTCCAAATTCTGGTCAATTCCACCAAGTATCGTGAAATTGCCGACATGATTGTGGACGAAAAAAAACGCGGGGTAACGCTTTTGCATGCCGAAGGATATTATTCCAAACAGGAATCCCAAGTTCTGCTGTTGGTAGTCCGCAAATATGAATTGCAATCCATTTTGCGGAGAATCAAGGATATCGATCCGAAGGCCTTCATGAGCATCACCAATGCCACGGGGGTTTACGGCAAGGGTTTCGACAATATCAAGTAGGTTTCATCAAGTAGGCTTCTGGCGAAACGGAAACCTGCTTGATGCCCCAACGTCCGGGGGCTTTCTGTCTTGGGCAAGATGGAGGCTTGGGACATGAGCCTTGGGGGTGAACGGATTTTCCTTCCGGCTTTGGATAAAGAAAGGAGGAACCATGGTGAGAATATTGCTTCTGTCCTGTCTTTTGTTTTTCTGCGCTTTTCTGCAAGCCCAGGACCGGTATTACCTGTCTCTTTCCGATTTCCGGGAAGGAAAGGCGGTGATGCTGGATTCCGTTTACCGGGAAGGCATTCCGGTCTCGACCCAGTTATGGAATGGATCTTCCGGTTGCCGTTTCAAGACCGGCAAAGGGAAGACGGACCGGATACTGGGCAAATATGCCTTGTTGGTGGTCTGCAAGGATACGCTTTATGTCAATACCTACGGTTTGCGCCATGAAGGGTATTTTGCTTTTTACAAGGGCTATGCCCCTGGTTTCTGTTACGGGAGAGACAGAGTGGGATTCATTTCCCCTATCCGGCTCGAAAAGGGGAAGCCCAGTACGGGGGGGAACGCATTGCCGCTGCGAGCGGTGCCGCTTTCGGTTTGGTGGGTGGCATGATTGCGGCGGGGGCTTTGGCCGCAAGCAAATTCGCTACAAGGCCCGGTGCAAGAACCGCTGCCGGAAGACCCGGAATAATCCTCTTGGGTGGCAAGGTGTGAGGGCTTGGAGGGAAGTTCATTGGATATATTTAAACAACTGATAAAGTGGAAGGAAAAGAAAACCAGTTGCAGGGCGGGAATGCCGGGCGTCCGCTTCCCGAAAAAACTTCCCGGGACCTGGGAAAAGTCGATCAGGAGGCATTCGCCAAATCGTATGACGGTCCTTATTTTTCCGATGTGAAAAAGAAATCGCATCCTGTCAAGCCCTTTGTTTTGCTGGCCGATTTGAGTCGCAAGCGTCTGGTCCGGGATTACACTTTGATTATCGTGGGGTCCGCCATTGCCGCAGCCGCTTATTCGTTTTTTTGTGCTCCCCACAGTATCGTGCCTGGAGGGGTCTACGGGATTACGATTGTTCTGAACGCCATTTCCAAGGGTTGGTTCTCCGCTTTTCCCGACGGGCTTCCGATTGGTACGATGGCCTTGTTTTTCAACATCCCGCTTTGGTTGGCGGCCTACCGTTTCCTCGGGCACCATTACGGTTTGAAAACGGTGGTCACCTTTGTGGCGACGGCGGTCTTTACTGATTTGTACACTTCCCTGCAAAGCAACGGACCTCTGATTAATACCGACAACCATCTTTTGGCTGCCATTTACGGGGGCGCTGTTTTGGGAGTAGGGGTCAGTCTTATTTTCAAAGCCAAGGGAACCAGTGCAGGTACGGACGTGCTGGCCAAGATTATTGCCAAATACACCCATAACAACGTGGGCATTTATATCACGATTGTCGATTCCATCGTGGTCCTGTTGGGTTTGGTGGCTTTGCGCTCATGGGAAATTCCCCTTTATTCCTGGATTACGATTTTTGTGTATGGGCGCGTGGTGGACACCATCATGGAAGGAGTCCGGACAGAAAAGGCGGTGTTCATCATTACCGACAAACCGATGGAAATGCGCGATGCTGTCCTGTTCACGATGCATCGTGGTGGAACCTTCCTTGAGGGTAAAGGATTGTATTCGGGGGACGAGAAACATATCATTTACACGGTGCTTCCCAAGACCCAGATCGGGACCTTGCGGGAGGTGGTCAACCAGGTGGATCCCAATGCGTTCCTCTCTGTTCTGCCGGCCTATGAGATTTTGGGCAAGGGTTTCAGGAACCTGCAAAAAACTATTGCGGATTCCAAAGATTAATCGTATTTTTACAAGTTTGTTGAATGCCGTTTGGTCCGTGGCGTTTGTGTCCATTCCGGGGGGCAGGCCTGTTTCCTTGGGAAGATGCGGCACCGGGCAGGGGCGGCAAGGAACGATGAAAACCAGAACCTAAAAAAGAACAATCATGGAAAAGCAACAATTGCTCAAAGACTTGGAAAGCTATGGGATTAGCGGGACCAAGGAAGTGTTTTACAATCTTTCGTATGAGGAGCTGTTCAAACACGAAAGCGACCCTTCTTTGGATGGCTACGCCCGTGCTTATCTGACCGACACCGGTGCCATGACGGTGGATACCGGCATCTTTACCGGCCGTTCGCCCAAAGACAAGTACATTGTGCGCAATCCGGAATCGGAAGGCAATGTATGGTGGGCCCAGGAAGGCCGCAAAGGTTCGGACAACAAGCCCATCTCTCCTGAATTGTGGAAGAAATTGTATGCCAACAGCAGCAAAGAGTTGTCCGGAAAGAAACTGTATGTACAGGACGGTTTCGTGGGGGCGAACCCCAACAGCCGTCTCTGCATCCGTATCGTGACGGAAGTGGCTTGGCAGGCCCACTTCGCCAAGAACATGTTCATTCGTCCCACCGAAGAGGAATTGAAGGATTTCAAGCCCGATTTCGTGATGTTGAACGCCTGCAAGACCACCTATCCCGATTACAAGGCCGAAGGCATGAACAGTGAAGTTTACGTGGCTTTCAATTTGGACGAAAAACGTGCCGTCATCGGGGGAACCTGGTACGGCGGGGAAATGAAGAAAGGTTTCTTCTCGGTCATGAACTACTTCCTGCCCTTGAAAGGCATGGCTTCGATGCATTGCTCGGCCAACATGGGCAAGGACGGGGATACTGCCATCTTCTTCGGCTTGTCCGGCACCGGCAAGACAACCTTGTCCACCGACCCGAACCGCCAGCTCATCGGTGACGATGAACATGGCTGGGACGATGAAGGCGTGTTCAATTTCGAGGGTGGCTGCTATGCCAAGTGCATCCATCTTTCCGCCCAGAACGAACCCGATATTTACGGGGCTATCAAGCGTGACGCCTTGCTCGAAAACGTGGTTTTCGATCCCAAGACCGGCAAAATCGATTTCGACGATGCCTCCAAGACCGAAAATACCCGGGTATCGTATCCTATCTACCACATCAACAATATCGTGAAACCGGTATCCAAGGGTGGTCATCCTTCCAAGGTGATTTTCCTGACCGCCGATGCTTTCGGCGTGTTGCCTCCGGTTTCGCGTTTGAACGCCGAACAGACCCAGTACCAGTTCCTGAGCGGTTATACCGCCAAGGTGGCCGGGACCGAACGGGGCATCAAGGAACCGACCCCGACTTTCTCTTCCTGCTTCGGAGCGGCTTTCCTCTTGTTGCATCCTACGGTTTACGCCCGTGAATTGGTCAAGAAGATGGAACTCCATCATTCCACCGCATACCTGGTCAATACCGGTTGGATTGGAGGTCCTTACGGCGTAGGACATCGTATCGACATCCCTTCGACCCGTGCCATCATCAACGCGATTCTCGACGGTTCGCTCGACAAGGCGGAAACCGAAACGATTCCGGTGTTCAACTTGGCCGTACCCAAGGCCGTGAACGGGGTGGATCCCAAGATTCTCAACCCGCGCAACCTTTGGGCAAATCCTGCCGATTGGGACAAGGCTGCCCGTGAATTGGGTGCCAAGTTCATCAAGAATTTCGAAACTTTCACCGATACCGAAGAAGGTAAGAAATTGGTAGCGGCCGGTCCCCAGTTGTAAACCGGTCGTCGGATTCTTTCCCGGGACGCGTCCAAGGCGGGGTCCCGGGATTTTTTCAAGCAGATAGGTTTCTGAACGAATGAAAAGGGTGAAAAGCAAAGTCGGTTCAAAAGTTTTCCATTCGGGAATTCTCGTGGCGGCTTTGCTTCTTGCCCTTTTTTGTGCTTCTTCCCATGCCCAGTTCTATACGGGCAGCAGCCAGACCTTTGGCCGGAAGCGGGTCCAGTACAATCGTTTTTTCTGGACTTATTACCGTTTTGACGGATTCGATGTCTATTTCACGGCCCGGGGGAAAAACCTGGCCTTGTACACGGCCAATTACGTGCAAAACCATTTGGATGAAATGGAAAACCTGGTCGGCTTCCAGAGCCAGGCCGGGCTTAAATTTATTGTATTCAGCCGGTTGTCCGACATGAAGCAGAGCAATATCGGCTATTTGGACGAGAATACGGAGGCCAATTCCAACACGGGCGGTATCACCCGTTTTTTGGATAACAAGGTATTTCTTTATTTTGACGGGGATTATGTGGATTTTGAACGGCAAATCCGCCAAGGGATTGCCGAACTTTTGGTTTCCCAGGCGATAACAGGAGCCAAAACGGGGGCCCAGTATAGGAGTTCTTACCTGATGGATTTGCCCCGTTGGTTCACCGGCGGTTTGGCATCCTATTATAGCTGTCCTTGGAACGAGGAGATGGATGAAAGGATGGCGACGGCTATCCAGCGGAAGGATTACAAGTATTTTTCTTTCATGGACGGGGAGGAGGCTGTTTTCGCCGGCCATAGTTTTTGGAATTTCGTGGCGGAAACCTATGGGCCGGAAGCGGTTTCCCGCTGCATCCGGGTCGTGGCGAGCGAACGCCGCATCAACAAGACCTTCCAAATCGCGCTTGGAATCAAGTACAAGGAAGTCATCAAGCTTTGGCGCAATTATTATTTGACCCGTTACCGGACGGGTGCGGCCCGTGATACGCTCTTGGCCGACCATGTTTTGAAACGGACAAGCAAGGTGGACCATACTTACGATCGTTTCGTGTTGAACCCGGAAGGGAAAGAGGTGGCTTTCGTATCCAACAAGCTGGGCCGGGCCAAGGTTTATTTGCAGACGGTGGACCCTTTGCGGCGTTTTTGCATTTACAGGACCGGGGCGGCCATCAACGATAATCCCGATTATTCGTTTCCCTTGCTTTGTTTCCATCCCGATGGGGAAGCTTTGGGTATGATAACCGAGGAGAAAGGTCGGATTTCCTTGTTGCTCTATGAGATACAGAAAAACAAGAAAGGGAAGTTCAAGAAAAAGAGGGTGGACAGGAAAACGCCTCGTTACCAGTTGGACATGTTCGACAAGGTGAACAGTTTTTCTTTCTCCCCGGACGGGCGGCAGATTGCCTTGGGGGCCGCTACTGACGGCTACCCGGATATTTATTTGTTCCATCTGGGAACCGGTACGCGGCAACGTATCACTTTTGACTTGTACGATGATTACGACCCGGTTTTTGTCCCGGAAACCGATTGGTTGGTCTTTGCATCGAACCGTCCGGACGATACTATCCGGAAACGGGAGACCTTTGAAGTGGCTCCCTCGTTCAAAACAGGGCGGAATTTGTTTGCCTATGATTTGAAGGCCAAGGGAAACCGTTTGTTCGCCATGACGGATGAGGATGCCCGGACCTTGTTGCGCTCGCCCAAGGCGACGGGAAACGAGCGTATCGCTTTCACGACGAATAAATACGGGCAAACGAACGTGGCCACGGGACAGTTCGGGAAGACCATTTCCCATATCGACACGGCTATCCATTACCGTTCCACTTTCCAGAGCGGGGTCGTGACGGATTTCGAACCGGGCATGATTTCGTTCGATTTGTCACCGGAGCGGGGAGACTATGTCCAAATCCGGCGTTTGGCGGACAAGAAGGGAAGTTATTGGCTCGGTATCGATGGTCTGGGAAATTTGTTGCCCTCTTCCGTGGCGGACAGGGAGGATGTTCTGGAGTCTTCCGGCTTGGCGGAGGGGGAAAAGCTTTCCCGGGGCTTGATTGAGGAACAAGCCTTGAAAGGGAAGGATCGGAAAGTGCGTCCGTCCAAGTTCAAGGATGAGCTTTGGACACGGGAGCGGAAACGCTTGGCCAAAAAAGCTTACCAGGACAGCGTGGAGAGGGCGTTGGCGTCCGACACGACGGGGGCGGCCCGACGTTTGGAGGAGGAGCGTTTGGCGCGGAGGATGTTGAAGTTGCGCAATGCGGAAGCCCAAGATTACAAGAGGCTTACCTCTTATGATGTTTGGCTGTTGAAACGGGCCGGTCTGTGGAAGGAGGATTTGTCCCAAGGGCGGCTTGCCCATGGGAATCTTGCTCCCGGGGATTCTCCGTCGGGGCAGGCGGATTCGTTGGATACGCGGGCTTCGCGTGAACGGGCGGTTCTTCCTTCATCCGGGGAAGCGGGAGGGGCCGGAACGGGAACTTCTTCGATGCCGCCACCTTTGGCTCAGGCTTGGGAGCTTTACCGCCAAATGGGAGCGGGGGACACTTCGTTTGCGCCCCTGTCCGATTCGGCGGCGCGGGCTTGGTTGATGGCGGCCATGTCGGGCGACAGTACGGTATCGGAGTATCCCAGAATTCCTCCAAGGCAGCGGATTTACCATGTGGAATATTCCATCAATTCCACGACGGCCCAGCTGGGCTTCGATTATTTGACGGCCGGTTACCAGCAGTTTACCAACAGCCAATCGCCCATTTACCTGAACCCGGGAACGAGCGGCCTGACCCAGATTTCGATTTCCGACCTGATGGAAAACCATCGCTTGATCGGGGGCTTTGGTTTCTCGCTTGATTTCTCCAGTACGGAATACTTGTTCAGCTACGAGTACTTGGAGCGTCGTCTGGGGCATCAGTTGGTCTTGCATATGTCCAATCTCAATTCCACGTTCTCGGACGGGTATCCCTACAAGCAGCATACCTACGATGCCTACTACATTATGAAATACCCGATTACGCCGGTTTCGAGTATCCGGGGAACGGTTTTCGGACGTTACGACCGGACCATCGAACAGGCTATCGACTATCCCTCTTTGATTGCCGGGACCCGGAGCGAGCTGCGGGTGGGTTTGAAGGGGGAATGGGTGTACGACCACAGCCGTTTCATTACCCAGAACATCTATTTCGGGACACGGGGCAAGGTTTGGTTCGAGTATTACCAAGGCGTGGTCAACAACCATCAGAACCTTTTCGTCGTGGGGCTCGACTTCCGGGATTACCGGAAATTGTACAAGACCATGATTTGGGCGAACCGTATCGCCATGTCCACTTCTTTCGGGCAGCAGAAACTGGTGTATTACATGGGCGGGGTGGACAGTTGGGTCGGTGCCCGTTTCAACCGGGATGTGGAAACCGATCCGAACCAGAATTACGCGTTCCAGACTTTGGCTACCAATATGCGGGGCTTCACGCAGAATATCCGTAACGGAAACAGTTTTGCCGTTTTCAACAGCGAAATCCGGATACCTTTTATCGAGGTACTTTCTCCCCGGCCGGTCCAGTCTTCCTTTTTGCGCCATCTCCAATTGGTGCTGTTCGCGGACGTGGGGAGCGCTTGGAGCGGCTGGAATCCTTGGTCCAAGGATAATCCTTTCTACAAGCAGACCATCGAGGACGGCAAGCTGACCGTGGTTTTGGACAAGGATGCCAATCCTTTCGTGGCGGGTTTCGGTTGCGGCCTGCGCTTGCAGCTTTTCGGCTATTTCCTGCGGGGCGATGTGGCTTGGGGCGTGGAGAACGGGATTGTCCGCGACCGCCCGGTGTTCTATTTTTCGCTCAGCACGGATTTTTAATCTGCGAGTATTCTGAAATGTCTCTTGTTTTGAATCCTGATGAGGTGTTGGACTTGGCCGGGAAGATTGCGCGGGAAAAGGGCTTGAAAGTGGTTGTTTGCGTGGATGAATTCCAAAATATCGCGGAATTTTCCGAGCCTGGTTATTTCCAGAAAAAGTTGCGTTCCCACTGGCAACATCACCAGCATGTGGCTTATTGCTTGTATGGAAGCAAGCGGCATATGATGTTGGATGTGTTCACCAATGCTTCAAAACCCTTTTATAAGTTCGGGAATCTGCTCTTCCTCAATGAGATTGAGACTTCGTGTTTGGTCGAATTCTTTCAAGGGCGTTTCGCCGATACCGGTAAACGTATTACCGTTGAGGCAAGCCGTTTGATTGCCGAGCTTACCGATAAACACCCCTATTATGCCCAGCAGTTGGCGCAATTGTCTTGGTTGAGGACGAAGGATGTTTGTACGGAGGAAACCGTGCGTGAGGCTCATGCCGCCTTGGTGGAGCAATTGAGCCTGCTTTTCGTCACCATTACCGAGGCTTTGACTACCCAGCAACTCAATTATCTGAGGGCTTTGATTGCGGGCGAGAAATCCATCAGTTCCACGGAAGTGATGCATCGTTACCGGATTACTTCCACGATTTCCATTTCCCGTTCAAAAGCAGCCCTTGTCAAGAGTGACATCTTGGACAACCAGGCGGGAAAATATTCGTTCCAAGATCCGATATATGCGTATTGGTTGAAGACCCAGTATTTTGTTTGAAAGAGGTTTTGCGCTCCTGTAATCTGGAATGCGTGGTTCCAGGCCGTGTCCGGGATTTTCTCTGTTCGGGGATTCCTGATTGCGGTCGGCAGCATGAGGCATGGCTTCTCCCGAAGACCTTTGCCAAGAAAGGGCGGCCCGGGAACCCGTTTCCCCAAGAAGAACACGCCTCGGATTCTGCCTTGGCGGGACATCTTCTTCGAAACAGGATTAGGGCCGCCCTTCGGGTTAGGGAGGGGAAATCCTTGCTCGTCTGCCACCCCTTGATCAAAAGGTACCTACAAGGAAACGGCTTTCTGCCCGTTGATGAGGTACAAGCCGGAAGGAAGCGGGAGGGTGGTGCTGCCCGCGCCGATGTGCTTGCCTTGGATTACGCATTGTCCCAGAAGATTGTGGACGGTGATGTCCATTTCTTCTTCCGCGATGATCCGGACCCCGTCCTTCATGCTTACGAGCCTGAAAGGCTTCCGTCCCTCAGACTGCGCCTCTTGGTTGCCGGAAGGGGCCAAGTCACGGAGGATGAACGCCAGGTTGGCGTATTGCGGCGATTCCATTCCTTCCTGCGTGTAATCGAAAGGTGTGTCATCGCTGTTATAGCTGAGCGAATAGGTGCCGGGATCATCCATGGCCGGAGTGGAAGCAAGGAACCAATTGTAGAAAAACTCTTCCTTACCTCCATCGGTCTGGGTCATGATGACCAGGCTGTTTCCCTCGTACCTGAAACTTTCATCCAGGACAAGTATCTGGGCGAAGTTGGCTGAGTCGAGGTTCAAGAGCCCCTCGTAGACCAAACTGAACTCGGTCTCCGGAAGCCAAGCGGTTCCCAGCGAAATCTCTTCCGTGTTGGCCATATAGATTTTCATGTCCACGTTCTTGGCATATTCGCCCCGTGTCACGAAGTAGTAGAAGCCGAGCCGGTCGATGGTGGCTGCCGGGAATCCCAACATTTCTTGCGTGTAAAGCATTTGGGCCGTGCCGTAACGCACATGCAGGTCGAAGGGTATGAAAGCCGAGAGATGGGCGTTGTTGCGGCGTTCGCCTACCGTGGCCAAGGTATACTCTTCTTCGGAAAGCACTTCCACGGCTAACGGGCGTGCCGTCGTGTCGTTCCCGCTTCTTCCGTCTCCGGAGGTTCGTGTCACCGCATAAAGTTCGGTTTCGTCTTCTTCCGTCTCGATGATGCAGTCTACCCCGACGGTCAGGACACGGTTCAGCGGGAGGATGGAATCTTGGCGGACGTTCGTTTCTCCGACCACGGTACCCTTGTTATCCACCACCTGGACTACCAGCTCTTCCACCAAGGTGGCTCCCGTGTTCTGTATTTCCACATCGAGGGTGGTTTCCTGGCCCCTGACGGCTACTTCCAAACCTTGGATTGTGAGGCAGCTTACATCGGTGTCAACCGTTTCTTTTAGGTTGACATGGGTGATTTGCATGAAATAGGTGTTGTAATAACATTGGAAACCAATCCAGTAGTCGCCTGTCGTTTCAGGGACGAACGGTGTGCCGGCAGTTTCGAAGACGAAGTTGCTTTGGAGGTCGGTCTTCTCGTCAATCTGCTGGACGACGGCTTCGGGTGCGTTGCTGTCGCACAAGGCTATCCGCATATGGGTTTGGCCAAGGGAGCCCCCCATGCGGACATCGTAGTTGAGCAAGTACTGGCGACCGGCCTCCAAATGGACCGGTGCCATGAAGAACCAATCGTCCACCTCACCCTCCAAACCTTCCGTCCAAGGGTACTCTATGTACCAGTCGGACGTACCTGCGTAGTTGGAACCGAATTTCCAAGTGGCGCTGTCTTGATCTGCATCCACGATATCCACGAGGCTGCGGGCGGCTTCGGTGCTGAAATTGTTGGTCAATGGCAACGGCAACGCCGGGCCGATGATGACCTTGTTGGAGACGGCCGTGTCGCCTGTCCCGTCTTGGTTGCTGGCAACCACGCCGTAGCTGTAGCCGTAAGTTTCCAAGAGGGTCGTGTCCGTGAATTCCCTCCGGTCCAAGTTCCGGGCTACGTTGAGATGGTCGGGGAAACGGATGATATGGTATACGATGCCGTTTGTGTCGAAATAACCTTGATGCATTCCTGTTGAAGGTTTGTCCCATCGCAGGGAGGCACGGAAGCCGTCTTGCCGGACGAGTTCCAGGTTTTCTACAAGACCGGGGTGGTCCACGCCGACGAAGACGACCTGGCTTCCGCTAGAGGCGCTTTCCCCTTCTTGGTTGGAAGCCGTAATCCGGTAAGTGGCCAGACCGTTCCGGACCGTGTTGTCGACATAGGAACCTGTTTGGCCGGGAACCGGGTCTCCGACATGGCCTATGAGCGTGTCGTTACGGTATATTTTGATGGAGTCCAGGCGGGTAAGGGGCGAACCGTCCATGCTGGTGTCGGGGTTCGTCCAGGAAAGGCTCACGGAAAGGCCGCCCTCCGGATCGGGTACGGCGGTGAAGTCAGCGGGAGGGACAGGAATCGCGGCTTGGGTCTGGCCGGTGAAAAACAACGCGCCTATGTTGGCATTACCCGGCATGGGGTCGGCCAAGGATGTGACCTCTTCGCTGTCCATGTCGATGACGGAGAGGAAACAAAGGCTGTTATTCCGGCATCCGGCCCAGTACAGCAGGTTCGTTCCCGGTTCGAAGGCCATGCTTTGCGCATACATGGGCGAGGTCTCTCCGGTTTCAATCCTGAAATCCGTGTATCCTTCTTCGAGGTGGAAGATATGGATCCATCCGGTTTCGTCTATCCCGTAGATTTCCCCGTCATCATTGGCCGCGACGGCTACGAAATTGTAGTCCAAGGGGAATAATTCGAGGTACTCTCCCGTTTCCATGTCCAATTCGTAGAAATTGCTGGTGACCATGCCTTCGGTGGCTCCGATGGCGTAGAATTTGCCGGATACGGGGTCGTGGGTCATATCGTTGAAAATGGGGTCGTCTTGCGTGTATTCGGCAATGAGGGTCTCTTCCCCGGTCAATGTATTCTTGGCATACAAGGCTGTGGGGAAAGACCGGAAGGGAATCCCGCCCATGTCATACGTTTGCAGGTACAGCGTGTTGCCGGAAAAAGTGCCGCCACTGATGTTCAGGCTGCTTTCATGCAAGGAAGAAAGGCTGACCGGTTCATCGAGCTTCACGTTGACGATGCCCGGGGAGGTTCCGTTTTCATCGTACATCAGGAAGCCGCAGAGGAGGGGATTCTCCTGGATTTCCTGGGCTTGCAGCGGAGAGGTGCAAAGCAAGGCTGCGCAAAAAAAAGCGATTTTTGTTTTCATTTTTACAAGTTTTGGTTAGACGTTCTTGCATGTGCCTCCTTCTGAGGCGACACATGCAAATATAAGGAAGGAAACCTGTAAAAACGTAGAGGTTTCGTCACAGATGTGATAAGTAATATCCTGTATGTGAATTTGCTACAGTTTTGACTGTCACAGATGGGGAAATTCAGATAAGTACTTTTCCTATTTGCTTCCCGTCTTGCCCGTTGAACAGTTTACGTATTTTGTCGTTGAGCCTTTTCCTTTGCATCCGGATGGCCGATTCGGTCACGCATCGGCAGGCCGCGCATTCTTTGGTTCCGAATCCTGCTGCTGAAAGGCAATACAGGAAGACATCTTCTTCGGAGGCGGAAATCTGGTTCGACAGGAGATGCGGAATCGTGTTGAAATTACGGATTAGCTCGTTCTTCAAGCGGGTTCGTTCTTGCAGGTTGAGTGTGGCGTTTTGCTTGAGCGCAGTTGCGATTTCCCGGGATAAAGAAGTTCTTTGGAAGTTTTCTGCTCCTTGTTTGCGGGCTGCCGTCCATTCTTCCAAAAGAAATTGCTTGGTTATGAAATCCCGCTGCTCGTTTTGTTCTTGACGGATTTTTTTGTTTTGCCACCGTTTCCAGAGGACGAAAGCTGGCATACTGGTGACGAGCAGGGTGACGAGGATGCCGATGAGGATTCTTTTGTCTTTTTCGACCTCTTTTTGCACGTGGCTGATTTGCTGCCTGTGCAAGATGCTTTGCAAAGAATCCGCTTCCCTGGCTTGGTAGACGGAGTCTATGGCTTGGCTGTAGGTTTTCCATAAAGAGGCCAGGTCGGGAGAATGGTTTGCTTTCGCGCAGCGATTCTCTTCGGCTATGGAAGAAAGCCTGTAGAGCGCCGTGGCCCGGGTGTAGATGTCGGGACTTCGGGATGCCAAGGAGGCATAGACCCAAGCCGAATCGAGCTGGCCGGTGCGGATGAAAAGTTGGCTTCGGACACTGTAGTTTTGGAACTGGTGTATGGAGTCGGTGCATAGGCGAATGGCCGTGCTGTTGGCTTCGAAGGCTTTGTCCAGATGGTTGTTGAAGAGATAGTATCCGGTCAGGTTGTTGTGCAGGGCGGCCACCTCTTGCCGGGAAGAAATGTCCGGAATCAAGGGTATGGCACGGGCGATAACGGAATCGCCGGCGGAGGAGCCTTGGGATGCGTAGCACCGCCATACCCCCCGCCGGGCACGGGATTCCTCGTCTTTTACTCCCAGCTTCCGGCCGTATGCGATAGCTTGTTGGTACTGTTCCAATGCCTGTTCCATCATGTTGGCGTTGTAGAAGATATCGCCGGCATTGTTGTGTTGGTTGGCAATGAGACCGTAGTTGCTTTCTTCTTGCGGGTCGAGTTTTTGCAGTAGGGTCAGACTACATAGCAAAGAAGAGTCGGGGCGGCCTTTGTCCTTGCAAATGGCTCCTGTCCTGACCAAAGCTTGGATTTCCGGGTCGGATTCTTTTTGTTTTCCGCTTTGGCAGGCGATGCACAACAGGGCACAAAGCACAGGGAAAAAACATTGCCACAGGACCGGTATCCTGGTGTATGCACGGTCTGTTTCCATGACAAGGGACGTCCGCTTAAACTTAAAACGTCTTTTTCTCCGGACAGGCCAGCACGCATTGCTCGCAGGCTTGCAATTGGCCGCTGAAACGTTTCTTGA
>CALUNB010000021.1 GCA_944321885.1 uncultured Bacteroidales bacterium | reverse complement strand
CCAAGTCTCCGGGTTCGTTCGTAGTGTTAATCAAGCGGATGGATTCGAGGTTTCCTGGTTCGCGACTCGGGATTTCCAAGTCTCCGGGTTCGTTCGTGGCATTAATCGAGCGGATGGATTCGAGGTTTTCTGGTTCGCGGATTGGAATGACCAAGTCTTCGGGTTCGTTCATGGCGTTAATCAAGTGGATGGATTCAAACTTTCCCAATTCGCTCGCGGGAATGTCCACGGCTTGCAGGAGGCCTTTCTCCAAGCATCGTTCCCGGCAGGTTCCCCGCAGCAGAGGGCTTGCCGGAGTAAACAGTTCCCCGGAACGGCTTTGGCAGACGATGTTCGAGAACGTGCTGTCTGTGAGGAGTCCGCCTTGGACCACCAAGGCCACTTCGTTCGGTCCGCAAGTCCCGGCAATGGCCTCCAAGGCTCGTCGGTCCGCATATTTGTAGCTGTATTCGAGTTCCTCCGCTTCGACAAGCCGGAACGAGCGAAGCACCGGACGGGAGTACGGAATGCACCTCAGGTTGATTTGACCATCCAAGGACAAGGTGAAAGACGCCCGGTAAACGCCCTTGGCGTGTTTCTGGCTTTCTTCCATGGCCCAGGAGGACATCCTCTCAGCGCAATCCCGGGCATTGGCAAGTACCATGCCATGCGCTTCAAGGCTGGCGACAAGCCTGCGTTGGTGGTATTCCAAGTGCAGGACTTGCCCGTCTTGCAGGCGCAGGGTTTCCAAGAAACGGCTCTTGTCTATTGCCATGGCACATATACTTTGTCGCAGAGTTCCCGGTACTCCTCTTGGCAATCGCTGTTGATGGTGATGCCGCCTCCGCTATGGAAAAACAGGCTCTCTTCCCTTTGTTCGATGAACCGGATCAGCACGCAGGTCCGGAGGGCTTGCCCGTCGAAATACCCGAAAATGCCGGTGTAAAACCCCCGGTCGTGATTTTCAGCTTTTTGGATGGCTTGCAGGGTGGCTTGCTTGGGCGCTCCGCTGATGGAACCCGCCGGGAGGATTTGGAGCAGCAATCCGCCCAATCGGTTCCGCCATCCTTCCTCCAGGCTCCCGCAGATTTCACTGCTCACCTGCAAGACCGGGCCTTTGGAGGAAACGAGGGTGTCGATATAGCGGAACCTTTTCACATGCACGTTGCGGGCAATCCGGCTGAGCTCGCTGCGCATGAAATCCACGATGGTGCAGTGTTCCGCGTATTCCTTGTAGTTCGAAAGAATCTTGTTGGCGGCGTCTTCCACCAAGCCCGAAATGGTTCCTTTCATGGGGTGGGTCCGGATGGTGCCGTCCGCTGAAATGTCCACGAAGATTTCCGGAGAAAAGCATACGAATTTGCCCGGATAAAGGATTCTGAACCGGCTGGTGCTCCGCAAAAAGATTTCTTCCAAGCTGTAATCGGTTTCCACCGGGGTCATTCCGGTCAGGTTGGCAAGGAAAGTGTCGCCCCGGTGCAGATGTCTCTGGATGGTATCGAACATGGAGGCGTAGCATTCTTCGCTCATGGGATGGGCTTGGAACCGGCTTCCATGGGGGCCGTTGAAGGAAAATTTCCTTGCATTCCCGATGCCGTCCATTTCCCAGAAGACTTCGGTCTGCTCCATCGGGTCCAAAAGGAAGAAGCCTTCCGTGCAATCGTAGTTGATGGCAAAGACAAAGGCATCTCCTTTGCCTGCATGGAAATTAATCCGTTCTTTGAGGGTTTCGATATCCATCATGGGATTGTTTGGCTGAACCGTTACGGGGCGGACACGGCTGACATTGGGGTTCTCCGTTTTTGTTCTTTGTTGGGGCAAGATTTTTCGGTTGACCCCATCTGGTACGGGGTTCCGGGGCGTCTTCCGTCTTTGATTTCCGGGCGCCGTGGTTCTCCGGGTGCAAAGATAATGCAAGCGTGGACACGGTGAACCTTGGTATTCGGTCCTGTGCCAGTGCGGGACTGCTTACAAGGCACTTGGCTTCATTGTGCGTTTGATTTTGCCCTCGGCTTGCACTATCTTTGAAAGTTGGAAGGGGATTTGCCCTCGTTCTCAGAAGAGGCTGTGGAAAATAAGGCTTTTCATGGTAACTTTTGTGGTGTGTTAGAATGGGTGAGATGCAAGGCGCTGAGTTCGAGACTCGAAAAACAGTGCAAATTGAGTGTAGGGCAAGTTTGCTTGAATTTTGATTACAACGAAAACGGGGGCGTTTCGGCCATTTCCGAGCAAGTCCGTCCATGGCTCGCGACTTGCACCGTTTTTGCCGGGGTGCAACCAGTCTTCGGCGAGCCAGATTACCCGTTATGACACACCGCCAAGGTGATAACAGATAACAATGAAAAAGATTCTCGTAATAGACAATCGGGATTCGTTCGTGTATAACATTGTGGAATATTTGCGCCGGATGCCGGAGGTGGAGGTTCAGGTCGTGTGTGACGATGGCAAGACCTCCTTGCCTTGCACCGATAGCTTTTGGGGCATTGTCTTGTCGCCAGGAGCCGGTATCCCGGAGGAGTATGTCTTGATGCGGGAGGTTTTGGAAGGTCGGGTCCGGGAAACGATGCCTGTATTGGGCATTTGCCTTGGCATGCAGGCGATGGTGACGGTTTCCGGCGGCCGGCTCCGGCTTTTACCCGCTCCCCGGCATGGTCATCCTTCCCGTTTGTGTTTCTGCGGAGATAGACCTGCCATGTTCGCCTCTATTCCGGAAGGAACTCAGGTGGGACGATACCATTCGTGGGTGGTTGACGAAGCATCTTTGCCCGGATGTTGGAATCTGGTTGCCCGGGATGAAGAAGGCAATGTGATGGTCGTGGTTCGCAAAGACAGGCCTTGGACAGGGCTTCAGTTTCATCCGGAGAGCATCATGAGCCCGCAGGGGTTCGACATGTTGCAAGCCTGGGTCCGGACTTTGCCCTCGCCGGAATGAAATCGAGGCTCTTTTGGCCGAAGGTATTCCAGCTAGAATCAAGGAGATGTTTTAGATGAAATTGTTTTAAAATAAAAGGAAAGGAGATGAAACATGAAAAAAGTTTGGGATTTATCAATGGCATTGTTGCTCGCGGTCTTGTGTTCGAGTTGTATAGATATTGAGTTGCCCCTCAAGGGTATGGATTCCCAGTCGGAGCAGGCAAAGGAAGAGAAAATTGTCATTCCGACGGAAGAAGAGTCGGAACATTTGTTTTTCAAAGGCGTACCTATCGATGGTTCTTTGGAGGCGTATGTTGCCATGATGAAACAGGTGGGATTCAAGTACCAAGGAGAGGAGGACGGCATTGCGTATTTGAAAGGTGATTTCGCGGGATTCAAGAATTGCATGCTTGCGGTGGCAACGGTCCAACCCTTGGATTTAGTGGCAAAGATTGTGATAGTGTTTCCGGAGAGGGAAGATTGGGGAAGTCTTGCTCGGGACTATGGAACCTTAAAGTCCATGTTGACTGAGAAATACGGGAAACCAGCCCGCTACGTGGAAGATTTTCATGCGTATCTTGCACCGGAGAATGATGGTGAAAAGTTGCTTGCGTTGCAACTGGATCAATGTACTTGGTATACAGTCTATGAGGTTCCTCGCGGAAGTATAGAATTGTCCATTGAGAATGACGGTATAGGGGGCAGCTGTAACGTGGTTCTCCGTTACCATGACCGATTGAACACGGAGGCCGTGAAGAAACAGGCTATGGAGGATTTGTAAGACGAGGGCGGGAATCCGTTCCGGGATTTTATCCATGGGATGGATTTGGTTTCCGTGTTCACCGAATCCGAGGTCGAATCGTGCTGATATATCTTGTGATAGGAAACTTTGCCGCTATCCTATGCCGGCTTCGTCTTCAGAGCTGAATTTGAATCGTGCTGGTTCTCATCGTTTTTTGCCTCGCTATTGCTAGCCGGGATTTCCTCGGTTATCGAATCGGAATTGAAATCGTGTTGATTTCCAGTACTGTTTTCGCCATATAGGGATACGGCTGTTTGGAGGCGTTTTTGGATATTGTTTCTCAAGGACGCTGGCTGCAAGACCTGGACCCCTTCGGCATAACTGATGATCTCCCGTTCCAGTTCGTAATTGTGAACCACTTGGAGAGAAATGTCGATGCTGCCATCCGGATACCGCCGCAATAGCTTTTGGCTGGTATGCATGGGTTTTGTCAGCACATAGGGGGCTTGGTCCGCGTTGAAGCGGAGTTCCACATGGCAGCTTGGGCTTTGCAAGGTCCGGGTCACTCCGATGACATGGTCGAAATAATGCTCGGGGTCGAATAGCCGGTTTTCGACAAAACAAGACTCCGGGGCAGGACGAAGGTGTTGGATACGGTCCAAGGCGAAAGTACTTGCCTCGCCTGGAAAGAGGGTGCAAGATCCGATGACGAACCAGCGGTTCCGGTACTCCTTGAGCAGATAAGGTGACATGGTGAAATGCAAAATCGCCTCGTCCTTGAAAGTTTGGTATTCGATTTCGACAGCTTGTTTCTGGGTGATGTATTGGTAGAGAGGCGCTATGAACTCGATACCTTTCAGTAAGGGCATCTTTTCCATGTGGATGACCGGGGCGTGGTGGGAGATGTGGACCGAAATGTGTTCTTCCAATTTGCTGATGACATCGTTGACGGCTGTGAACTGGGAAAAAGTCTGGAAATGCTTCAGGATGTCCATGGCCTGGGAGATGGCATGCAAGTCGCTGTCGTTGAGAGGAATATTGGTAATGCTGTAATCCGGGTCCGCATAGGTGTAATATTTTTTGTCCACCACGATAATCGGGGCGTTGTAACCTAACTTCTCGCTGCGCATCAATTGGATGTCAGCTTGGACAGTTCTCCGGCTGACCCCGTCTTTCCGTCCCTCGTACTCATAAAGAGCCTCGGAACAGGCGTCAATCAGGTTTTGCAGAGTCCATTTCCGGTAGCGGTTCTGCAAACAATGGTCTATGGTTTTGAGCCGGATTAAAGTGTTTCGGGTGAGGGGCATTTTCTATTAGGTTGATTTCAAGTTGTTTTTGTGCGAGCACTTCTTTTTTTTGAGCCAATGTTTGAAAATATTTTTCAAGTGTGCAAATAGGCTGCACAGGTGTGCCCCTACCTTTGCAAGTCCTGAGGGACATCCGACCTTGAGAGGGGAGGGTGTCGGAGGGTTGAGAGGGTGGGTGGTTGTAGTGCCCTCTCAAAACAAAGGAAGACCAGGCAAGCGAGGTTCATTGAAATCAAGATAGGGGACAATAGCCGAAAAAGCCCGGTTTCTCTCTGGGGGGAGGGAGCCGGGTGGCTATTGTTTTTTTTACTATGGCAATCCATTTCCGGAATTGTCGGAATGGGATTGCAAAAGCTTACCCAATTTTTTCCGTACGCAAAAGAAGCAAAATCCGAGGAAACCATAGAGTTATCCCCGGATTTTTTTTATTTGCTGGGCAAATCCTTGGCAATTTTCGTGGCGGTGTCGCTCCAAAGATTCCAACCTCTTTGACCGGATTCGCTTTGTTCCGGACCGTAGCTAACTTACTCCGTCTCATGACTTACGAATGGGATTACCCGTTCCGACGATTTATGCTTTCACACAGAACGGAGCGGATTCACTTTGTACCCGTATCAGCCTCGTCCCATCCCACGACTTACGAATAGGATGGCCGGTTCGGATAGTTTTCTACATCACAAACGGAATCGATATCAGGTGGTTGGCTGCTTATTTCAGCTGTTTACCGTCGAAGAACGCCTTGCCTACTTGTTCGCCTGTTTTCAGGTAAGTGTGGTTGAAAGGGTCGAAAATGATAGGCTGTGCCTTGGTCGGATCCACCTTGCCGTTGGCATCCAGAACGCTTTCATCCACGCTCACGTTGAGAATCTCCCCGCGCAGGATGCAGGATTCCGGATTGTAGTCAATCAGTTTGCATTCCACGGCAATGGGCAGTTCCTCAATCAAGGGAGCGTCCACGAACTCGGATTTCAATGCATGGAACCCGGCTTTGGCGAATTTGTCCGCCACTTGGTTTCCCGAAACAATGCCCACGTAGTCGCAGGCTACCACATGTTTGGCATCGGCCATGCTGACGGTGAAAGCTTTCCGTGCAAGGATGTTTTTCACCGTTTTGTGTCCGGCACTCAGGCACATGCTGATTTGGTTCTCTTCACTGATACCGCCCCATGCCGCGTTCATGGCATCGGGCGTTCCGTCTTCACCATAAGTGGCAATGATGAAAACCGGTTGGGGGTAAGTGAGGGGCTTGGCCCCGAAATTCTTTCTCATGGTTTTACGTCTTGAGATACGGCAAGAGGAGGTTTGTGGCCGCTCCGGCTTGTCCCCTTGCCTTTGGTTTCACACTACAAAGATAGCGAAAGGTGAGCGCAATGCAAGCCGAGCTTGCTTGAGCTTGCATTGCCGAACCGCATCCTATCTTCGAGGGCAAAGCCCTCAAAGATAGCGAAAGTCGAGCGCAGAGCCGAACGAAGTTCGAGCTATGCCGAGACCAAGCTATCTTCGGCGACAGCCAAAGATACAGGGGAAACCGAGGGGCATCGTAACCCGGATTACAGTTTTTGCTACCTCATTCTACCGTATTTCATTTCTTCCCCCTCTTTGTCGTATTCTTTTCGTTTTCCGGTAGGAGGCGATGAAAGTTTGATGCTATTTCCCGACTTTGTTTTCTCAAATCCTATTTCTTTTTATACAAAACCCATATTCCTGCGACTAAGGCAGGAATATGGGTCTCGTATTAGTGGAAAATTGCTTGTGCGGAAAAATTAATTTAGAGTATGCAGATGCAAGGCCGCCGAGGGCGAAGACGACGGGAGCGTACTGGTTGCTGCATTGCAGCGAGAGCAGGCTGCGCCTCAGCATAATTCAAACTTCGTTTGATTCTGCATTCGGCTTGCACTGCTGTACGTGACCGAGTCTGAGTCCCGACGGCAAGGCCGCAGATGCGTGCTATAAATTAACTTTTATGCAGAGTTCTTTCAATTGAGCCTCACTAATAGGTGAGGGCGATTCGCTCATCGTGTCACGGCCGGCATTGTTTTTCGGGAACGCGATATAGTCGCGGATGCTGTCGGCCCCGCCGAAGAGGGCGCAAAGCCGGTCGAAGCCAAAAGCCAAACCACCGTGGGGAGGGGCTCCGAACTCGAAGGCGTTCATCAGGAAGCCGAATTGGGCTTGGGCTTCTTCATCGCTGAAACCTAAAGCCTTGAACATGCGGGCCTGCAAGCTCTTGTCATGGATACGGATGGACCCGCCACCGACTTCTACCCCGTTGATAACCATGTCGTAGGCATTGGCACGAACCTTGCCCGGATCGGTTTCGAGCAGGGCATCATCTTCAGGCTTGGGAGCCGTGAACGGATGGTGCATGGCAAAGAACCGGCCCGCTTCCTCGTCCCATTCCAGAAGAGGAAAGTCCACCACCCACAAAACTTTGTAGTTGAACGGGTCGCGCAAACCTAAGCGGTTTCCCATTTCCAAACGCAACACGCCCAAGGCAGTTTTGGTCTTTGCCGCTTTTCCTGCCATAATCAGAATCAGGTCTCCAGCCTTGGCCTGGCAAGCTTGGGCCACCGCCTTCAATTCCTCGGCACCGAAGAACTTGTCTATCGACGATTTGAAGCTGCCATCGGCATTGCATTTGATGTAAATGAGACCGGTAGCACCCACTTGGGGCCGTTTCACGAACTCGGTCAGTTCGTCCAATTGCTTGCGGGTGTATTCCGCAGCTCCGGGAACACAAATGCCCCCAATCCATTCACTTTGGTCGAAGATACTGAACTTGCCTTGGGGGAATACGTCTTTCAAGGCCGTGAACTCCATGCCGAAACGGATGTCGGGCTTGTCCGAGCCGTATTTGTCCATGGCCGTCTGCCAGCTCATGCGGGGCAGGGGAGGGAGTTCGATACCCTTTTCCACCCGGAACAGGTGTCGAATCAGTCCTTCAAATGTCTGTAACACATCTTCTTGTTCCACGAACGCCATCTCGCAGTCCAACTGGGTGAACTCCGGTTGGCGGTCGGCCCGCAAATCCTCGTCACGGAAACAACGCACGATTTGGAAATAGCGGTCCATGCCCGCTACCATCAACAATTGCTTGTATTGTTGGGGTGACTGGGGCAGGGCGTAGAACTCGCCCGGGTTCATGCGCGAAGGCACCACGAAGTCGCGGGCACCTTCCGGAGTGGATTTTACCAGGAAAGGCGTTTCGATTTCCATGAATCCTTGGGCATCCATGTATTTGCGGATTTCAATGCTCAGGCGGTGGCGCAACTCCAGGTTCTTGCGAACACAGTCGCGGCGCAAATCCAGGTAGCGGTATTTCATGCGCAACTCGTCCCCTCCGTCGCTGTGGTCCTCGATGGTGAAAGGAGGTGTCTTTGCGGGATTCAGGATATTGATTTCCTTGGCAAGGATTTCGATTTCTCCCGTAGGAATCTTGAGGTTCTTATTGCTTCTTTCCGCGACAATGCCCTTTACTTGGATGACGAATTCCCGGCCCAGGGTGCGTGCCTTGGCACACAAGTCAGCATCGGTTTCCATATTGAAAACGATTTGCGTGATACCGTAGCGGTCCCGCAAATCCACGAAAGTCATGCCGCCCAGATCGCGGGAGCGTTGCACCCATCCGCAGAGGCAGACTTCCTTTCCGGCATCCGGAAGCCGGAGTTCCCCGTTCGTATGTGTCCTGTACATTTTTGTAGGATTGTTTCCCGTTTTTAGGATTTGTTCCCGTCCCCGGAGGAATGTAATCGACAGTTTTTCTGTCTGAAACCTTTGTGGTTCATTACTGCCGGGATGCGGGTTGTGGGTTCTTTCGGTTTATTTCTTGGCCTTTCCTTGGTTGGCCACGGCTTCCATCAGCGCCTTGATTTTTTCAGGGTCGCCGAGGAATTCGTCCTTCACCAGGTTCATGTCGTCATCGAACTCGAAGAGGTAGGGAACGGCGGTCGGCAGGTTCAAACCTACGATGTCCTCGTCCGAAATCCCCTTGATATATTTGATGATGCCCCGCAAGGAGTTTCCGTGGGCGGCCACCAAGATTTCATTGCAGTGCTTGAGCGAAGGCACGATGGTTTCCGTCCAATAAGGAACGATACGGGCCACCGTGTCCTTGAGCGATTCGGTCAGCGGTAAGAGGTTCTTGTCTACTTTGGCATAGCGGGGATCGACGAGCGGGCTGCGGCTGTCGTCGGCAGCCAAGGGGGCCGGTGCGATGTCGTAGCTGCGCCGCCAGATTTTCACTTGGGCATCCCCGTATTTTTCAGCGGTTTCGGCTTTGTTGAGGCCTTGGAGCATACCGTAATGTTTTTCGTTCAAACGCCAGGTCTTTTCCACCGGAATCCAAAGTTGGTCCATTTCTTCCAAGACGGTGTTCAAGGTCTTGATGGCTCTTTTGAGATAGGAAGTATAAGCCATATCGAAGTGGAATCCTTTTTCCTTGAGCAATTTACCGGCTTCGCGGGCTTCTTCCGTGCCATGAGGGGTCAAATCTACGTCTGTCCATCCGGTGAAGCGGTTTTCCTTGTTCCAGGCACTTTCCCCGTGCCTGATGAGCACAACTTTTTTCATGTTTCGATTGTTTTTCAATCCGGTCTTTTCCGTTCCGGGGCCCAAGGGCCAAGGCAGGAAAAATTCCGGAGGTTAAGCAGGTTTCCCTATTTGGGTTCCCAAACTTGCAAAGATACGCAGGATTTTGTTTTGTAGGCAGGCGGAAAGGAAGCGTTTGAACCGGGAATCATTTTATATTCAAGTAGCTCACGATTTTGCGTTGGTCGGGCAACAAGAATTCGACCCAGTACATGCCGGGAGGCAACAGGGTGGCATCAATCAGGCCGGGGCAGACCGGAAGGCAATCCAGTTCGTTTTCGACTAAAATCAAATGCCCTTTTTCCGAATAGATGGAAAATTGCAGGACTTCTTCTTCGGGCAACATCCGGTACCGGAAAATGCCCTCTGTTTCCGATTCCTTGATTTCCACCCGGAAATGTTCTGCCAAGGCGGCACTGTCCTTGCCCGTGTAATCGAACAGGAGACGGAGCGAGTGCAGGCAGACATCCGGCATAGGACCGTTTTCCATTTCGGGTTCGATACCGATAATCACGTAGAGCCTGCCGGCATGGTCGGAGGAAACCAAGAGGGGATGGTCGTAGTTTTGCGTGTAATAACGATGGTTTTCCGAACCGGGTTCGACGGGCAGGCTGCCTACCAAGGCGATATCCTTACCGGATTCGGCCCCTTCCCCTTTTTCAAACACGGTGTAGCGGTGGTTGGAGACTTGGGGCAAGCCCATGCTGGCTCCCATTTTCAGGTGAACCCGGCCCCTGCTGTTTTGAGAGACTTCGGGAATGGAGAAGGATGCCAGGGAGGAAATGCGGTAGAGTGAATTAGGTCGAAGCCCACCGAAAGCTTTGTAGATGAAAAAGAAATCTCCGTTTTTGGCACCAGGAAAGGAAAAGAGCATCAGCCCGTCTTCCTGTTTGCTTCTTGTTCCTGTTTCCGGAATGCTGTCTGTTTCGTTAACCTCTTGTTCCTCCTTCTGGACGGCTGTCCCGGGGGTGGAAGGAGAGGGCATGGCCGGGATGGAAGTTTGGAAGCGGTTCCCGTTCCGGTATTCCGGATAATGGTCCGGGAAGCGTATATCGCCGTTGGAATCCAAGGCGAACCAAGCGATTACGGGCGGTTGGGCGGAATCCCAGTTCGTGCTCCGGGTGGCAAAATTGCTTTCCCAGGCATCGTTGCTCCCTGCAAAAAGGCAGGAATACACCTCCGTTTGGGCTTGCAACTTGCCGAGGGAACCCGCAAGGATTCCTGCCATCAAGCTTGTTTTGAGTAAAGGCTGTTTCACAGGGCGGTTTGAGAAATTGCTTGACTGTTTTTACAATCAGGCTCTTGTGGAATATTATGGTTCAGCTGGCAGATTCTGTTCATGTATTCCGCATTCAGCTTCGTCAGTTTTCTTACTTGCTCTTTTAGGTTTTCCACTTGGTTTTCCAGCACTTTCCAGCGGCTGGACTCACTGAGTTTGAGTTTGAGTTCGCGCTTGTCTTCTGCTGTTAAGCGGTAAGATTGCAAATCTGCCAGTTGTTGTTCCAGTTGTTCGATTCTTTTCTCCTTTTTCTGTAAATCTTTTGCCAGGGCTTGGTTTCTTTCTTCTAATTCTTGGGCATAAGATGCCCATTGTCCAACTTCCTGTCTCGACAGTTTTAATAAGGCTTCCACAGGAATTTTTTCCAAGCCATGCATCGGTAAATCTTTTCTTTTACTTTGCTTTTCCATGGCAAAAGATTCAAGCACGCATACCGTATCGGATTTCATGAGTTGCAATTTGTCGCAAGGCTTGGTTTTAGTGCAACTTGCTTGTCTCATGCCTTGATACGATTGGCTTTTGCGGTTTGGTTTGTCGCAAGAAATTCGTTTACAAATACGCGGCCATCTGTTGCTGCATCCGCCGGGCTTCCGCTGCGGCGGCTTCGGCGAAATCCTCGCCCTTGGAGGCGTACAGGATGCTACGCGAGGCATTGATGAGCAAACCGGCTTCACCCTCTATGAAACCGTTGAGGCAAACTTCTTCCAAACTCCCGCCTTGGGCGCCCACACCAGGCACCAACAGGAAATGCTTGGGCACGATACGACGGATGTCTTTCAGCATCTCGGCTTTGGTGGCACCGACCACGTACATCATGTTTTCCTCGTTGCCCCATTGTTTGGATACCTCCAGGACCCGTTGGTAAAGCCGGGGAGAGGCGTTTTCCCAGGTCTGGAAATCGGTCGAACCCGGATTGGAGGTCAAAGCCAAGAGGATGACCCATTTGTCGGGAATGCCCAAGAAAGGCGATACCGAATCGGAACCCATGTATGGGGCTACCGTGATGGCATCGAAATTGAAATCGCCTTCGGGAGAAAGGAAAGCCTGGGCGTAACGGGCAGAGGTGTTCCCAATGTCACCCCGTTTGGCATCGGCAATCGTGAAAACGTTTTTATGATGCAGGTATTGGATGGTCTTTTGCAAAGAAAGCATGCCTTGGATGCCATAGGCTTCGTAGAAAGCCGTGTTGGGCTTGTAGGCGACTGCATAGGGCAGGGTCGCATCGATGATTTGCCGGTTGAAGGCAAAGATGGGGTCTGTCTCTGCTTTCACGCATTCGGGCATCTTGGCCAAATCGGGGTCGAGGCCCACGCAGAGGAAGCTTTTCTTTTCCTTTATTTGATTTACAAGTTCTTTTCTGTTCATTTTGCTGCTTTTGCTGTTCGGTTAAGCTTGGAGTAATGGTTTTACCCAATTCTATTCAGGCCATTGATAACGTATGAAAACACAGTTCTCAGGCGTTGTTCAATGGAGGCTGTGTCAAAAAAACTTTTGACACTCCACCTTAGCCTACCGACTCCTTCATCTTTTCTGCATTTTCCGCCAATTGCAGGGCATCGATCATTTCTTGGATATCCCCGTCCATGAAAGTCCCCAAGGCATGGGTCGTGTAATTGATACGATGGTCGGTGACTCGGCTCTGAGGATAGTTGTAGGTACGGATCTTGGCCGAACGGTCGCCGGTGGAAACCATGGTCTTGCGCTTGGAGGAAATTTCATCCAGGTATTTCTGGTATTCGATTTCGTAGATGCGGGTACGCAGGACGCGCAAAGCCTTTTCGTAATTCTTGATTTGGGATTTCTCGTCTTGGATTGCTACCACGATGCCGGTCGGGATATGGGTCAGGCGCACTGCCGAATAGGTGGTGTTGACCGACTGTCCGCCTGGGCCGGAAGAGCAATAGGTATCCTTGCGGATATCGCTGGGCTTGAGTTCCACATCGAACTCGTCGGCTTCGGGCAGGACAACGACCGAGGCGGCGGAAGTGTGGACCCGTCCCATCGTTTCGGTGGCAGGGACCCGTTGCACGCGGTGTACCCCCGATTCGTATTTCAAAATGCCGTAAACCCCATCTCCGGAAACATTGAAGATGATTTCCTTGTAGCCTCCGGCCGTGCCTTCGGTGTAATCCACGGTTTCCACTTTCCAACCCTTGTTGTCGCAGTAGCGCGTGTACATCCGGTAGAGGTCCCCGGCGAAGATGGCTGCCTCGTCCCCTCCGGTTCCTGCGCGGATTTCCACAATGGCGTTCTTGGAATCCTGTGGGTCGGCTGGAATCAGCAATATCCGGATTTTTTCTTCCAATTCATCCTTTTCCTTGGTATAGGTACTGAGTTCTTCCTTGGCCATGTCGCGGAATTCCTCGTCTTTCTCGGTGTTGAGGACTTCCTTGGCCGAAGCGATATTGGAAATCAAATTCTTGTAATCCTTGTAGGCAGCCATGACCGGCTGGAGGTCTTTGTAGTCCTTGCTCAACTTGATGTACCGCTTCATGTCTTGCATGACATCGGGCTGGTTCATCTCCTCTTCAATCTCCTTGTACCTGACGCTCAACGCGTCAAGCTTCTCTAACATATTATCCATGGGGTTGTATAACTTTCTCTGGGGATGCCGTCTGGCATTTCATGACGGGCGAATCCAAACTGGCAAAAGTACATAGAATCTGTCTAAAATACTACAATCCGCGGATGCGCCAATCCTCGATGCGCCGGGTCTGGGTGGAGAAACAAACCCCGATTTTGAAGAGTTTCCTCGAATCGGCGGCGTAAGGGCGGTCGTACCCCTTGTCCTCGATTTGTTGCAAGGCCTCGTCCGCGCTGGCATTGATTTTGAGTTCAAGGATGTAGACGTAATCCTTGTTTTCAATCAGCACGTCCATGCGTCCGTTGCTGGTCTGGCATTCGGTATGCACATGCTGGCCGAGGAGGTTGAAGATGATGGACAAGGCGTATTGGACATCCTTTTCGGCATTACCTTGGATTTGATAATTCTGATTGGCGAACAGGCCGTCCAGAAGCTTCATCATTTCTTCGGGATTGCCGGCTTTGAGGGATTGATAAAGCCTGAGAATCAAGACATCGCTATCCGTTCCCCCTTTGGGGACATAATAGGAAAGTTGCATCCGGAGGAAGCCGTTGCGGACTTCCTGGTTGGGGAAGCCGAGCGTGCAGGCGTTGAAGTCCGGGAAACATTCCTTGATGGTCAAATAACCGCATTGGTACAGTAAAGGAACCGGATCTTGTTTGTAAGAATCGACCTCGGACAACCGGGATATGGAAATCTGGATTTCGTTTTCGGTCAGCTTGGTGATGTCGTATTCGGTCTGCCTGAGGGCTACCGTGAGGAACGTAGGGGTGCCTGTTCCGTACCAATATTCTAAGAATTGCTTACTGCTAAGGGTGTTGAGCAGGCTGAAAGGGTTATAGATACCGATGCTGTTGAAGGAGAAATGGTAACCATCGTAAAGGGATTTCAGGCGGGCGTATCCCTCTTCTTTCGAAAGCTGGTTGGTTTGGGCCAGTTCTTGTACGCTTTCGTCGAAGTATCGGTGCAGGTCGTTTTCGGAGATGCCGCACAAATCCACATAGCGAGGGTCGAGCGAGATGTCTTTGAGGTTGTTGAGGCCGCTGAAGATGCTCAGTTGTCCTATTTTGGTGATGCCGGTGAGGAAGCCGAGGCGGATTTTGCCGTCCTGGGCTTTCATCACGCTGTAGAAACCGGAGAGGCGGCTGCGGAAAGCCTCTTTGAGTTCGTCCTTGTCCAAGTTGTCCACGATGGGCTTGTCGTATTCATCGACGAGGATGACTACCGGCTTGCCAGTTTTTTGATAGGCGGTATCGATGATATCGGAGAAACGGGCATCGGCCATAGGATACCGTTTTGGACTCTCCAGTAGGGATTCCCAAAGGCCCAGATACCGGTCCAACCGGGTATCCAGATCTTCCAAGCTCTTGTACTCCTTTCCTCCCAAATCCAGATGCAGCACCGGGTATTCCGTCCAATCCTTTTCCAATTTCCCGATGGCCAAACCTTCGAACAATTCCTTCTTGCCTTGGAAATAGGCCTCCATGGTGGAGAGCAGCAGGCTTTTGCCGAAACGGCGGGGACGGCTCAGGAAATAATATCCGCCCATACAGACTATTTGGTAAACCAAATCTGTTTTGTCCACATAGGCAAAACCGCCTTGGCGAAGTTTTTCAAAATTTTGGATTCCAATTGGATACAACATGGCGCGAAGTTTTTCCGGTTATGTTATGCAAAGCTAAGGAAAAAGATGGATTCTTGTTTTGCAGGCTGAGTTTGCATCCGGAACCGGCTTGTTGGCACGAACGTAACTTTGCGGGACTTGTTTCCCCGGTTTTAGAACGTGATATCCAGTTTCAGGTTCACCTGTAAGGGCGTCAAGGTGTTGGGAACCGCGTAGCGCATGCCGTCCACCGTGGGAATCCACATATAAGAAATGGTGTTCCGCATCTGGAACATATTGAACAATTCGAGTGTCAACCAAGCTTCCTTGAGGTAGTTGAGCGGATTTTTGCGGTTCTTGAACTCCCTTTCCTCTCCTTTGAGCCGGAAGGCCAAACCCAAGTCCACCCGTTTGTAGTCCGGGAGCCGGGTTTTCCGGCCTTGGAGTTCTTCCGGGTTCTCCAAGCGTTCCGAATCGCCCGAAGGCAGGCCGGTGGCGTAAACTGCGTTCAGATAGACTTTGAAAGCCTTTTGCAACTTCTTGCTCTTGAAAAGGAAATCCAAGTAATCTTGTACGTAGAGGTTGATGGAAAAAAGCTGGTCGGTAGGCCGGGGAATCCAACCCGTCTGCCGGCTCGTCCCTTGGGCATCGTAATAGGTGATGTTCTCCCGCGTGTTCATGAACGAAAGACTGATCCAGGAGTTCACTCCCGGGACGAATTCCCCGTCGAGGCGGAAGTCGAAGCCCGTCGCGTAGCCCTTACCATCGTTGTTTGCCATGTAACGGATCCGCACGTTGTCGATTTCGTAAGGATTGAGATCGTAGAGGTATTTGTAATAGGCCTCCATCGTCACTTTGAAAGGCCGGTTCCACATCTTGATGTAAATATCGGAGCCGAGAACCGCATGGATGGCTTTCTGGGCTTTCACGTCGGTATGCAGGTTTCCGTGGATGTCGCGCAGTTCCTTGTAGAACGGAGGTTGGGCATAATGACCCAAGGCAATGCGGAAGTGGACCTCGCGCTCCCAGTCCGGATGGATGTTGAAATTCAGACGGGGGCTGAAAGTGAATTCATTGTTCAAGGTCCAATAGGAGAACCGGATACCGGCATCCAGCACGTACATCCCGTTCGTGTTGAAGTCGAAGCGCCCCTGGGCGAAGGCATTGAAGCGGTGCGAGCGTGTCCTGTTCTGCGCCTTGTAAACATTTTGCAGAGAGGGCGGGTCGAGGTCCGGGGCGTCCGAACCCGGTTCAGGATGCTCCACGGGCAGGTTGTAGCCCGCCGAGTCTTCCATATGCCATTCGTTGAGGTGGTCGATGATGTCCTCGTACTGGTACTTGAATCCCCATTGCCAGAAAGCCGGGCGCGTCTGGATGGAACCTTGGTATTCGAGGGCCGTTACCAAACCGTTGAGGTAGTTCCGGGCATGGTCCATGTAGTGCCCGGTTCCCAAGGTTTCCCCTTCGACGACCCCGCCTTGGCCGTCGTCCGAGATTTCGCTGAGGCGGTAAAAACCCTCGATGTCGAAATTCTCGCTTTCGACCGTGTTGAAAAAACTGTAAGTCAAGCGGTGCTGTGTCCTGGAATCCTGCTGGTGGGTCCAGCTCAATGCTCCGAAATAGGTCGTGAAACGGTCCAATTCAAAGCCGTCGAAATCGACCCAGAACGATTTGGCATCCCCCATGCTCCCGAAACGGGTCTGCTGGCTTTGCGGCGTGAAACGGTAGCGGTTGTGGGCGATGTTGCCGAGGAGTTCCAATTTGTCCTTCGACGAAATCTGGTAGCTGAGAAGGGCCTGGAAGTCGGTAAAGGAAGGTTTGTACTGGCCCGTGCGGTCCAAGCCTTTGAGCACCCATTGGGAATTGCGTTGGCGGAGTCCGAGCAAGTAAGTGAATCTCTTGTTTTTGGAAGCCCCTTCCAAATGAAGGTGGCCTCCCATGAAGTTGATGCCGAACGAACCGGCGAACTCGGTAGGGGTTTTGTAGCGTATGTCCAGGACCGAAGACATCTTGTCCCCGTATTTGGCATCGAACCCTCCGCTGGAAAAGGTCAAGGTCTGGACCAAATCGGGATTGATGAAGCTCAGGCCTTCTTGTTCACCCGAACGGGTCAAGAAAGGCCGGTAGACCTCTATTCCGTTCACGTACACCAAGTTTTCATCGAAATTCCCGCCCCGGACCGAATACTGGGAGCTGAGTTCGTTGTTGCTGTTGACCCCAGGCAGTGCCATGATTAAGCCTTCCACCCCCCCGGTGATGCTGGGCAGGGATCGGCTTTCCACCGGGGAGAGGTTCACGTAGCCAGGCCCCCGGGTCCGCGAACCCTCCACCTTGACTTCCTCCATCTCGAAAGCGGCTTCCTCCATCACCATGTCCAAGGTACGGGTCTCTCCCGCCTTGATACGGAGTTTTTTGAGGACCGGCTGGTATGCCGTATGGCTGAAGCGGATTTCCAGATCTTGGTCGGCGGGAACTTTCAGGAGATATTCCCCGTTTTCCCCTGTGGCCGTCCCGATGGGTTTCGGCAAATTGGTGATTCCCACGGCGACCACAGCGATGCCCTTGCCTTTGGCATCGCGCACATGCCCCTCGATCCAAGCCGTTCCCTGCGCCAAGACCGGCAGGCAAAGGCAGAGAAAGAGAATCACGGAAAGACCTCCCCGGTGCAAGAGGCCTTTCCAGGACATGACGTATGAACATGAAAACCGATGGATTCTTGTCCGCCGGGTTTCGTTTCCGGGATATGGCTTTTGCAGCAGGGGCTTATTCTTCATCCAGGTAATCCTCTTCATAGTATGAATCGTCCCCGTTCCCGTACTGTTGGTAGCCTTCGGTTTGTTGCTGGATCATCTTGTCGGCTTCCTTGCGCCTGCGCCATTGCTTGATGAATTGCGCCCAGGCGAAAGGATTCAGCAAGTTGTTCGGCACGACCTGGTTCTGGTAATACATATGGCTGACCTGTTCCTGCAACAGGCTGCGGTAGTTCATGTCCGCATCCATCTTTCCATGTTTCGCCTGTTCGCGTATGGTGGCCAGGTTGAAATTCTTCCGGATGATATCCGCTTCGGTTTCAGGAAGTTCCAGGCTCAAGAAGGCTTCCCTGAACTTTTCCCGCGTGGGCCAAGGGTAAATCACGGTTTCCATCAGCATGATGGTGTCCTGTTCCAAGGGCATGACAATCGAGTAGGCATCGTGGCGGATGGTGTCGGGGATAACCAATTGCCGGGGAACGTAACCCAAGGTTGAAAATTCCACCGTGTCGCCCACCACGGCCACGAACGAGAAGAATCCGGACGCATCGGCCACCGTTCCCCGGTTCTGGTTCACAAGGGAAATCGTGGCGAAAGGCAAGGGATTGCTTTCCTTTCCGCTGACCACCACCCCCGAAAATTGGATGACCTTGGCCTGGGAGGAAAACAACCGGGCTTGGGCTTGGGCCGGGGAAAGGGAGAGGAGGAAACAAAAAGCGGTCCATGCAGAAACAGCGCACAGCAACGACAAGCGCAAGGAACGGCTCTTGCCTTTGCGGTTCAACCGGTTTGCCTTGGAAACGTGGCCTTTCATATTTCTTTTTTGTGTTTTATGGGTTGGATACGAATATTTCGAGCTTGGCATCTGTTTTGGGGCGTTTTTCCCGGCTGCGTATTCCGGAAGCCCTGCGGGGATTTATTCCTTTTGGGACCCTTTCGGGAGGTATCCCGTATTCCCGCAGCGACTCTCCGGGCTCCGGCCTTGTACTTCGAACGCGAAGTTACGCTTTTTTTGTTTTGTTCTTGGGTTCGGGCGTTCCGGCCCCCGGCAGCGTGTCCTTTTTCCCTAGGATTCCTTTACGGGAAAGGACCAAGACCACGATGCCGAGCAGGATGAAGGGAATGCTGAGCATCTGTCCCATGTCCAAGGCATAGGCTAATTCCCATTCTTCCTGTACTTCCTTAAGGAACTCGATTAAGAAACGCATGCCGAAGCAACCGATGAGGAACCATCCGAACAACTGCCCGTTGCGGACCTTTCCTTTCTTTCTCTTGTAGTAGGCACCCAACAGGAAAAAAAGGCAGAGGTAGGTGAGGGCTTCGTAAATCTGGGTGGGATGTTTGGGCAGCGTTTCCCCGTTGCGTTCAAAGATGAAGCCCCAGGGCAGGTTGGTCACATGGCCGTAAATTTCGGAATTGAAGAGGTTCCCCATCCGGATGAAAAAGCCGCCCAGGGCCACCACGATGACCACACGGTCGAGGAGGTACCATACCGAGACCCTGTATTTGCGGGCCACGAGCCAGAGCGCGACCGGGATGCTGATGGCCGCTCCGTGGCTGGCCAGGCCTCCGTCCCGGATTTTGAGGATTTCGACAGGATGGCTCAGGTAAAATTGGGGGTCGTAAAACAGGCAATGTCCCAAACGGGCCCCGATGATGACCGCGAGGGCCACATACCATAGCAGCGTATCGGCCAGTTCCGGGTTCCTTCCTTCCTGTTTGAACATGCGGTTCAGCAACCACCATCCGCAAAGGAAGGTGATGGTGAACATGACTCCGTACCAGCGTATTTCAAGCCCGAAGACCGTAAAGGCCACCGGGTCGGGGTTCCAATGAATGAAGTTCAGCATAAGTCTCTAAGTTCCAATAGCATTGATTTCAATTGGCGCAAACTGCCCGCAATTTCCATCCGGGCGGTCCCCGCATCCACGGGCTTGGCTCTCAATTGCTCCTTGGCCCCTTGCAAGGTGTAACCTTTCTCCTTGACCAAGTGGTAGATAATCTGGAAATTATCCACGTCCTTCCGGGTGAACAGGCGGTTCCCTTTCTTGTTGCGCTGCGGCTGGATGATGTCGAACTCCTGTTCCCAGAAGCGTATCAGCGAAGTGTTGACCCGGAACATGGCCGCTACTTCGCCAATCGTGTAAAACATTTTCCGTTTGGATTCTTCCATGGTGTCTTTCAATAAGGGCGGTTCTTGTGGGATGCCCGTTTTCCGGTTTACGACAAGCTTTGGTTCACTTCTTGCGACTTTTCGAAGATTTCGAGGAACTCTTCCGGCGAAATGTCGATGAAGAAGTAATATACCGGGTTGACCCGTTTGCCGTTGACCAGGACTTCGTAATGCAGGTGGTAGCCACTCGATGCCCCGGTGGTACCCACGTAGCCGATGATGTCCCCGCGTTTCACTTCCGCCCCTTTCTTGACAGCCAAATCGTCCATGTGGGCATACAAGGACTCGTAACCGAAGCCGTGGTCGATACGGCAGACCACCCCGTAGCCTGAGTACCCTGGTGCATTGCGGGCTGCCACGGTTACTTTCCCGTCCCCGGTGGCATAGATGGGCGTGCCCTTGGGCGCGGCGATGTCCACGCCGGTGTGCATGCGCAATACCTTGTAAATGGGATGGAAACGGTATCCGAAACCCGAACTCATATGGCTGGTGTGCTTGCTGACGGGGTAAATGGCCGGAATACATTCCATGCGCCTGTCCTTTTGCCGGGCCAGTTCGTAAATCTGGTCGAAGGAGATGGACTGGGCGTAAAGTTCGTTGGCCAGGTTGTCGATTTGCTTGGAAGTGGATACGATGGCATCCGCGATTTGGTTGCTGTTGAACTCGGTGTAGTTCCGGTAAAGGCCGTTCTTGGGTTGGGGAGGTTCGGCTTCGAAAATCATCCGGTAGAGGTTGTTGTCCCGGTTCTGGATGTCTTCCAGCACCTTTTCCAGCTCATCCACCCTTTGGCTGAGGTAACGGTATCGGGTTTCGGCCACATAGAGATCCTTGGAGAGCTGTTTCTCCTGGGGCGATTCCACGAAATAAGTAGAGGCGACGAAAGCGGCGGCAAAGAGGAAACCCAGCACGAACAGGCTCCGCAAAAAGCGGAAAACCCGTTGCCGTGTGCTGACTTTCACTTTCTTGACCGAAAGTGAAGCCGGATCCAAATAATAAACATCCGATTTCTTCTTTGCCATGGGCCTGTCGTTTCCTTCAGGTCGCTTCCAATCTGGAACCTCGTCCTTGGACGCTGTTCAATCCGGATGGAGCGACCTCGGTGGGAACTTTTCTAAAGTGTTGTACCGGTTTCGCTGATTCCGTTAATCCGGAAAACTTCCCGGATGGCGTTCAACAGTTCTTCGGTTTTGGAACCTGCAGCGGTGGCGAAGAAAGCTTGGCCGCCTCCGCTTCCGCCCATGAGCTTGGCCGCTTCCTTCACCGTGTTTCCGGCATGGTGTCCGGCTTTGACGTAATTGTCCCCGAAGAGCAGATGGAGGAACGCCTTGTCGTCCTGCACCCCCGCTACGATGACTACTCCGTCTGCCATGTCCTTGCGGAAAGACAGGGCCACCTGTTTAGCTAATTCGCCCGGGCATGCCCGCAGTGAGAAAATCAAGGGGATACCGTCTACGATGCGTTTCTGGGCCAGCATCTTGTCGTGGATTTGCCCGATGCGTTCGTTGACATAGTTTTCCACATCCTTTTTCAGTTTGGCGTTGTTTTCCACCAATTTCTGGATGTTCCCAATCAAGTCGGCTCCCGATTTGAAAATCTCCTTGGCTTCGCTGATCTGGTCGGCGAGGGTATAGATGAGAATTTCGGCATTGGCACCGCAGACGGCCGTGATACGGCGGATACCGGCAGCCACGGCCCCTTCGCTCAGGATTTTGAAGAAACCGATTTGGCCGGTGGCCTGCACATGGGTTCCCCCGCAGAGTTCCACCGATTCCCCGTAACGGATGACCCTGACCTTGTCCCCGTATTTTTCCGAGAAAAGGGCCATGGCACCCATCTTGCGGGCCTCCTCGATGGGCATGTCGCGATGCTCATCCAAGCTTATGTTTTGGCGTATCAGGCTGTTGACGATTCTTTCCACTTGGCGGATTTCGTCCGCACCCATTTTTTGGAAATGGGAGAAGTCGAACCTCAGTTCGGTTTCGTTGACCAAGGAGCCCTTTTGTTCCACATGGGTTCCCAAAACTTTCCGCAAGGCATAGTGCATCAAGTGGGTGGCTGTGTGGTTGCAGGCCGTTTGCATCCGTTTGGCCGCATCCACGATGGCTTTGAAACCGTTTTCGGGCCGGGTAGGCAGCTTGGCCATCCAATGGATGGGCATGTTGTTTTCCTTGACCGTGTCGAGGACAGGGTATTTTTCACCGCTTTCCAGGTCTTCGATATAGCCCCGGTCACCCGTTTGTCCTCCCGATTCGGCATAGAAAGGCGTGGGGGTCATGACCACTTGGTAGAGGTCTTTCCCTTTCTTGTTGACCTTGCGGTAACGCAGGATCCGGGTTTCGGATTCCAGATTGTCATAGCCGACGAAGGTCACTTCCTGGTTAGGATGCACTTCCACCCAGTCGTCCGAGCTGACGGCGGCATCGTGGCGGGAGCGGTCTTTCTGCTTCCGCATTTCCGTTTCGAAGCCCGGGACATCCACTTTGAACCCTTGTTCCCTGAGCATCAGCTCGGTCAAATCCAAGGGGAAACCGTAGGTGTCGTAAAGCACGAAAGCATCGGCCCCGTCGAGGGTGTCCCGGCCCTGTTCCTTGAGCTTGGCCACCATCTGGTCCAGCAAGCGGTTACCGGTTTCGAGGGTCTTGAGGAAGGTGTTCTCCTCTTCGTGGATGACTTTCTTTATCAGGTCTTTCTGGCGTGTCAGTTCGGGGAAATGGCGACCCATTTGGGTTTCGAGGATATCGACCAATTTATACAGGAAAGCCTCGTTGAAACCCAAGTGGCTGCATCCGTAGCGTACGGCCCGGCGCAGGATACGGCGGATGACGTACCCTGCCTTGTTGTTGGACGGGAGTTGCCCGTCGGCGATGGCGAAGCTGACCGCCCGGATATGGTCGGCGATGACACGCATGGCCACGTCGGAACGCGGGTTGCTGCCGTAGGCGATGCCGGAAGCTTGGGCGAGGGCGGAAATCAGGGGTTGGAACACATCGGTATCATAATTGGATTTCTTGCCTTGGAGCACCATGCAGAGGCGTTCGAATCCCATCCCGGTATCGATGCACTTGGAGGGCAGTTCTTCCAGATGCCCGTCGGCCATGCGTTTGTATTGCATGAAAACCAGGTTCCAGATTTCAATTACCAAGGGGTTGTCTCGGTTCACCAAGTCCTTTCCGTCGATTTTGGCCCGTTCTTCGTCCGGCCTGAGGTCGACATGGATTTCGGAGCAGGGACCGCAAGGCCCCGTGTCGCCCATTTCCCAGAAATTGTCGTGCTTGTCGCCGAACAGGATGCGGTCTTGGGCGATGTGTTCCATCCAGTAGCCGTAGGCTTCCATGTCCTTATCGGTATGGTCGTGTTCATCCCCGCCGAACACGGTCACGTAGAGGCGGTCCTTGTCTATCTTCATCACTTCGGTCAGGAATTCCCAGGCCCAGGCGATGGCCTCTTTTTTGAAATAGTCGCCGAAGGACCAGTTTCCCAGCATCTCGAACATGGTGTGGTGGTAGGTGTCGTGTCCTACTTCTTCCAGGTCGTTGTGCTTTCCCGAAACCCGGAGGCATTTCTGGGTGTCGGCCACACGGGGGTATCGGCGTTCGGTGTTTCCCAGGAAAATATCTTTGAATTGGTTCATGCCCGCGTTGGTGAACATCAAGGTCGGGTCGTTCTTGATGACCATGGGGGCTGAGGGAACGATATGATGGCCTTTGGAGGTGAAAAAGTCCAAAAAGGCTTGTCTTACGGCTTGTGATGATGTGTCCATATCTTCAAAAAACGTGTGTTCAGAGTGTTCCGAATTTTTTACGATCATTGTTTTTGCGGCTCCTGCGCGGAGGAAAAGGACTTTTCCATCCCAGCGAAGCGGATGTTTTCAAAGTATTGAAAATCATTGTCAAATTCGAAAAATCCAAGCCGGAACCGGATGTGTGCCGGTCCGCAAAAACCTGTAAAGGTACTACAAAATTGGCGGGTGGCAAAATCCGGGCCGGTCGAGCCTCCTGTTTCAGGTTTTTGCTGCCCATCGGGGTGGGATTCCGGAAAATGTATTACCTTTGCACGCTAATTTTGGCCTGTATGTCGAAACAAAAACGAGAATACCGTGTGGCTTTTTCGGGCCTCGAGGATGGGGTTCACCGTTTTGAATTTGCCATAGGTCAGGATTTTATGGAACTCTTTCCCGAGACGGACGTGTTCTTCGCGCCCGTAGTCCGCGTGGAAATGGAAATGCGGAAAAACGGACGTTTGATGGAAATGGAGTTCCGTTTCGAAGGCTCGGCCAAGACCCGTTGCGACCGTTGCTTGCAGGAGGTGGAGTTCCCTGTTTCCTGGCAAGAAAGGGTGGTGGCAAAGGTCTCTGCGGAGGTGTCGAGGCAGACGGAGGAAGACGATTATTGGGCCATCCCCGAAAAGGAAAGTGCCGTGGATGTGGCTTCCTACTTCCATGAGATATTGGTGTTGAGCCGTCCCATGCAGTGCTTCTGTCCCGAAAATGAAGATGGGATTCCTGCCTGCGACCCCGGAATGCTGGCTTTCTATGGACGGAAAGAAGAAGAGGAAGCCGCTACCGACCCTCGGTGGTCCGCTTTGGCGGAGTTGCGCTCGCGGATGGAATCGGAAGATTGAGCGGGGCGTTTCGCGGAAAACGTTTCTTGGAAGATGGAGCCCTGGACGACCGGGGAACTTGGAAAAGGGAGGCTCGAAGGCCTTTCCTTGAAACGGATCCGGGTGCGGGACCGGCAAAATCCCGGCAAATCCCGGCGGAATTTGAAAAAGATTGTAAACGTTAAAATACGATAAGAAGATGCCTAATCCCAAATGGAGGTTCTCCAAGACCAGAACCAGAAAAAGAAGAACCCACGACAAATTGGAAATGCCTGCTTTGGCTACTTGCAGCAACTGCGGTTCGCCGGTTTTGTACCATCATGTTTGTCCCGAATGCGGTTATTACCGTGGCAAGCAGGTGATGGAAACCAATACGGCCAAGGCTTGATCCTTTCATCGCCCGGAACGGGGTGCCGTGCGTCCGTCCATGGCTTTGCCGTCGGTGCGGGTTGGACGGCATCGTCCCGGAGATGTGTCCGGCTGTATTTTGGCCTTTTGCGGCCTGTTTTCATACCTGTTGCCTTGAGGCAGGGTGGCGCTTGTTTCCCCTCTTTCGTACGGGGAAACTTGTTTTGTACCTGCTTCTGTGGCATAAATTGTTCTATATGAGATTCGGATTGGACGTGATGGGGGGTGATTTCGCGCCCTCGGCTACCATAGAAGGTGCTATTTCCGCATTGGATTCCATCGGGGAAGGGAACCGGATTGTGTTGCTCGGCCCCGAGGATTTGATTCGGAAAGAATTGGTGGACAGAGGGGTGGGAGAAGACCGTTTCGATATTTCCCACCAGCCCGACTGCATTGCCATGGATGAAAAACCTTTGAAGGCTTTGTCCGAAAAACCCGATTCGGGTATCGCCGCTGGTTTCCGGATGTTGGCCCAAGGGGAATTGGATGCCTTTGCCAGCGCCGGGAATTCCGGGGCCATGCTGGCTGGTGCCGTCACTCATCTCAAGTGTATCCCGGGAGTCATCCGGCCTTGTACTTGCGCCGCCGTTCCCCAGGAGGAAGACGGGGCTTACAGCGTGTTGTTGGATATCGGTACGACCCCTGATGCCAAACCCGAAGTCATGGTCCAGTTTGCCGTCATCGGTAGTATCTATGCCAAGTACGTGCTGGGTTATGCCGATCCGCGTGTGGGATTGATGAACGTGGGAACCGAAGATGGAAAAGGGAACCTGCAATGCCAGAGTGTTTTCCCTTTGTTGAAGGAATGTCCCCATATCCATTTCATCGGGAACATGGAACCCAGGGAGATGTTCAAGAACCGGGCGGAGGTCATCGTGGCCGACGGTTTTGTGGGGAACATCTTGCTCAAGGAAGTGGAAACTTTTTACCGTCTGATGCAGAAACGGGGGATTTCCGATCCCCTTTTCGACCGGATGAACTATGAGATTTACGGGGGAAGCCCGATTCTGGGGGTCAACGCGCCTGTTTTCTTGGGACACGGGATTTCCAGTCCCTTGGCCATCCGGAACATGTTGTTGCAAACCAAGCGGATGTGCGACCAAGGCTTGACGGAGGCTTTGCGCAAGTTATTCGCCGCTTATGTACAGGAAAGCGAAGCCTGAGGAGGCTCCGCTTTTTTGTGTGGGAAGGAACGGAAACTCTTTTAAAAAGAGAATGTCATGGAAAAAATAAATGCTACCATAACCGGGGTCGGGGCTTATTTGCCCGACTATGTGCTCACCAACGAGGAGTTGAGCCGTATGGTGGATACCACCGATGAGTGGATTATGGAACGCATCGGTATCAAGGAAAGGCGCATCCAAAAAGAACGGGACAAGGCCACCTCCGACATGGGGGCGGAAGCCGTCAAGGATTTGTTCCGCAAGACGGGTTTGAAGCCTGAGGAAGTGGATTTGCTGATTTGCGCCACGGTGACGGCGGACATGCGTTTCCCGGCCACGGCTTGTTTGATTGCCGACAAATTGGGTATCCGGAACGCTTTCGCCTTTGACTTGAGTTCGGGATGCTCTGGTTTCGTTTATGCCTTGTCCACGGCGGCCCGTTATGTGGAATCGGGGCGTTACAAGAAAGTCGTTTTGGTGGGGGCTGAAAAGATGTCCTCGATGATTGATTATACCGACCGGGCCACTTGTCCCATTTTCGGGGATGGGGCCGGGGCGGTCTTGCTGGAACCCACGACCGGGAATATCGGGGTGCTGGACGAAGTGATGGGGACGGACGGTTGCGGTTGGAAGCATTTGCACATGAAGGCCGGTGGCTCGCTCTATCCGGCTTCGCACGAAACGGTGGACAAGCGTTGGCACTATGTTTACCAGGAGGGCCAGGCGGTCTTCAAATGGGCGGTGGTCAAGATGGCCGATGTAGCTGAGTCGATTGTGAAACGCAACAACTTGGATGCCTCGAAGGTTTGGATTGCGCCCCATCAGGCCAATTTGCGGATTATCCACGCAGTACAGAAACGCCTCGGGGTGTCGCCCGAACAGGTCATGATCAATATCGACCGTTACGGGAACACGACGGCGGCCACGATTCCTTTGTTGCTCTGGGAGTGGGAAAAGAAGTTGAAGAAAGGGGACGATATTGTGGCTTGTGCCTTTGGCGCCGGTTTCTCCTGGGGTGCCATTTGGATCAAGTGGGGGTACGATACGAAGTAAACCCTGTTTTCCCTTCTTTTGCAGTACTTTGCGATACAAGAACCCGCCAAGCCTCTTTACAATGCTTAAATTGGCGGGTCGTTTTATTTTTAGGCGTTCCATTCGTTTGAAGCGGAGTTACGGCAGGCAAAGCCGGACGCTTTGGCGTGCTTAAGTCCAAGAGGCTGTAGGTGGGTTTGCTCTACCGATGCCGCCTTTGGGTCTCAAGCCTTAGGCATCTTTGGGTTTCAATCCGCTGACATATTTGCATCTATGCGTTTTTTTCGTATCTTTGCAAACTCTTTGCGGTAACGGTAAGGAGTTAAGTAGTTGAAAACCTTTAATTAATTAAACAATGAATCAGTACGAAACCGTTTTCATTATGACTCCCGTTTTGTCTGACGAACAGATGAAGGAAGCGGTAAAGAAGTACCGGAACCTGCTTATCGAGCAGGGAGCCGAGATTGTCTACGAGGACAATTGGGGTCTGAAGAAACTGGCTTACCCGATCCAGAAAAAAGGAACGGGATTCTATTATTTGATAGAATTCAAGGCCGAAGGAAAAGCAATCCAAGTCTTGGAAACCGCTTTCCGTCGTGACGAAAAGATGTTGCGTTTCTTGACCACGAAGTTGGACAAGCATGCGATTGCCTACAACGAAAAGAAGCACGCCAAGAAACAGCAAGAAGCAACTGAAAAACAACCCGAAAACAAGTAAAGCGATGGCAGTGGACAACGACATTAAATATCTGACCCCGATTGCGGTCGATACCAAGAAGAAAAAATGGTGCCGTTTCAAGAAAAGCGGTATCAAGTATATCGATTACAAGGATGCCGACTTCCTTTTGAAGTTCGTGAACGAACAAGGCAAAATCCTGCCCCGCCGTATCACGGGTACATCCCAGAAATACCAGAAGAAAGTGGCCCAAGCCATCAAACGTGCCCGTCACTTGGCTTTGATGCCTTATGTAGGTGACTTGTTAAAGTAAGGAGGAAGAGAGATGGAAGTAATTTTGATCAAGGACGTGGCCAAGTTGGGCTACAAGGATGATATCGTGGTGGTGAAGAACGGTTACGCGAACAACTACCTCATCCCGCAGGGTTATGCCGTCCTGGCGACGCCCGGTATGAAGAAGATGCGTGCCGAAAACCTCAAGCAGCGTGCTTTCAAGGAAGAAAAAATCCGCAAGGATGCCGAAGAATTGGCTGCCAAGCTGCAGGGTCTTGTGGTGAAAATCGCTGCCAAGGCGGGTACTTCGGGCAAGATTTTCGGTTCGGTCAACAATATCCAGATTTCGGATGCCTTGAAAGAACAACACGGCATTGAAATCGACCGCAAGAAAATCACGATTCCGGGCGAAGCCATCAAGGAAATCGGCCAGCACAAGGCGCAAATCGATTTGCATCGCGATGTGAAAGCCGAAATCGAACTGGAAGTGTACGCCGAATAGGTTTGCACTCTTTATTCGACAGATTTTGAATTCTCAGGGTCGCTTCGGGAACGGAGCGGCCTTTTTTTATAAGATGATTATGCTTTCCCAACAACAAATCAAGCGTTTCAAGAGTTACCAGCAGAAGAAATTCCGCCGGGAGGATGGAGTTTTCGTGGCTGAGACCCCCAAGGTGGCCGAAGTCTTGTTCCAGGCGGACTTGGGGATCCGGGTGGTGGCGGCTTTGGATTCCTGGTGGGCGGAACTGGGTAACGAGGTTCAAATCAAGATGTGGGAACGCAAGCATGAGCGTCCGGTGGAACGTTTGGTCATCAGTGCCAAGGACTTGGAACGGATTAGCGGTTTGAAGGAGCCCCAGCAGGTCTGGATGTTGCTCGACTGCCCGGAAGTTTCGCTTGCGGCTCTGGAGCGGAACGCCCGGGAGGCTTTGTACCGGGGTTGCTACTTGTTGTTGGACGATTTGCAGGATCCGGGCAATATGGGAACCATCCTGCGAATCGCGGATTGGTTCGGCCTGGACGGGATTTTGTGTACCTCCGCCTGTGCCGATGTTTTCCAGCCCAAATGCGTCCAGGCTTCGATGGGTTCGGTCGGCATGGTTCCGGTGGTCTATGCGGCTCGGGAGGATTGGATGGCCCTTATCCGGGAGAAACCGGAGTCTTTGCGGGTGTACGGGACTTTCATGCGGGGAGAGGATATTTACGGCCAGGCCTTGCCCAAGGAGGCAGCTTGGTATGTTGTCGGGAACGAGGCGAAAGGGATTTCCCCGGCTTTGGAAGCCTATGTGGATACCCGTTTGACGATACCGGCCCATCCCCGTCATCGGACAGGGGCGGAGTCTTTGAACGCGGCTGTGGCCACGGCGGTTTTGTGTTCGGAAATCATGCGGCGGTAGGGTAGTCAGGGACAGTACGCGGAAGAGGCCGGGATGGCTGGCCGTTATCCGGGGACTTGAAAAAAAGTTTCGATTCTTGGCCAGATAGTTTGTTATTTTTACGAAAAGTGTTACTTTTGCACTCCCTTTCAGGGACGGGATGTAGCTCAGCTTGGTAGAGTACACGTCTGGGGGGCGTGTTGTCGCAGGTTCAAATCCTGTCATCCCGACGCTTCAACTCCTTGGTTGCAAATGCAGTCAAGGAGTTTTTTTATGTGTCTTACTCGATGTGGACGACACCGACCACCAGAGCGATGGACTTGATATGCTTCCGGTGGAGCTCAAAGGGTTCATAGTCTGGATTGTCTGAAACGATGAGCAAGGTATCATCCTTACCGCTATCTTTTACCCTCTTGATCAAGGCTCCCTGTTCCGTATCCAAGACATAGACCCTGTTCCATTGGAAAAAGGTGTCAATCGGTAGTTTCTTGCAGGCAACGATGTCGCCATTGCTGTAGTTGGGGTACATGCTGCTTCCTTTCACCTGAATCAGGAATTCCGCCTCTTTGAACGCCGGGATGATATAGCGTTCGCCCTCGTATTCAAGGGTAGTTTGGGCTTCTTTGCCAAAACCGGCCATGGCAGAAATGGGTATCAAGGGGATGGCGGGTACTGTGGGCGCAGCTTGCCCTGTATCAGTCTTATTCGCAGGGTCTTTCAGCATGTTCCCTTCCCCGGACAAAAGCCATTTTTCGTTTAACTCAGGGTACGTGTTGAGTATCTTCTGTAGTTTTTCTGCGGTCGGGGCCTTTTTCAAATTGTTTATGTACCCGTTTGAGAACCCGACGGCTTTTTCGAATCGGGCTTGTCCGATTCCTTTGTAGGCTATGAATAATTTAATCCGTTCCTTTACAGTGTGTCCGAAGGGGTTGGGTTCGCCGGTTTTCGGCAAAATGGTTTCAGGCCATTTTCATTAATGCGACAACATCTTCCGGCAACAAGGCGTTCCCGACATTGTCTTTTGGAGCGCGTTTAAGGAAGAGAATCGGAACGATAGTGTGGTTCTTGGCAAACGGTAACAGCTTGGCTTTACGGGAAAGTTCGGTGGTCAACTGATTGCCGTTCTCTTGGGTGGTCCATTTGCACTCACCAACCAGCAGATACTTTTTGTCAAGCGATTCTGCTATTACATCGAACTCGACTTGTTCTGGCTTCTTGGCCTCGTTGAGCACAGGTCCCCACCACCGCTTTGCCTTTCCGTAAACCACGCCCTTTACAAGATTGCCTGTTACGGCATCCCGGCACAGTTTTTCCCATTGCATGCCCACATACTCCGGAAAATGTGTTTCCAAAGCCTGTTCAATGGGCAATCGGCGACCCAGCTCGATAAACGAACGGTTCGGAACGACAAACCGATAATAAAATGCCATGAACGGCTCTGCTATCTTGTAAAGGCTTTTTTTCGTGTTCTTTTCATCAATCCCGAACGGCACATCTTTTTCCAAGAATCCGAGGTCGATAAGTTTCTTCAGAGGGCGCGACAGGTTGGTTGCAGGTTCATTGCATCGTGCTGCAATCTCGGAAAGCCGGTTTGCCCCTGTACCGATATAGGACATTATCGTCGAGGTCTTGACGATATCCTTCACGTCGTCCAGCAATAGTTTTATCGGCTCTTCGTAAAGGATTCCATTTATGGAAAGGATATTGTGCCATAGGGCATCATCAAGCGACCTTCTGTTTTCCCTTAGTTCCCAATAACGTGGCACACCTCCCCATACGGCATATTCTTCAATGGCTTTTACCGCATCAAGCTCCAATGCTTCTTGGATATACGGTAACCTTATCGGTGTAAGTTTCATTGTCTCGTCGGCACGGCCATAGAGGGGGGCCGTCGCATCAAGAAACAGTCCATACATCATGGTTTGTGATGAACCGCAAAGCACCAGGTTGTACTTCAGTTGCTTCTCGTCAATCAGTTTCTGCAACACGGACGGCAGCTCCGGAGATTGGTCCGCCAGATACGGAAATTCATCCAAGCATAGAGTAAAACGTTTGTCTGCCCGATAATTGACCGCACGAAATATGGATTCCCAATCCGGATATGTCAACTTGTCGAAATCAGGGAACACTTGCGCGATTACTTTGGCAAGCAATGACCTTTGATGTTGGCCTTCAGAACGGTCGGCAAGGAAATAAAGATCCGTGTCCGACAACACCCTTTTGATAAGCGTTGACTTGCCCAATCGTCTGCGACCGTACATCACGACTAAGGAGGACTTCTCTCTCGCGAGAGCATCCCTTAGACGTGCTGTTTCCTCTATTCTATCAACGAAATCCATATCTTTTTGCATTTATTATGTTTTGCAAACATAATGATTTTAATGCATAATGCAAGGTCTGGAACTATATTCTTTTATCCACAGGGAGCCATTCTGTAACTTGCATGTTTATTTTCTGTTCGCGAACGATCCCAGTGTGAGCTTTTCCCTTCATGCCGACTACAATTATTTCAAGATGTTCCTTGCGGATACGGGCTTATTCGTTACCCTTGCTTTCATGGACCGTGATTATACGGAAAATGAGATATACCGGAAGCTTCTTTCCGATAAACTCGGTACGGATTTGGGATATGTATATGGGAACGCAATGGCCCAGATGCTGAAAAGTGCAGGCAATGAGCTTTTTTACTATACATTCAAGGAGGAGGTGATGGAAGAGGAAAGCAAAACTCTCCGTAACAGTAGTTACGAGATAGATTTCCTGCTTTCGCGTAAAGACAAGATTTGTCCTATCGAGGTCAAGTCTTCCGGATATAACTCACATAGGTCCCTCGATAAATTCCAACAGAAGTTTTCGGCGAGAATCCTTTATCCCAAATCGGTCATTAGACTTTGGGGAGATTGTCCGCTTATGTCATGCAGCATGCTTCTCGCCTAGCCGAAGGCGTAGCGGGCTACGTCGAGGCGTAGCGAGGAGCAAGATGCGGACAGAAGCGAACAAGATGCACAAAAGCATCCCTCTTCAAAACAGGAAACACACTCGGCGAGTCTAATGACCGATTTGGGTTTATAGGTATCTTTTGTACACCAAGGATTTAAGGAAAGACAAGGATGTTTTTTGCTTGCCTGTATATATGGCAGGATTATTGTAGAAGCTCGTGGGTGAAAGGGTTGGGGCGACCACCATGCATGACTTCGCTCCTCGCTTGAGCTTGGCTGGGACGGAGGGGCTTCGATGAAGCCAAAATTGGATAATCGAGTATCCCGCCAGAACCTTTGGCGGTATTTTAGGCGGTGTGTCCGAAGGGGGGATGTGCAGCCGGTTTTCGGCACAACCGGATTCCCTTATGGCACACCGCCTATTCTTTTACTTGCCGGACTCGGTACCCTTGTCCTGTTTCACGGTCCAGCTGTAGGCCAAGGCGCAGACCAGGGTCAACAATTCGGAAAGACCCAATGCCAGCCAGATGCCTTCATTTCCGAGGAATGACGGCAGCAGCAGGAACGAGGGGATCAGGAAGATGCAGCCTCTAAGCAGGGAAAAAGCGATGGCCGGCCTCATCCGTTCCAAGCTTTGGTAGTATCCGATGATGGTGATGTTCAACACAAAAAAGACGAAGGCCGAAGAGAAGTACGGAAATCCCTTTACCGCGATATCCGCCGCGTTCGAATCCAAGGGGATGAAAAGCCCCACCAGACCCTCCGGGAAGAAACAGAAAGCAGCTGTGACGATAGCTCCGCAGAGGATGGCAGTCCCCAAGGCAATCCGCCGGGTTTGGTGTACCCGGGGCCAGAGATTCAGGCCGAAATTGAAGCTGATGATGGGTTGGGCCGATTGGGCAATGGCGTTCCCGACCATGAAGACGAAAGGCGTGTAATAGCAGGCGATGCCGAAGGCTCCCACGCCATCGTCACCTAGATATTTCATGAACACGTAGTTTCCTACAAAAATAAGGACAGCCAAGGTGGCCTCGCCTAAGAGCGCGGACGAGCCGATCCGGCATTGGTAACCCAGGTTACGCAGGGTGAGCCGCAGGCTTTTCCGGCTCAGTTTTACAGGGTAAAGACGTAAATGCCGTGCGTAGAACAACAAGTAAACCATGGCGATGATGCCGCCTGCCGCTACGCTGATGGCTGTGGCGAATGCCGCTCCCATCACGCCCCAGCCCAAGGGGAAAATGAAGAGCCAGTCCAGAAGCACATTGAGCAAGGCTGAGACGAGGCTGCAGGACATGGCCAGTTTCGGCTTTCCGTCCAGGCGGATTGCAAATAGCCCGATAGCCGTCCATAATTGGAAAATCCAGGCCGGCGCGAACCAGACAAGGTAGTCTTTGACCATGGGCAGCAAATTTTCTGAGGATCCCAGCCACAGGGCGACTTTGGTAGGGAAAAACATCACGATCAAGGTGGGAACCAGGGCGGCGATGGTAGCCAAGGCCATGGCTTGGGTCACGTTGATCCGGGCGGCTTTCTCCTTGTTCTGCGAGAGATGGAGGGCGGCTACGACCGAGCTTCCGGCCCCGATCATCAGCCCGATTCCTGTCAGGAGCATCAAGGCCGGGCAGCAGATGTTGATGGCGGCGATGCCGTCGCTGCCGACGCCATGGCCTACGAAGATTCCATCCACGACGGTGACAGCCGAAATGCTAATCATACCCAAGAGGGTGGGGATGAAGTATTTCCTGAACAAGGCAAACACGTTGACGGTGCTCAGGTCGATAGCGTCTCTTTGGTCTTGGTTGGTCTTTTGCATGTTCGGTTTTCAAATTAATGGGTTGGAGAATTCCTGTTTTCCATTGCTTTGCAGGCTGTGTGATACCATGCCGTGCAGACAGAAAAAAGGCCGGACAAGAAGATTGGTTTTACCCAGTCATCTTATCCGGCTTCTCCAGCCCTCCGATGAGGATTACAAAACACAAGGTTCCTGTTTCGGAAACGGCGGCAAAGATGGGTCAAGATTTTGGAATTTCCAAATCTTGTTTGTCCGCCACGTTCTTTCCGGTATTTTTCGGAAAAAAACAGATACCGCTGTTCCGTTTTTCAGCACGGAGGTTCAGGACTTTGGAATTTAGCTATGTCAGGATTTCCGTGCAATTGTTAGAACCCGATGGCAGCCACTTCGGCCACTTCGGGAACCTCGCTGCGGATAGCCACTTCCACCCCTTGTTTTAGGGTCATCTGGGCGCGGGGGCAGCTCCCGCAGGCACCGTGCAGACGGACTTTGACCACGCCTTCATCGGTCATTTCCACAAAGGAAATGTCACCGCCGTCAGCTTGCAGGGCCGGACGGATGCGGTCTTCGATGATTTGCTTTACACGGTTTTCCACTTCTTGTTTCTGTTGAGCGTCCATATTGTTTTCTTTTTTATTTTAGTGAATAAGAATTTGTTCCTAGAGCCGAACCGTATCTGGCTCGACCTCCGGCTTACGGGACCTTTTCCGAGGGAAAGCAGGTCATGAACAGTGTTGAAATAAATAAAATACAACTGTTTATGACAAACCGCCAGCTTTAGCAGGGTCGGGCCGTCATGACCTTCGCCGCCAAATCCCGGAACGCCTTGGTTACCGGGCTTTCGGCACCGAGGATTTCCGGCTTCCCGGCATCCCCGCTACGGGCGGTGGCTTCGGTCATGGGGATTTGCGCCAACATCGGCAAGCCCATCTGGGCCGCATAGCTTTCACAAGCCCCTTTGCCGAAAATGTAGTATTTCTTGTCCGGCATGTCCGAAGGCACGAAATAGGCCATGTTTTCCACCATGCCTAACATGGGAACCTTGACGGCTTGGAACATCTGGGCGGCACGTTTCACATCGGCGATGGCCACCTGCTGCGGGCTGGAAACCAGTATGGAACCGCTCACCGGCAGGGTCTGGACCAAGGTGATGTGGATGTCGCCCGTTCCGGGGGGCAGGTCCACGACCATATAGTCGATTTCTCCCCACAAGGCCTCGGTGAACATCTGTTTGAGCGCGTTCGAAGCCATGGGGCCGCGCCAGAGGAGCCCTTTGTCGGAATCCACGAAGAACCCGATGGAAATCAGTTTGATTCCATATTTTTCTTCGGGAAGCAGCAAGGTCTTGTCACCCTCCTGTACGCCTTGGGGCTGCACGTTTTCCAGACCGAACATGGTCGGTATCGAAGGGCCGTAGATATCGGCATCGACCAAAGCCACCTTCTTGCCCTCCTGGGCCAAAGCCAAGGCCAGGTTGGCCGCCACGGTCGATTTGCCCACTCCCCCTTTTCCCGAAGCCACGGCGATGATGTGCTTGACATCCTTGAGCTGGCTCAAATCCGTCTGCGGCTGGGCCGGTTTGGAAGAAGTCAGGTTGATTTCGACTTGATATCCGGGGGAAATGTATTCGGCAATGGCCGCCCTGCAATTGTCGCTCAGGACTTGTTTGAGCGGGCAGGCCGGTGTGGTCAGCACCAAATCGAACGAAATGGTCTTGCCTTTCACCACGATGTTCCGGATCATGTCGAGGCTCACCAGGTCGGAACCCAATTCCGGATCCATCACATGGCTCAAAGCCGCTTTCACGTCTTCAATTCCAGGTGTGTTGTTCATTGTGTATTTGCTTTTACAGTTTGCAGGTCAAATCCTTATCCGGGCTTTACCGGCGGTGCTTCTCGATTTCGGCCACCAAGCGGTCGAAGATTTCCTCCAGGCTTCCCACCCCTTTTACCGGGTAGAAATTGCCCTTCTTGCTGAAATATTCCGCTACCGGCAAGGTCTTTTCTTCGTACTCCTTGAGCCTTTCCAGGATGACATCTTCCTTGTCGTCCGAGCGACCCGAAACCTTGCCCCGGTTGATCAGCCGGGTAATCAGTTCTTCGCGGGGAACCTCGAGGCTTAACACGCCTGTGAAAGGTGTTCCTAATTCTTCCATCAGGTTTTCAAGCAGTTTCGCTTGGGAGATGTTGCGGGGAAAACCATCGAAAAGGATTCCCTCCACATGGGGATTGGTTTCGATGGTTTTGCGGATGATGCTCATGATGAGCTCGTCCGAAACCAGATGGCCTTCGGAGGTGATGGCGTTGATTTTCTTGCCCAGTTCGGAACCGGAAGCGATTTCCTTGCGCAGGATGTCGCCCGTGGAGATGTACAACAAGCCGTATTTGGCTATCAAACTTTCCGATTGGGTCCCTTTTCCGGCACCCGGGGGGCCAAAAAGTGCAATATTCAACATGGTTGATTGTTTTTAGGATTTCAAGAGGAGGCCAAGGGCCGGAATGTTCCGGAAGTCCTTAGGTTCATGGATGGCTTCACGACCGGGAACGATGCCGGGATTCTTCGGCGGATAATCCGGTGAATCCGGCACCATCGGGGCAATTCCCTGCAAGTCGTTGAATCCATCGCGATTCAACGCTTGGAACTTAGTCCTTAAGCTGGTAGATGCCCGGCAGGTTACGCCCGTACCCGTCATAATCGAAGCCGTAACCTACCACGAACTCGTTGGGAATGGATTTCCCGATGTAGTCGATGGTATAGTCCTTGGTGAATTTTTCCGGTTTGAACAGCAAACTACAGATGGCAAGGCTTCTGGGCTGGTCTTTCCGCAGGCGTTCCAACAAATGGGACATCGTGACACCGGTATCCACGATATCCTCGATGATGATGACGTCCTCGTCCTTGATGCTTTCCTGCAAACCAATCAGTTCGCAAACATTCTGCGTGCTTTCCGTACCTGCATAGGAGCTGACTTTGATCAGGGAAATCCGGCAGGGGAAGGAAAGTTTCTTGACCAGGTCGGCGGCGAAGATGAACGCCCCGTTCAGGATGGCGACCAAAAGCGGGTTCTTCCCGGCATAGTCCCGGTTAATCCTCCGGGCGAGGTCTTCAATGATGTCGTTGATTTGCGCAGGAGTGAGGTAGGGTTTGAACTCCTTGTCCTTTATCTTGACGATTTCCGTTTCCATCTTTGTTTCCGTTCTGGATTTGTTCTTTGGGAACTACTGGAGGCTGTGTCAAAATAAGAAGCTGTTTAAAATTTCTTACAATCCTGAAAAGGCTGAAATTTCAGGGACCGGTTTCAGGATTTTGTTTGCCCATCGGGGGCTATTTCGGCTCTTGCTTGTGTTTTTCACGTCAGATAGCTTGGCTATCCTCCTTTGAAAAACGCGGCGCTATCCCTCGAAATCCCCTCCCGATGGCCTAAACAAATAAATTTAAACAGCTTCTAAAAATTTTCATGACACACCGCCTGCTTGCCAACCTGCAAACTTACTACATTTTTCCATGCGGGTGGGAAGAGATGGGAAAAAACCTTTCCGGAACGGCTCCCTACGGCTTTGTCCGGGACTTTTGCTTCGCTCAGAACTTGAAGCGGGCCTGGATTTTGATTTCCGGGACCAAGAAGCCTGTCCGCTCGTTGTCCCCGCTTCCCGTTTTCCGGACCCCGTCCTGCAAGGTATGGGCGTATTTGCATTCGAGGACGAACCACCGGCAGGCTTGGTAGCGCAGGTTCAAGGCAAGGCGTATGCCCCGTCCGTAAAGGGCTGTGACCGAAGAAGCGTACAAGACATCGTGTTCGTAGGCGTAAATCCGGGAGGCATAGTCTTGGGTGTGGAACAAGGCGGCACGGAAGCGGAGCTTGAAGCGGTTTCCGGGCAGGGCGAACCCGAAATCCTGCATCAACAGGATTCCTTGCTCGAAGTTCCAGCTTTCCATCCGGCTTTCCCCGAAGAAGCCGGCGGGGAGCTGGTAGGCAAAATTGAGGCGTAAGGAGAGGCCTTGCCGGGTTTGGCTTTCCCCGTAGCGGCATTGGAGGTAAAGCTCGAAATCCCTTTTGGCATAAGCGAGTTTCCCGCTGAGGGAATAGTTGAGGGAAACCAAGCTTTGGGCTGTCCGCCTGGCCTGGATATAGGCTTGGGTTTCTATCGAGAAGGAATGCGGCAGGAGCGCGAGGGCTTGCCACTCGAATTCCTGTCTTTGACGGCCTTGTTTTGCCGAGGCTGCCGGGAAGGAGAGTGGCATGGAGCCGTAAAGCAAGTACCAGGTCGGGCTGTAATACGTGTAGCGAGCCGCGAGGGAAAAGCTTTCGGAAGGTTTCCATTGCAAACCTTGCAGGACGGCATAGGCAAAGTTCTTGCTTTGGTGTTTTCCGTTGGAACCGGGTTGCTCCGTCCCGTTTGTGGCGGGCAGGGATCCGGACGGGGATTCAGGTACTCCCGGTCTTTGGCAAGGGGGTTCCAGACCTTGGGTCCAAGGTCTCAAAGCTGCTTCCCCGTACAGGTGCAGGCTTTTCAGAAGAACTTGGTAATGTGCAGAAACGGCCATTTCCATATAAACTTGGCCGAGGGGTAACAGGCTTCGGGCTTGTTGGCCGGTTTTCATGCCGGGATTGTAGGTCCCGCCTAACTTTCCGGCGGAGAAATTGATGCCCATGCGGGCTTGTTTCCAGCTTTTCCCCACATGCAGTCCCCAGATTTCTTCCCTCAGTTTGTGCTTTCCGGCTTGTTCGGTGGTTGTCCGGTGGTAACCGGTTTGGGGCAGGGAGCTGACCATTTCCAAAAGTCCCGGGATTTGTCCGGTGGCGGGAACCGGGCTTCCGGATTCTCCACTTCCGGATTCCTGGGCATCCGGTGACGATAAGGACGAGGGAAATTCAAAGCGGCCATCCCGTTTCCGGTTCGAATAAAGGATACCGGCTTCCCAATTCCGGGGCAGTTGGAACTCGGCGGCGGCCCCTTGCAGGAACCCGTATTCGGCTCCGGACGCAAAAGGGCGTATGCCCGTTCCGACAGAGGCCATCAGGCCGGGTTGCACGCCTCCGTAAAAACTACCGCCCGAGTGCAGGTGCAATCCCCAACCCCAATCGATACGATACGTCCCTGCAACGAATTGGCGCAGGGGGCCTATCTGGTTCAGAGCCAAGTATCCGGAATAGAAATCGAATCCGTAGGGACCGAAAGCCTCTCCTGGGTCTTGCTGGGCGGCGAAACCGATACGGATATGGTTCCGGGCATTGAACAGGTAGCGGAAGTACCAGGCATCGGGCGGTCCTGCGTATTTGCCCTCCCGGAATGCTTTTCCCGCTTTGAGGCTGCGGGCGTAGCGGCTCAAGACCTGGTGCTTCCCCTGTTTGAGGAGTCCGGAAAGGGATAAGCGTTCCGTTTCCGGGCCAAGGTAGAGGTAGGGCTGCAGGAGCCGGGTCGTGTGGTCGTTGAACCCGGGGACGAAATCGCTGATTTCCTTCCAGTGGACGATTTGCCCGTAGCTTTCGCGGTAATGGAGCAGGGCTTGGATTTGCCATTCGTCCAGAATCCGGAGCTTGCGCAGGTCATCGGCTGTCACCGAGTTCAGGTTGAGTGGATTGTCTTGATAGTAGCTGCGTTCGGACAAGGTTTCTTCCCAGTCTTCTCCGGGGATGATACCGGCTTCGTCCAACCTTTCCATCCGGGTTTCGAGTTGGTTTTCCCAAGCTTCTTCCACGGATTCCGGAAACGGAGGGGGCTGGTCGGGCGTGTCTTGGAGGCTGTCTTGAACGCTGGGGGGGCGGGGGTGTCCTTGGCGGTTACCGGTGCCGGGGCGGGAGTCCGGTACGAGTGCGGCTTCTGCGGTTATGGTTGCGGGCAAGGCAACGAAGTAGGCGGCCAGGAGCAGGCATCTGGGCAGGATGCTTCTCCTCCGTCGAAAGGTTTTGGGAACCGGTACCCGTCGCAAAGCATTCTGTTTCATGGCCGGGACGCGCTACGGGATACTTCGGTTTTTCGGGTGGTCTTAGTCGTTTTTCCCTTGAAAAGGTGTTTCCAGACTACGCCTGCCGAGCTTTCGAAGCCTAAGGGAGGGTGGTAGCCGCAATGGATTTCCACTTGGAGGTTAGTGCGGGAATAGGCGAAACCAAGCTGGTAGGACAGCGGGTTGACCCTTGTCTGCCCATAAACCAGGAAACGCTCCTTGATGAGGTAACTCAAGGCGATACCGGCTTGGAGCGGGTAACGCAGGTCTTTGTAGAGGTCGGCCCCGATATGGGCACCTTCGAAGACCCGGAAAGAAGCTCCGATTTGCAGGGAAAGGGCCCGGTTCCATTCCTTGCGTTGCCGGGAATGCAAGACGACAGGATAATGGAGGGCGAAGTTCAAGGAAAAGGCTTTATGTTGGAATGCCGAGGAAAAGCCGATGTCGAGCAGGCTTTCCCGTTTCCGGTCTTCTATCTTGCTGGTTGATTGGTAAGTGGCGCTGATGCCTGCCGAGAAACCGGCGAGGAAGTTGCGGGCGTAACCGAGACCGGCCGCTTGCCGGTTCAGGGCCGGGAACCCTTTGTAAAGGTAATGGATGTTCCAAGCATCTTTCTTGTATCGGATTCCGGAAGAAAGGCTGTAAAGCCCGTTTTCTTTGATGAAACCCATTTGAGCCGAACTTCCGATAAAGTATTGCGGGTTCCCTTCCTGGGCATGGATGGATAGCAGGGCAGGGTTCAGGAAGCTTGGGGGAAGCCCGTATTGGCTTGGGGCAAGGACACATTGCAGGCTGAAAGGCAGGTTGAGTGTTTCTTGGGCCGACGGACGGTTTTGGAGGCAAAGCAGAGGGGACAATAGGAAAATCCACCAACAAGCGTTTTTTGCAGAGAAACGGGCAATCCGGTGTGGCGGATGGGGGAGGTTTTGGGAAAAAGGCGGCTTTTCCATGTCGGAACCCTGCCTGGTTGGCAGCGCAGGGTACAAGGAAAACGCCTGGCAGGGCTTTTTATCGAACTTGCTTGGGAAAGGTGCTTGTTTGTCAGCTAAATGTTGTTTGGGATTGGAACGATTCGCCGGGGAGAGATTGGGACTTCGGGGGGGGAATCCGGGTGTCTGGAAAAGAAAAAGGCTGTGTCAAGGAAAAGTTTTTGACACAGCCCCGGTATCGATTAGTAATTGGCTTGGAGCCAGGAGTGTTTGTTAATCTTGAACCCGGAACTCGAATTCGTGGCTTTTGAGGTCCTCGTTGGCTTTCTTGATTTTGCCTTTGAGACCTTCCTTGTATGCTGTCAGCTTTTGCAAGAAGGCTTTGGATTGTCCGTCCTCTCCGGTCGAGAGAATCTGCAAGGCCAAGATGGCGGCGTTCAAAGCACCGTTGATGGCCACGGTGGCTACCGGGATTCCCGGAGGCATTTGCAGGATGGCCAAAGCGGCATCCATGCCTTCCAAGCTCGACTTGATGGGGACCCCGATGACCGGCAGCGGGGTCAAGGCCGCAATCACGCCGGGCAGGTGGGCGGCCATGCCGGCAGCCGCGATGATGACCTTCACGCCTCTTTGTTGTGCGTTCCGGGCAAAATCAATGACTTCCAAAGGAGTCCGGTGTGCCGAGAGGGCCAGGATTTCAAAAGGGATTTCCTGTTCGTTCAGGAATTTGGCAGCCGCTTCCATGACCGGGTAGTCCGAGGTACTGCCCATAATCAGGCTGACGAGGGGATGTTTCTTTTCCATTTTCTTCGATTTACTCAACCTGCAAAGATAGCGAAAGTCGAGCGCCATGCCAAGCGTTCCTTTGCTTGAGCATGGCCGAGACCAAGCTATCTTCGACGACAGTCAGCGATAGCGAAAGTCGAGCGCCATGCCAAGCGTTCCTTTGCTTGAGCATGGCCGAGACCAAGCTGTCTTTGGGGGGCGA